>JADYXS010000673.1 GCA_021772155.1 Candidatus Obscuribacter sp.
TCAATGACCTTTGCTAGATCAGCCGGTACTTTGATTTGTTGTGAAATGGTTTGCGCAGGCTGATCCATATGAGCGCGCCATTCGTACCATCTTCCGTTTGCTGCCGACGGTATGACGGTGAGTGGGAAAAGTAAAACTGCCACGGCTAGCACTATCGCGTAGGCAAAGGCGGTTCCAGGCGGACGTCTTGATTCGAAGTTGCTGGGACGCGCCAGAGCTTTAATGGCAATGCCCAGAAGAGCGCACAGCCCAACGAACGACAATGCAAGCAGTGCGTGTTGGAAGACGAATCCCCCGACGGTTGCCTTGGCACCGAAAGCGGTGGCAAAAGCGGCTGGGAAGTTCAGGTTGCTTGCGGCAAAAAGTAGACCGCACACAAAGACCATGGAAATAGCTGGTAGGATGCCGCCGCGGGCCGCGAGTAGGCGGCAAAGTGCAACGATGCCAGCTCCGCAGAAGACGATAATTACCGGCATTGCAGTGATGTTATAGCGCGGCACCGTGATGAAGAACAGGTAAACCAAGTGCATACAAAACAGGAAGAGCAAGAAAAGCCGCGCCATTGTCGGATCTTTCGGCCGGCCATTTGCCGGTTCGTACCGTAAATCCTCTGAGCTCTCTTTTCCGCGCAGGGTGAATCCCAGTGCCGCCCCGATAAAGGCGAGCACTAAAGTTAGCTGGTGGAATAACACCTGCCAGTTGAAAGTAAAAGCGCCAATGGGAGTGCCGAAATCGTTCCAGGGAAACTTGAGCAGTCGTAGCGGCTTGTCCTCGAACAGCTGGAGCCAGCGACGCGGATTCTTGCCGATACTTTCTTGAGCCAGTGTCGCCATCGGTTTGGCATCAATGCCGCGCCCGTCCGGGTACGGGAAGGAAAGCCAACCGGCGGTGTCAATGTTGTTGCCGATGAAAAAGTTGTAGTTACCGACTCTGTCAACGACCAGTGTCGATGATCCGTATGCCAGCTGCTGGAAAGCTAACGACGGTAGAGCCACAATCGCGAACCCAATTAACAATCCGATGGTGGCAAGCAATCCCTTCCGCAGCCCGTATTGCATGAAGGTGATAGGAAGAAGCGCTGCGGACACGATTACCATGACCGATCGCGTAAATTGCAATGCTGCAACAGCCAGACCGTTCAGGAAGGAATGTTGTAGGGCGCTCAGGCAGCCGCTTTCAATGCAGAACCCGCGTACTGTCAGGTACATGACGGCACTAAGGAGAAAGGCAGCGAAAGTCTCCGAGTAGAGTCGACCGCTATTGATGATGAATGCCGGGTAGAGAGCAGCGACCAATCCCGCCAGGTAACCAGACGGACGGGAAAATGCCAGGCCGGCAGTCAGTGCTATGAGCCCGCAGGTAAGAGCGGACAGGACTGACTGTGCAAATACTGGAACCTGCCAGTTGAGAATCTCGAAGGGTGCTCCGACCAGCGCATAGCTTGCCGCAAGAAACAGAGGAAAGGTCATGCCGCTGATGTACAGATCCCTCAATGGAGCAAATCCATGACGGACTTGCTCCATGGTTGCAGCACTGCTGTGTCCGGTAAGCACTTGCCAGCAATCCTGCCAAAAGCTGAACGGCATATCCTTTAAGTTGTACAGTGCCTGACCTTTGCGTAGGTATTCTGACGCATCGCAACTTCCATAGTTGTTGATGTGTGGGGCGTTAAAGTTGAACCAATATCTTGCCGCAAAAGCGATCAGCACGATTAGCCCAATGGTGACTGCATGACCGTAGCCACCCTTTCTGCCTTGAGTGAACTCGCTTTGCCGCTCTTTTTTTGTCATTCTTGACACAGCGCGCAATACCCCGCCTCCTAGCTCTTACGACTGATATTGGCTAAGGGTTCTTCTTGTTTGTCTTCTATCTGTTTTTCGAGCCACTGCACGAAAGCTGGTTGGGCGCTGCTTTTCGGCACGATAACTCCGGTGACGGTTCTGGCTACCCGCAGCAAGATGCGAGCAGCGAGCAATCGCGGACGGGCCGAGCCCAGGCGCCACCAATGTCGGATACGGAATCGATAGGATTGCTTGTAGAGCAAGTCATAAAGCATCTTGTCGTAGGAATAGAGAAAAACAGCCGCATCGGACAACGCGTGGCCAGGATCTTTAAGGTATAGGGTTTTATTCTTAGCGATGAAATTTATACGGGCGCGTTCGTAGAGCACCATTGTTTCCCTGGCAATCTGTTTGCGTTGGAACTTATCCATAACCCGCCTGCGGGCGTTTTCGGACATACGAAGCCTGGCGCGCCCGTCCTTAAGAAGATAAACAATAGCGTCTGTGAGCGCTACGCTATTGCGAGGTTCGACTATAACGCCGCATTCCCCGTCCGTGACGTATTCCCTGGTGCCACCACCGGAGGTGCCCACTACTGGACGTCCGCAAGCCATGGCTTCCAGGCAGGTATAAGGTGAGTTGTCGTAGATCGAGGGCACAACGCAGACATCAGCTGAGCGATAGTACCCGGGGAGTTCATCAAGGGCAACACGCGAAATGAATTTGACCCGATTTAAGACACGGCTGCGGGCGAGGAAATCGCGCAAATCGTTGAGCACGGATCTCTGTCCACCGCTTGAGTTAACGGTGTCAGCACCAATGATAACGAACTCAGTGTCTGGGCAAGTCTTCAAGATCTCAGGAATAGCCTCAACAAGATACTTGATGCCTTTGCGTTCCTCGAGCCGTCCGACGAACAAGACCCGCAGTCCTTCTGCCGGAGGTAGGGCGCATTCACCGTCCGGGCTGAATACATCTGGGTCTATCGGATTGCGGATGAGATCGATTTTTTCTCGTGGGTAGCCGAGATCTTCGGCAACGTAATCGGCAAGGTCGTTGCTGGGGGATGTGATGATGTCAGCCGACAACATCGCGACGCGTTCCAACATGGCAACGAATTGATGGTCGAAGCTTGCCGTCACATTGTGAAGATGTTCTGCTATGAATTTAGAATGCGGAGTGTAAAGCCTGATTGCGAGCGGTGCTACTTTGGTAACGGCCGGATAGATTCCTTCAGCCAGAAGTTCGGGTGTATCGACTACGTCGAAGGGGTTTTGCTCGTGCAACTCGAAGAACTTCTGCCACAGCGCGGCTGTGGCTTTGAGCACGTAGCTGCTATACGGCATGCACATCGATACGGTGCCCAAGTCACCAGGTACGACGAAATGCTGCACGCGATGGACAGTGACGCCGTCGTCATCGACTACTTTGGGATCGCAGCCCTCGGCCAGCGATACGACAACTACTTCGTTGCCGATTTCTTTCAGTCCATGGGCTAGATGGCGGGTAAATGTCGCGATGCCACCCCAGCCTGTTTCGGGTGGATATTCACGAGAGATGAGGCAGATTCTCATTGTTCACGTTCGAAGGGACGTACTATCAGTATAGTATCTGGCGCGATTGCTAACTATTTGAAAGACATTTCACACAGCCTGACTAGGTTGAAAGGGATGCCATGAAGTATTGACTCGATTGCTGTATGATGCGCTGCTGTTTGGCTCAAGCAGATATACAGAGAGAGCTTGTAGGGCCGGGCCAGCCCGGGCGATGCCATGCATCGCCCTTACCTCACGTCCCGGACTCAGGATGAAAAGAGTTTTACTTACGGTGCACAAATTTTTCCCCGAGCACCGCGCGGGGACCGAAGTCCTGACGCTTAAAGTAGCGCAGGAGTTGCAGCGCCGTGGTTTGGAAGTGCGCGTCATTACAGCTGATCCGCCGGACACCGACGCTCGCCATGCGGACGGCCCGGACTTTGCCGAGTACAACTATGAAGGTATATCCGTAAAGGTATTTCGCGAACCGCTTCGGCTGCGCAATTCTACGTTCGAGCATGAGTATATGCATCCCGGCATGGCTGCTGCTTTCGCTAAAGAAATGGATGATTACAAGCCGGATTTGCTGCACATCTTCCATGCTCAGAACCTGTCTGCATCGATCATTGACGTGGCGAAGAGTCGTGGCATACCGGTCGTTTGTTCGCCTACCGATTTCTGGTTTGTTTGTCCGATTGTTCAGCTGAAGCTGCCGGATGGCAGTGTCTGTCGCGGTCCCAATGCTGGTGCGCGCAACTGTTTGAA
>JADYXS010000674.1 GCA_021772155.1 Candidatus Obscuribacter sp.
AATTCCATCCGTCGTTTAGCGCGATCAAGGGCAAAGTAATCGACGCGTCGGCTATGGCTTACCGATCCTATTCCTGGACTTATCACGCATATGCCGATTTGAGAAACAAGCTTGTTGTCGGACGCCGCTAAGCGAGTAATTGTCACAGGCGCCCAGGGCTTCATCGGACAACATTGCGTCCGGTCATTGTTGCGCAACGGCTACGAAGTTCATGCGTTGTCGCGCAGCGGCGAAACACCGGTCAACCTGCGGCTCAAATGGCACCAGGTTGACATACTAAGTAGTGAAACCTCTTTGATGGTCCGCCAGATAAAGCCAGACGCATTACTGCATCTCGCCTGGTACACCGAGCATGGAATCTACTGGCAGTCGCCGTTGAATACCGAGTGGCTATACGCAACAGAGCGGCTCATTCGCGAATGCCTGGACGCAGGAGCCTCACGCGTTGTCACCGCCGGTACCTGTGCGGAATACAACTGGTCCGCTGGCGATTTCAGCGAAACGGTTTCAGACAGCTTTGAACCAGGCACTGCATACGCAAAGGCAAAGCTGGACGTAAGTCGTTTTATCGAACAACTGGTGGCAGAAAACGTCAGCGCAGCGGTAGGCCGACTGTTCTACGTCTATGGTCCAGGCGAAGGCGCGAATCGGCTCATCCCGCAAATCATCCAAAAACTACTAGCCAACGCTCCGATGCATTGCCGCCTGCAGAAACAACTGCGCGATTTCTGCCACGTGGAAGATATTGCCGACGGTTTTACTAAATTGATTGATGCAAATGATGGACGTGGCGTATTCAATTTAGCTTCCGGAGTTCCCGTTTCCGTGGAAGCCATGGCCTCGCTGATCGGTCAGGCTACAGACCGGCAACACTTACTCTCGTTCGGAGCTGAACCGGAGCTGATCGCACACGAACCAAACTCGTTAGTTGCAGATACGAGTAAATTGAGAGCAGCGATCGACTGGAATCCAAAGATAGATTTGAATTCCGGATTAAGTCAGACCGTTGCCTGGTTTAGCGAACGCGGCGAATTATGCCCATCGGAGCATAAGTAACGCGCTCTTTGACAAAGCCTTCGTTGAATGGGAACTGCGGTTCTTCAATAACGAAATTTGGATTCTGGTTGACGAACTCTTGCACCGCTTGCTTGGGATTATTCCATGTCCAGCTAGCGTCCGTGCGTGGAGCACCAACAACCTGTTCCATAATGCCATCAAAAGCAACTATGTAAGAGTCGACAGAAACGAATTTCGAGTAAGCGTTCAGCTCTTTCAAAACATGCTCTTTAGTGTGATTGGAATCAAGCACGAGCAAGACCTTTTCGCCTGGTTTGATCTGGGCTCCAACTTGTGCGACAACAGCGTCGGCGGTCGAATCACCTTCAATCAACGTGATCAAATCAAACAGTTCATGCTGTTCGATGGCTGTGCGATTGTGTTTGCGAATCTCGATATCAACTGCTACAACACGACCCTTGCCCATTGCTTTGAGCTGCGAAGCATAAAAAATTGCCGAACCACCATGGGCGATTCCGGTTTCTACAATTACATCGGGCTTGACCGAGTAGACCAGCTCCTGCATGCGAACCATATCTTCAGGAAGTTGAATGATCGGGCGTCCGAACCAAGAGAACGAATATACGTATTTGGCATCCCAGCCGGCTCTCAGCCAAGCGTCCGAAACGGCAGCAAAGCCTTCCGGAGAGGAAAGTGAATGTGTCACCTTTCCATTAGGTCCGTCTAATACGATTTCGGCTGTTTCGAAATCGATAGTTACTTTTGCCGGGCGCTGGATTGCTTTTGCGGGGCTGATAGGACTTTCATGCAACGGCATAGGGGACCCTTCACTTGGAGACTGCTATTATTGCCCAAAGATTGCATGCAAAGAATTAGTGCGAATCAATTTGTATCTAATTGGAATTGAAGCCGCCGCGCATCGGTAGCCGAACAAAGGAGCGGAACGTGAAGCTAGTAATCCTCGCAGGCGGGCTAGGCACGCGACTAAGCGAAGAAACAAGCGTCGTGCCCAAGCCGATGGTGGAGATTGGCGGAAAGCCAATCATCTGGCACATCATGAAGCACTATTCGCAATTCGGCATAAACGAGTTTGTTATCTGTTGCGGTTATAAAAGCTATGTAATCAAAGAGTACTTTGCCAACTACACCCTGCACTCGGCAGACGTGACGTTCGATCTGGTCAACCGCACCACTGAGTATCACAGCAATAACTCCGAACCATGGAAAGTAACACTGGTGGATACCGGCGATAAAACCATGACCGGCGGACGCTTGAAACGAGTAGAGAAATACGTGAACGATGGCACGTTCCTGATGACCTACGGCGACGGGCTATCCGATATAAACATCAGCAAGCAAATCGAGTTTCATAAAAGCCACGGGCTACAAGCCACTATTACAGCCGTTCAACCGCCTGGACGCTTTGGCACGCTCTGGATAAGCGATCAAAAAGTTGATGCCTTCATTGAAAAACCGATCGGCGATGGTGGATGGATCAACGCAGGATTCTTCGTCTTGGAACCTGGCGTAATCAAACACATCGCTAGCGAAGGTACATCTTGGGAAAATGAGCCGCTTGAACATCTGGCCAAAACCGGACAGCTGTCGGCTTACAAGCACCACGGCTTCTGGCAAGCCATGGATACCTTGCGAGACAAAACGCAACTAAATGCCTTATGGGAACAGGGCAATGCACCGTGGGCGGTCTGGCAAAAGCCTGAAAGCGCTGCTGAACAGCAGACCTACCAGAATTTCGCACCAACCCGGACTCTCAAGTTCTAATTCTCGACGAGTCGCGTCGAAGTACTTCCAGCTATTTAGTAACCGCTGCATCAGCAAATGCCGTGCTGATTAAGGGCAATCTCAAGTCGCGCTCGGAAACCACCGAAACTGGCAAAGGCCAAGTAATACCGATCGCCGGATCGTCGTATCGAATACCTGTGGAAGCCGAAGCTACATACGCAGCCGAGATTTGGTACGACACTTCGCAGTTATCGATTAAGGTTTGGAAACCGTGCGCGAATCCTGTCGGTATGTAGAGGCCCAGCCTATTCGAGTCTGTTAACTCGACTCCGATCCATTGCCCAAAAGTATTCGAACCGGGACGCAGATCAACGATCACATCCCAAATGCTTCCCCGGATACAACGCACAAGCTTTGCTTCTTCGTGCGGGGAGCTCTGGTAGTGCAGCCCGCGGATAGTGCCAGCCTTGAGGTTGAACGATGAACTGCAGTTAGGAAACTCGCTTACCAGACCACTGGCGGCGAACTGTTCCGCACAAAACGTTCGAACGAAAAATCCGCGTTCGTCATGAATGGGTTCCGGTTCGACGATGCACGCACCGGCAAGTTTGGTTGGATTAAGTTTCACTTCGGCAATGTCTCGGGATAAATGAGAAATGATTTTGAATCAGTCGGAAGTCGCGACCTAGCAGCCCTGTTGTCGGGATTCATCGACAGTCTTCCAACCCAGTGATCTTACATAATGCTGTCAAGATTTAGCTTGCATCAATCTAATGTCAATTTGAACCGGGTCATCATGAGCTTCTCCGATTCGTAGGCTATGATCTTGTGTCGCTGCATAGTGCAGTAGACAGCCATTTGATGGAATGAAATGCAAAACGAATTTTGGAAAGGCAAACGCGTACTGGTAACGGGCGCAACTGGATTGGTCGGCGGTTGGCTGGTGAAAGAGCTGCAGTCCGCTGAAGCTCACGTTGTGGCATTGGTCAGAGATTGGGACCCGCAGTGCGAATTCATCCGAAGCGGCGACTATACAAAAGCCTCGGTCATCAGCGGCTGCCTTGAAGAATTTCGTGACGTGGAAAGAGCCATCGTTGACCACGACATTGAAATAGTTTTCCATCTGGCAGCGCAAGCCATCGTACACGTAGCCCGGCGCTCTCCCTTACAGACCTTCGAGTCCAACATTCGCGGCACATATAACCTTCTTGAGGCCTGCCGATTACATAACGATCACGTAAAAGCGGTGATTGTTGCATCTAGCGACAAGGCCTATGGTGAATCGCCAGTATTACCTTATGTCGAGAGCATGCCGCTCCAAGGCCTACAACCCTACGAAGTGTCAAAGACTTGCACAGATTTGCTTGCCCAGAGTTACTTCGCAAGCTATCGTCTGCCAGTAGCCATAGGTCGCTGCGGAAACATCTACGGCGGCGGCGACTTGAACTGGAGCAGAATCGTTCCCGACACCATTCGCTCATTCCTCAATAACCAGCCCATCTCGTTGCGCAGCGATGGAACTTACCTGCGGGATTACATCTATGTCAAAGACGTGACCAGTGCCTACTTGCAGATGGGCGAGTCCGTCTTCCGCGGAGAGGCTGTAGGAGAGGCATTCAACTTCAGCCCAGAAAAGGCTGTCTCCGTGCTCGAATTAGTGCAAGCCATTCAGAAAGAGATGAATTGCGAACATCTTCAACCGGTAATTCTCAACAATGCTGCCGGCGAAATCCATTCCCAGTACCTCGATTCGTCCAAGGCTCAAAAATCGTTGAACTGGAAGCCGCAGTATAGCCTGGACCGCGGACTGCGTGAAACAATTCAGTGGTATCGCAATTATCTGGCTATTGAAGCAACGGCAAATGCCGTTGCATGCTCCGCCTCAGCGCGCATCTAGTTCGACGAATCAATCAGGATGATCCAATGAGCAGAATAACAGAATGCCGATCATGCAACAGCACTGAACTACAGCTGGTACTTGATCTCGGCGAAACTCCATTAGCAAACTCATTGCTAAAACCGGATGAAATTGACAAGCCCGAGTTTAAGGCACCACTAGCAGTAGTTTTTTGCAATACTTGCTCCTTACTACAAATCACCCACACAGTCGATCCAGCCCGCCTCTTCAGTAACTACAGTTACTTTTCGTCGTTCTCAGATACGATGCTCAAACATTCCAAATCGATTGCAGATCGCCTCGTTTCGGAACGAAAGCTTGGTCCGGACAGCCTGGCAGTCGAAGTCGCGAGCAACGACGGATATCTCCTGCAAAATTACAAGCAGGCCGGTATTCCGGTGCTCGGGATTGAACCGGCACGAAATATCGCCGACGTAGCGATCGAGAAAGGCATACCGACACTGTGTGAATTTTTCGGACGAGAGCTCGGGCAAGAGCTGCGCGCGTCTGCTCGCTTAGCCGATGTCATTCACGCCAATAATGTCTTTGCGCACGTTCCGGATATCAACGGATTCCTGGCAGGCATAGAGCTGGCGCTCAAAGACGACGGAATCGCCATCATCGAATTTCCCTACGCCAGGGACATGATTGAGAAAGTCGAATTTGACACCATATATCATGAGCATGTTTTCTACTTTACCCTCACGGCTGTAGAAAACGCTTGTAGTAGGCACAAACTCCTGGTATCTGATGTCGAACGATTACCAATTCACGGCGGCTCATTGCGTGTTTTCATCACAAAATGCGGTCTAGTTTCTCAAGCAGTGATTAATTTGCGAGAACAAGAGAAATCGTTAAAACTTGACTCCATGGAAGCTTACAATGACTTTGGTGATAGGGTTCGCGGATTACGCCAAGAGCTAACCCAGTTGCTGCTTTCCCTCAAAGAGTCAGGAAAGACAATCGCCGCATATGGTGCCGCCGCAAAAGGCAGCACACTTTTGAACTTCATCGGAGTAGGAACAGACGTGCTTGATTTTGTCGCAGATAGAAGCACTGTCAAACAGGGGTTCCTGATGCCCGGCGTTCACCTGCCAATCGTTCCGCCAGAACAGCTAGTCGAACAGGCACCAGACTATGTTTTGCTTTTAACCTGGAATTTCGCAGACGAAATATTGCATCAGCAGCAGGCGTATAGAGATGCCGGAGGCAAGTTCATTATTCCCGTTCCCAGCCCGCATGTAATAGAAGGCACTGCATCCGAGAGACAAAAGGTCAGCATCAGCTGAGAAACGCTCCCAACTATTTGGATTATAAACATGTCCTCCAACAGCAAAGTCTCGATCATTCTGCCAGTCTACAACGCTGAGCCATACCTGCACAGCGCCATCGACAGCGTGCTTGCACAGACGCACAGAAACATCGAACTTGTGATCTCTGATAACTGCTCAACAGACAAGACTTACGCAATAGCCAAACAGTATGCGGACAAAGATGAGCGCGTAAAGCTGTCAAAAAATGACACAAACCTCGGATGGGCACTCAATCTCAACAAAACCATTCAGGACAGCACTGGGGACTACATCGAACTATTCGGACACGACGATTACTTCGAGCCAACTTGCATTGAGAAGCTGGCTTCCATCCTTGATCAGAATCCGAATGTTGTCGTAGTCACATCGGCTCGAAACTGGATCGACGCAAAAGGCGACCTGATAGAGGTTGTGCGCAAGTTCAACGAATCAAAGCTGCTGGCTGGAGCGGAGGCAATACGCAGCACAATCGGAACGATGGAGAACTGGATTAGCGCGCCGGCCATGTTCAGATCGCGCTTAAAAGGACAGGGGTTCAACATCAACGTAGCCATGTATGCAGACCTAAATTACTGGTGCGGAATGTTCACGCAGGGCGACTTGTATTACCTGAACGAAGTCTTGTTCAGTTATCGGATTCATGACGGTTCCGGCACAAGCGTCATGATGAAAGACTGGATTTTCGCAGTCGATTTGCTGCGCATGGTTGATAGCTATTGTGCCTACTTTCAAAAGCAAAATGAAACGAAGGCGCAAATGCACGAACGTCTCGGTCGCAAACTGGTTGACTGGGCCGAGTATGTGGTGTGCGATAGAGAGTATTCCATCGAGCACCTCTTGCAGCCATCTAGGATCGACCTGTCACGCTGGCCGCTGATAGAATCAGAACGCGATGCGGCAGATGCCAACGACTTCCGCAGAGCCGCCTGCCTGGCGTTAACAGAGGCGGCAAGACAAAGGCGAAAGCATCACAAAGAGATCTGCGAATACGATCAAAACAAACAAAGTTTGCTGGTAGAAGCTGAGAGCAATCGCGGCGAATTAGACAACCTGAGAGCCGAAAATGCTCGGCTGAGCTCAGAACTTCAAAGCCTCAAATCGAGCACATCATGGCGAATCACTG
>JADYXS010000092.1 GCA_021772155.1 Candidatus Obscuribacter sp.
ACCACCATCATGATTACGACACGCGTGTAGTAGTAGACAGCCGGCACTGAGGTTACCAGCGCAGCGCCTACCAGCCAATAGCCCAACGTGTTGTACATCTGGAAACCGGCCCAGAAGATAAAGACCTTCGCCAAAAATCCGGCAGGTGGCACTGGCAAGCCGGCCAAATTCAGCAAGCAAATAGCCAGCGCAATCGTCACAATAGGGCGCTTACGGATAAGACCGGACATCTCCTCGATGTTGTCCGTGCCAGTCTCATTTTCTATCAGGATAAGCGCACAGAAAGCACCCAGGTTCATGAACGTATAGACGACCAGATAGAAGATCATCGCACTGAGACCTTCGCTGGTGTTAGCGACTAAACCAATCAAGAGGTAGCCGACATGTGCAATTGATGAGTAGGCCAGCATTCGTTTAAGCGATGTCTGCGCCAGGGCGATCAAATTACCCATGACCATCGACAGAATCGCCAGGGCACCGAGGACCGGACCCCAGTCACTAACGGCACTGCCAAATACTAGTGTGAGCAGACGGATAGCAACGGCGAAACCGCCGAGTTTAGAACCGGCAGCAAGGAAGGCCGTAACAGGCGTTGGAGCACCTTCGTAAACATCCGGCGCCCACATGTGAAAGGGCACCATTGACAGCTTGAATCCAACAACGCTCAACAGCAGGATCAACAAAAGAATCATCACCAGTGACGGCGATTGCGACACGATAGAAACTTTCGGCGCGATTTCGTAATAGTTAGTTGAGCCAGTCAAACCGTAAAGGAACGACAAT
The DNA here is from genome assembly GCA_021772155.1 of Candidatus Obscuribacter sp. Lineage (GTDB taxonomy): Bacteria > Cyanobacteriota > Vampirovibrionia > Obscuribacterales > Obscuribacteraceae > JADYXS01. The sequence goes on from JADYXS010000092.1 coordinate 784, forward strand.
CCATAAAGGAATGTGGCAGTGGTGGCAGCAGTTGAAAGCAAGTATTTGAGCGATGCTTCGTTACTCTTGCGATCCCTCTTTGCAAATCCTGACAGCAACACACAGCAGATCGTCAAAGTTTCCAGGCCGACAAAAAGCATGATCAAATCTGTGGTACCGGCAAGCAACTGAACAGCAAGGATAGCCGTGAGCAAAATTGCGTAGAACTCACCGCGATTGTTTCCAAACTTGTGTTCGTAGCCCATCGTCATAAAACAAACAATGATGCCAATGGCGTTAATTATCAGTCCGAAGGCTACTGTCAGCCTGTCAATTGTGAACAAGCCTGGGGGGAACAGAAGCTGCCGATCCGGCAAACTGAATTGCTGAAGCAGGAACGCGGTCGAAATGACCAGAAGAATTACCGATACTATCGGCGTAACTGATCGCTGCCTGGGCGCGAATAGGTTAAAGACCGCAGCGAATAAAATACCGACGACCAGAGTAATTTCCGGTGCCATAAAACGCAGCGCGCTAGTGTAAATCTGTAATGCGTCGTTCATCTCGCCTTTGTGATGCCTGAGAAGCTGAAACGAGTTAATTCTACAGAGCTGCAACGTTGGAAATCGCTGTAGTGTAGAACTGCAAATTATTTAACGCTCTAAAATGGATGAATTCTCGACAACATTCGAATTAAGCCGTACGATTTGTATATCGGGCACAGGCACTCAGCCGGAGGTTCACACCTCCATGTCAAGCACTCACAGAAAGTCTCAATAACAGTAATGAATCTAGAATCTCCACGACCTGGTCTTTTGAACGGCCAAGTCCCTTGCTTGCTGGCACTCGAGGATGGCAAAACTTTTGTCGGGCTCAGCTTCGGCGCAACCGGAACGACAACCGGCGAAATCGTGTTTAACACCAGTATGTGCGGATATCAGGAAATCCTCACTGACCCAAGCTATGCCGGTCAGATCATCACGATGACATATCCGGAGATGGGCAATTACGGAACAAATCCGGACGATGTCGAATCACACAAGATCTTTGCCAGAGGGATGGTTGTCAGACACTTGACCCGACGACATAGCTCTCGGCTTGCCACATTTTCGCTGTCCCAGTATTTGCAACAGAGCGGCGTTGTCGGAATTTCCGATGTCGACACACGGGAGATTACCCGTCACATTCGCGACAAAGGGGCGATGCGTTGCGCCATTTCCACTGAGGTATTGGATCCTCAGGCTCTTGTGGAAGTTGCACGGGGGTCTCAGGAAATGGCCGGCGCCGACTTTACGTCGGAAGTGACAACTCCGGAGGTCTACAAGCTAGGCACTAGCGGCTACAAGATAGCCGTGATGGATTTCGGCATCAAACGCAGCATTTTGCAAAATCTCGCCGAATTAGGCTGTCAGTTGACGGTGTACCCGGCTCATACACAAGCAAGTGAAGTGCTCAAGACGAAGCCCGATGCAATATTCCTTTCCAATGGTCCAGGCGATCCAGCAGCGTGCAAAGAAGTCTTGGAGGAGCTACCACATCTGGTGGCATCCAAGTTACCCATCTTTGGCATCTGCCTTGGACATCAGCTACTAGCTATAACGCTAGGCGCATCGACATACAAGCTGAAGTTTGGACATCGCGGAGGCAACCAACCGGTCAAAGATTTGACAACCGGAAAGGTAGAGATCACTTCGCAAAATCACGGATTCGCCGTAGACCAAAACAGTTTGCCGTCCAACCTCGAACTTACTCACATCAATTTGAATGACAACAGCGTTGAAGGATTCCGCCACAAAGACCTGCCCATTTTCTGCGTGCAGTACCACCCAGAAGCTAGTCCCGGTCCGCATGATGCCCGCTATCTGTTTGATCGGTTCAACCAACTCATCGAATCGACTAGAAAGGTAGTCTGAGTGTATAAACTCGCTATTTTCGATTTTGACGGAACCCTCGTAGATTCTGCTCCCGGCATCGTTCAGGTGATGCAAGAAGTCATCGACGAGATGGGTTATTCACAACAGTTACTCGATCGCTGGAGCCATCTTGTCGGCGTGCCTCTGCTGCGCCAGATGGAGTTGCTGTTTCCTGAAAACGAACCGCAGTTTCACGAGGATCTTGCCAACAACTACCGTGACAAGTACGACCGCAAGGCCGTTGAGATCTGCCCGCTCTTTCCCGGTCTTAAGGACATGCTTCAGAGCTTGGCTGACAAGCAAATCATCATTACCGTAGCAACTTCGAAAAGACGCCATTTGGTCGATGCGGTAGTAGACCATCACGGTCTCACTAACTACTTCCAGATGATCGTCGGAGCATCGGATGTAACACATCACAAGCCCCATCCGGAGTCCGTTCACCTGACAATGGAGGCGTTGAGAATCCCGTCGGAGCAGGTCGTTGTCATTGGAGACAGCACTTTCGATCTCGACATGGCACGCAGTGCCGGTGTCGACGCTATCGGCGTTACAACCGGGATCCATACACGTGAATTGCTGCAAAAGTCTGCGCCA
>JADYXS010000093.1 GCA_021772155.1 Candidatus Obscuribacter sp.
CAGATAAACCTTTAAACCATGATGACAAGGCTCCTAATCATTATGAAAAACTTATACAAACTCTTTAGTTTTGGTTTGCCCGGATTTTTAGCCAAGAACGACCGGCAACTCGGGCGTCGATCGTCTATAGCGCCAGGGCTGAACCGTCGAAAACGTGCTGACCACTGTCTTCCAGCACTTCGCCAATGGCCAATGGGCAAATCTGAACTATGGTTCCTGTGGTCTTGGCTAACTTAACCAGATGAGATGGCTGATAGCGAAATGGAACCTGCTCCACTAAAGGCTGCCAATGCATAGGTACGATTCTGGTGGCGGAAATCTCTTCGGCGATTCTCAGCGCTTCCTGGGGATTAGCGGTTTTGTACTTGCCGCCTATAGGCAGGCAAGCCGTGTGGATTTCGAACCCTTTTAAGTGCGAGGCGATATCAGGCGTATAGATGGTGTCGCCGGACTGATAGTAGCCATTGAAGAAGTAGCCATTGACGGGATTCCCCGGCGCGCGGCTGCGCATGAACATGGCCATCAGCGTCTTGCCGATTCTCGTCATCGGATGCAGCGCTGGAACAGCGGTAATCTTCAACTCACCTATCTGCACGCTTTCGCCGTGATCCAGGGGAATCAGTGCATCCGCCGGAATCGTACGCTTAAACTTGCGAGTCATCCAAGTAATCAAAGAGCGTGGAGCGACAAATTTGCACTTCCAGGCCTCGTAAAGTTTAGGAGCCATCATCACGCCGTGGTCAAAGTGACCATGCGTGAGCAACACCAAATCACCTTTTTCGAGCCGCCGCCAATCGACCGGCTCTTGATAATAAGGGTCCGTGTAGACGACCAATCCAGCAACACGGTATTTGAACGCGCTATGTCCTAAATAAGTGAGGCTCAATCAAGGTCTCCGATGAACATGGGCGTGCACCTGGATGAAATAGGCACAACATAACGTTACTTTCAGGTGGTGATGCCTATTTCAGGGAAATGTTAGCACCTTTGAACCGGTTTAGTGTTTGGCTACTGAAAAGGGCATGACGTGTCACTTTTAGCGCATGCTTTATGAATCAAAATATATTGACAATGATTATTTGCCGTAAACACTCGGCAACTTCAACGGTTATTCGGATAGGATGTTGATGTATGACTCTCCGGAGGAGCGATGCTGTACCTTTCCCGCCGCATGGGCGCTGTTTTCTTTGCGCTTGCCATTACTATTCCTCTTGCGACCACTGCCCCGGCAGTTGCCAACGGCAAGGACGGTGTCAGTGAGATTGGCAAGTACTTCAATCCCTTCCAAAAGAAGCAAGGGTATTTGAACGAATCGCAAGACCGGATAATCAAGAAAAAGAAGTTTAAGGCCGGTGCTGTACCTGCTTCTGAAGCAGTAGCCAACAAGGAATTGGGCTTCTTTGCTGTCGTGCCAACCGACAAGCTCTCGGACGCCGACTACGCTGGGCAGCTTTTAGCTAATAAGAAGATAAACGGACTTTCGGTCCTGATTCCTTGGAGCGCACTCCAACCGAGTGAAGAGAACTTCAACTGGCAAACGGTAGATCAATTGTTGGCAGCTTGCGAGAAATCCGGGAAGACACTTATTCTTCGAGTATCCGCTTGTGGCGTCGATGTTGCAACTAGCGACGGCAAGCAGGTTGTAAGCGATCTGCCCAAATGGGTTATCGATGGCGGGATTAAGACCGTCAAGTACAACGATGCTCAGGGACGTGAGCACCTGATGCCGCTGTTTTGGGACAAAGCATATCTGGCGAAGTGGTCTAACTTTGTCCAGGAAATGGCCGAGCGCTACGACAAGAACCCGAATCTTCATAGTGTAGGCATCACCGGCGGTGGCTTCCAAGGAGGCACTTCCGTGCTCCCAGGAGCGGATGCCACGGCGCTTAACGAGCAAGGTGAAAAGGTCGAAGTCATAACGGCTTTGAAAAAAGACTATGCGATGACCCAGCGCGAGTTAGTCACGCACTGGAAGTACGTTTCGGATATCTTTCCCAAGTATTTCCACACAGCGCATCTGAACTTCAACATCAACGCACCTATCCGCGGACGTGCCGGTGAGGACTCGTTAGATGAAATTGCCGACTACCTTATTTACCGTTACGGCGAGCGCGTTTTCGTCACCCGGCAAGGTATGGAATCAGGCAAGCACAAGTTCGACGATTACCGCCTGCTGTTGAAATTCCATAACGACACGCTTACCGGCGTTCAGTTTCCGGACAACATCCAGGTCGTAGACATGCCCAAAATTGTCAAGAATGTTCTTGATGACGGCATAAGCTTTGCTGAAATTCCGGCCAAAGTTTTGACCAGTGAGGATGCCGCTGTGCAGGCGTCGCTGGGCAACCTCGCATCGCATATCGGCTATCAACTGATAAGTCAAAAAGCTACTCTTTCCGACAAGATCGCCAGCGGACAAACGTTGAAAGCATCGTTCACCTTCGTGAACGTAGGTGCTGCTGCTGCATTGCGTCCGGAGCGTATGTTCGATAAGGACGCGCCATCAAGCTATCGCCTACAAATTGAACTGCGCGATTCGGATGGTAAGCCAGTCTTGCAGAACGTCCATACGCCTCCAACGCCAACCAATAAATGGACACCCGGACAGACGATTACTTGGGAAGAAGAACTGAAGACAATCGATGCAAACAAGCGCCAATTGCCACCCGGTGAGTATTCGGCGTTTGTGTCACTCGTCGATCCAAATGTTAATCGAAAACTCCTCTTCCTTAATGCAACATCGGCATCCACGCCTGCGTCGACGGACACTGTGGAGGTTGGCAAGGTGGTAATCACAGCCGCCACCTCAGCGGACACTAAGATGGAAGCGAGTGCCAGTGGTAGCTCACAAGGGAACTAGTCGATGAAGACCTTTCTGCCGCATCGGGAAAAATCCCGCGCGAACTCAGATGATAACGGTGGCGGTGACGAGATCAATCGCGCCGATAACGTCGATTATCTTGAGTTGTGCATGCGGACCTATCCCGAGGCTAGGCGCAGAGCGGTTTTTTCGATAATTCCTGGTGTTGGGCAGTTCAAAAACGGTGAGTACGGCAAGGGTGCGCTCTTTTTGACCGTGACTTTGGCTAACCTAGCCTTGGTCGCTGCTGTGATCATGCGCGAAAGCGTTTCCAAGTTTCTCACGGGCATCGCTACTTCTTTGCACAGGCAACCGAATTTCGATCTGGCTATGCCGATTCACGGTGTCGTTGAGAGCCCGGCGGTATTCATATATATAGCTTTGGTCGTGACTTTCGTTTGTTTTGCCGTGCGTGACGCTTACGACAGTGCAGTCATAGCCATTCGTGCCGGCGAGCAGCCTGAGAAATACAACCTTGCTTTGCCTGAGGCGGCCAGCGGTTCTTATCTTGCTCACTTTATTATCATGTCGGCGATGGTGCTGGCAGTGATCTTCTTCATCACGCCTCAGCCTCCAAAACAGCAGGTAACGGTTATCGAGCTTATCCAACCGGAAAAGCCACCTGAACCCAAACGTCCGGAACCGAAGCGCGAAAGACCGAAACCAAAGCTTGAACCGAAGCCGGTTGTGGTGCCCAAACCTGTTGTACGACCGCAAGTTCGTCAGGTAGTGCCGCCGAAACCGGTGCAGATACCAGTTGCCGTTGCAATTCCGACCAACGAACCAACTCCTTTCACTACGGCTCCGGCCGCAGCCCCTCCTGCAGCTGACCCAACACCGGCACCAGCTGGTCCGGCGGGCGGTGGTGGTACCGGAAGCGGCGGTGGTGATGGCGGAAGCGGTCAGGACGTAGATATGGGCCCCTACATGCGTGAACTTCAGCGCAAAATCAAACGCGCCTGGTACCCGCCAAAGGGCAACGAGAGCAAGAAAATCAAAGTGTCATTTAAAGTCTTCAAAGACGGACACATTGCCAAGGTGAAACTTATAACCTCGTCCGGCGTCTCCATAGCAGACGATGCAGCAACTCAAGCCGTTAGTGACGCTGCACCATTTGCAGCTCTTCCTGAAGGGGCCGGCACAGAAGTGGACATAAACTTCACCTTTGACTACAACGTTTTCGGCCAACGAAGATAACTGACAACATCCTGAACGCATGCATAGGGGTGGCGCCATGCGCCACTCGGGCAGCGCATGGCGCTGCCCCTACAACGGTGCATGGCGAAACGTTGTACTAGTGCAAGCGCTGTGGCGCTCGCTGAGAGGAGAATTCTTGAATCAGCCAACACCGTTGCCTGCGCCGACACTGAAGCCCATCCCACCAAAGCGGCGTGACCTGCTTGCCGGACGCGAGAAACAAGCTGTCCTCTGGTCTTTGGCTGTTTTGTTTGCCTGTACTGTGTTGTTTTTCGTCACTCTACCGGATGTGCGCCAAGTTGCTAAGGCTGCCCCAGGTAATGCTATTCAGATTTTCGATCGAGACGATAAGCTGGTTGTTACCATCGATGGTGACGAAGAGCGTGAATTCGTTTCGCTCAAAGACATTCCGAAAGTTATGCAGCAGTCTTTGATTGCTGCTGAAGACCATAACTTCTACAAGCATGACGGCATCAGCTTTCGCGGTATAACGCGAGCCTTCATCAATAACGCCGAAGCTGGTCGCGTGGTAGAAGGCGGTTCAACAATTACGCAGCAGTTGGCTAAGAATTTGTTCTTCGAAGGTGGCGACCGTTCGATGATTCGCAAAGTGCGAGAAGCTGTTCTTGCTGTGGAAATTGAACATTCATACAGTAAGGATCAGATTCTGGAGATGTATCTGAATCAGGTTTACTTTGGGCGCGGTGCTTACGGTCTTGAGCGAGCAGCAAGACGCTATTTCGGTAAGAGTAGCCGTTTGCTGACATTACCGGAAGCAGCTTATCTGGCCGGTTTGCTCAAGGCACCATCACGTTACGGTGAGAATTTGAAGGAGGCGGTCCAGAGGCAGCACCTGGTACTTGGAGAAATGCAGGAACTGAGCCTTGTCACTGCTGCCCAGGTTGCAAATGCAAAGAAGGCCAAGCTCGCCTTTAGTCGTTCGACCGCGCGCATGACGAAATTTCCGTACTACATGAGTGCAGTTCAAGATTTTCTGAGCGCGAAACTGCCGAAGAAGGACCTGGCAGATGGCGGGCTGAGGGTATTTACAAATCTCGATCAAAGCGCACAAAGACTTGCTGAGCACACACTGGCGCAACGAGTGCGTTCGGCTGGACGAGGTATGAATCAGGCTGCCCTCGTCTCAGTGCTTGTAGAGGACAGCTCAGTGGTGGCACTTGTTGGGGGCGCCGGAGATTACTGGAAGCACCAGTACAACTCTGCTACCGGACCCCACACGATGGGGTCTGCATTCAAGCCCTTTGTCTATTTGACTTGTTTTACACAAGGCAGGTTCAGTCCGGAAACAGCAATTGACGATTCACCAATTGTGGTGCCTCAGACGAATGCTCCTGCATGGCAGCCGAAGAACTTTGACGGTGAATACTATGGGACGTTATCCGTACGTGAGGCTATAGCGCTGTCACGCAACATACCGGCGGTGCGTGCCGGTTTGCTAGCAGGCATCGGAAACGTAATTGAGACGGCCCAGGCAGCCGGTATTCAGTCTGAATTGATAGCAACGCCGGCGTTGCTGCTCGGCGCTTCCGCAGCATCACCACTTGAAATGGCCTCTGCTTACGCAACGATTGCCCGAGGCGGCAGCTACATACCGCCTTGCATTGTGCGGCGAGTTGAAGGATCGAATGGATATTACAAAGACTTCAAAGGTATTGCGCAGAAGCTGTTTCCTGATAGCCCCGTGCGAGCCTTGATATCTTGCATGGAATCAGTGGTCAAAGAAGGCACGGGCACCGGCGCACGCTTGGTTGGTCGACCTGTCGCTGGAAAAACCGGCACTTCTGATGAAGCCAGGGATCTGTGGTTCGTCGGCTTCACACCACATATGGTGACTGCCGTTTGGGGTGGAAACGATCAGCACCACTCGCTGGGTGGACTTACAGGTGGTGCGGTATTGACCGGCATCTGGCGGGTATATAACCAGGCCTATTATAAAGCGCACAAAATTCCAGCCGGTACCTTCTATACGGAAACAAACCCTACCGATAACTTGTGGGACAGGATGCCGTGGAAACCCGCTGAACCAGCGGCTCCGGTGCCTGTAGAGCCAGCACCGGAAGCACAGACAACGGAAGGCGCTGAAAGCGCTCCTACGCAAACGCCAGAGTCCGAGCGAGGGTTCTTCATCGATGAAGGCAGGCGCGATCAGGCTACGGAGCAGCAGCCAGACATGGAGCGTAACCAGCAGCCACCCGGGTTTGTACCACTACCTGGTGCGCCGCAGCCCGGCCACGTGCGGCAGCCTTCAAGCCCATCTTTGGCTGACCCGTTCGCGCCCCGTCGTTACTCAGATGAACCTATACAGGACGATGGTCCGCCACTTGCTCCGGATCGCAGGCAACGGACTCCTGTTCCACAGGTGCCGCAGATGCCCGGACCCTCACCCTATGCATCGCCTGAGCGTGCCCCGGGCCCAGCACCGGAGTTTCGTCAACCAGGACCTGCTGAAGGAGATGCAGGACTGAACCAGCGTATTTATGGCGAACCGCTGCGTGAACCAATAAATGAATCAGAAGCAAACGAATAAGGTCGGCCTCCGATTTGTTGCTCTGCTACTCTTGTTCTTTCGACAAGGAAAATCGGGTGACGGCTCTGATGTTTCATTCAGGGAATTCTGAAAGGATGGGCAGGTGATAGCTGAGATCGAGAAGCACTTCGTTGTCACGATCGTGGTCTCTTTGCAATTGACAGCCGGGGCGGCTTACGCAGACGTCGTGGCAGATGTGCTCAATGCCGAAAATGGTTTGAAAAAGTTTGACGGGCCCGAGTACAGCAAATATCATCTAATCGAACAAAAAGCGCAAGCTGCCGCGTCTGGCTTAATTGTTCTGCGGCAGGGCAGCCGGAGCTACCGTCCGGCCGCTGTGTTGCTCGGCACAAAACTGTCAGGACAATCAAAGGCTCGCTTTGACACCGTGGATGATACCGCGCATGTTCCTGAGAATGTGGAAGCACCGGTCATAAGCACCAGTCATGGAAAAATCAGCTTTTACTCTGCTGCCGGGAAGCTTACCGAAGTTCACTGGTACCTCGGGGATTCTGTCGCCATGCACTCTTCCGGATTCGAACAGGTAAAGGAAGTGAAGCCGGATGGGCACGGCAATCTGCTGAAAGCCGGACAAAAGATCGGTGCGCATGGGCTGCTTTTCGCAATAGTTCGCCTAAAAGGCGATCATTATCACAAGAAGTTGATTTGGCTGGTGCGCGGAAACTAAAGCTGCTCTAAGCGGCGACAGCCCAAATGAAAGGCAATTGTCAATAATCTCAGCGGAATAATATGGGTACCTCGTCGCGGAAGGCGGTAGAATCAACTAGTGTTTCCTGTTCAATCCCCACTTTTCATGACAATGCATGACCCGGTTTTGCACCGGTTCATTTCGTATCTTGCCGAAAAGAAGATGGAGCAAGAAAAGAGTCCGCAACTCCATGTGAAGATTGAGCTATCACGCAAGTTCATCGCGGAAGTTCGGGCTGCATTTCGTGAGAAGATTCTGGACGGTGAACGGCATTTGCACATGCTGGCTCAGTCACTGGCCTTTGCCTTGTTCCAAAAGGAATTCGAGTTACACAGCAACGTAATCGGTGTGTTGCCGGAAGACGATGGCAGCGAGCGACCGTTTCTTATTCGCGAGCGCATTAATCGAGAGACGTTGCTTTCAGTATTGGACATTGATCTGGGCAATCAAATGCTCGATAACTTTCGCTATAACTTGAACGGCAACTGGGTGCCACTTCAACTTTCGGCAAACTTCGTCGAGTACATCCCGATCTCAAATCCAGGCAACAGCGTGAACCGGCTCACAAGCCGTGTCAAGGCGGAAGAAGAGATCTGGAACAAGGTGACGGACGAAATTTTTCAAGTTGATCAACTGGTTTCGCGGGAAAAGCATCTGCGCGAATTCAGCAAGTACGTCAAAGATATCTTCGGACTCAAGATTGTTTGCGATGACGATGTCACCTGCGTCAAGGTGCACGAGCAGCTCAAGGACCTAGAGATCTCCTACCTTGGCTCCGAGCGAGAAGGTTCGCACGAGAGTCTGGTTTTTATCGAAACTAAGGATTACCTGACCTGCCCGCCAGAACAGATGAAACGCACCGGCTGGAAAGCGATCAAGAGTGTGGTTCTTTTCCAGGAGCGGCTGTTTGAAATACAGGTGCAGCCTCTAGCCAACTACTACCTGGAGCTTGATCACATGTCCGGACCATCGCATAGCTCCTTCAAGCTCAAACGCGATGATTTGCGCGACGAAATTGCACGGTTGTTACCACTTTATGGCTTCTATCGTGAATTACTCAAAATGCTGTTTCAAGGCACCGACGTATCATTCGATTGCGCGCTGGCGTCCGTTGTTATCACCGACGATGATTAGTGGTTGACATTAACTCGACGTGATATGTGCTTCAATCCCACCATGCCATCTTTGTCCGGATCGATCATGGCTGCAGTGGCTTCAATCCGCTCGTTGTGACCGTCGGTGTTGGCCTCAAATTGGCGTTCCAGTTTTCGATTGGAGATGGCGCGCCAGGCATCTTTAGGCTCCTGAATCGGATAAGTTATCCGGTTGCTGATGATGCTTCCCATTAAGGTGTATGCAATTGGGCTGGTCTCAAGAGTGGCCATAAATATGGTTCCCGGTTTCGCGTCGTGCGGCAAAGCCAAGGTCGCGGTGAGATCTTTACCGAGCCCGAAGTCTACGGTGGTCTCTTCTGTCACCGTTTTTTCGTATGTAATTTTCCACGTGCCTTCAGTCTTGCGCAGCGTAGTTTCCACCTCGGCATTGCTGTGCATTTCGCCTGGTTCAGAGCTGATCATGCCGGCAGATGCAGAGTGTCCCGTTTGTGATAGTCGGCGGCTTACAGTGGCCTTTTTTCCGGTTGCCTTGATTGCAGTGATAGTATCGTTGGTGGTGGCATCTGGGAATGCCCGAAAGAAATCGCTCAGTGTTCCGATTATCGAGTTTTTGTCGAGATTATCGGCATCAGCGTAGTCGTCCGCGTAGAACTTCGTTAATTTGCGCAGGTTATGGGCGTTGAATTGTGTTTCGTACGCGCTCAAAACTGCGCGGATTGCTGACTCGTCAGCCGGGCTGCATTCAGTTTCTGCCGCAACTGCCGGACAGAAAATGATCGCCAAAATCAACAAGAAAACGTTGCGCATCGGGTCTTAGCGTACCTTGTCCAGAAAGAATTGACTAGCACTGGTTTAGAAATTGTTTCCAAAAGCGCTTGCGGCGATGGGTATCACCTGCAGCGAGTTTCGCCTACTTTATCGCGGGCCTTAGTCCGACAAGGCGGCGGCGTTGGTGAACAGGCCCATGACCCGCGTGGAGAAATCTGTGTAGGAGGAATACCTTCCGCGCAACCAGATCAACGCCGTATTGTAGCTATGACCGCGCGGAACGTAAGGACGCAAATTGTCCTGGGTCGAGTCCTGGGTAAGTGGGGCCCAGTGAAAGGTCAGCCCGCCATCGGCGGTGACGCCGCGATAGAGTTCATAACGCTGCCCGGGATTCAACGGGACGTTGTTCAGGTCGTCCAAGGCGAAGGGGTTCACGGCGTTGGACGAAACATAGACTACGTTGGCATTCTGCGGATCAATGGCCATGCCTCCGGCGTAATCGTCTTCCGTCTTATAGATTCCGCATCCGGCCTGCGCGATAAAACGCTTTTGCCACTGAGTCCCGGTCCAGCGGGCATAGTAATAATAAATTCGATCGTCGTACCAATTAGGACCGGTGACATTATCGAGTTGCACCTGGAAGCCGCAAACTGGTCTGGCCTTGCTGTCGTAGGCTAAGTCCCAGACCCAGGCACGTCCGTCCTGAATCCAATGATCAGGGCTTGTTGCAGGTGACTTCGAAAATTCATAGACCATCGTGCCGCGCTCTCCGCGGTCGTGGTTCATCGGTATCGCTGAAAGCTTCTTGATGGTTAAACCGTCACTCTTGAATAATGTGCCACCTCCGGGTAACCCTGAGCTGTGGGAGCGATAGAACAAGTGATAGATAGAGTTATTCGTATCGCGCGGGTGTCCATCAGTGTAGAGAACATCGATACGATCGGTCCGATTGCACACGTACTTGGCGTATGGACGCGTTTTTCCTGTGCCGGAGGCTATGAATTGCCTGGGTGCCGCCCATGTGTCTCCGAGACTATCCGATGTACACAACGAGGGATTTAAGTTGATACTGCGTGCAAAGGAGTAGAGTTGGGGGCCTTCCGCTGACAGGTGCATCGGGTTCATATATGTTGTCTTGCCAGGCAGGCCGCTTTGCTTCTTTTCGCTGTCCCAATCGGTGCTCAGGTTCGGGGTTGCATTGAGTGAGGTTCGATGAAAAAACGCTTGCGCGGTGCTGTGAAACGTCGCCATGGCCAAAAGACGCCCGTCTGGAAGCACGACCAGTGCGGGATTATTATGATCGTCCAGTTGTGGGATATCAAATTCGAATAGCGGAGTTGTCTTCTTGGTGCCAGGATTATGCACGGAAAGCGCTGATTTAGTCGTGGTGCGTTTGACGTAACCAAAGTACAGATCGCCATTGTGGAACAGCGCTCGAGGATCGTTGAACCAGGTCCACGTTCCATCTGAGACAAGCTGTTGTGCTTGCGCCGGCAGACCGCCGTTAGCGCCAACTGGAACGACAGGCCGGCCATACGCCAGACCATCGTATCGTTTCCGAGATTTTCCATTCACACCAGCGGTATCGTTGACGTACACTTTAATTTTGCCAATGGAACTGGCGGTGGCGTTGCCGATGAATCCAATGAGCTGACAACGATCGGAAGCCGCTCCTGTCAGCAAGCCGCAGTTCTTCATTATTCCAGACGCAGATGTCGTATCGAAGGTCCGCAACAGCGTTGCGCTAAGCCCCGCCTTAATTCGGTAGCTGGAAGGTCCCGGTTCAGGCAAGTAGCAAAGGTAAACTCCATATTTTCGACCAGGGACGAGGCCTGTTATGGTTGTGGACACCAGTCCGCCGCCCAGCTGCGTGTTGGACGTGGCGGCGTCGAACGATGAAAGGTTGCTTGGAAGTGGAGCAGCGTTAACTTCGGCCTGGAAGATCAGGGCGGCAGCAATCGAAAGAAAGCTTTGGGATATTCTGTTCGCCTAAACCGATTGCATCGCCAGTGGCGATTCAGTTAGTTGTCCCTGAGATGCCCACTGGATTAAACCGGTTTCGCATGGTGAGGACAGGTCCTCATGGTGCGGCAACACTCTTACGGTGAATCCATGGCGTCCACTGCTGGAGTATTTGATGTGACCGGTATAGAGATAACGTCCGTCTGTCTGCTTGCCTGGCGTCATCGTAGAGATATCGGCATCCATGATGTTGTTGTAGGCATCGATTTGCCCATGATAAATCTGCACAGAAACGTCAGCGGGAACTAGTGCACCAAGATCGACAGTTGCGTTGATCACCATGTCGTCACCGACACGCACTGTTTCCGGGATCTGAGTTTCGACGTTTTCGATACGAACGTTTTTCCACTCACTTTCTGTCTTACGCTTCCACTCTGAGATCTTTTTTGCGCGCGCGGCATCCTTACTTAGCCAATCTGCAAAACGAAGAGTGGCTGGGAAATATGTGCGCAGAGCATACTCGCGAATCATGCGGTTGACACTGAATTCACCGCAAAGGTCCGTCATCGAAGTCTTCATTCGTTGAATCCAACCGCGCGGAATGCCGTCACGATCACGATCGTAGAATTTGGCAATTATCTCTTTTTCAAGCAGGTCGTAAACTGCGTTCGATTCGACTTCATCTTGATAGGCATTGTCAGTGTACAGTTCGCCTCGACCTACCGCCCAGCCTGTGCGTGCGGTGTAGGCTTCGTCCCACCATCCGTCTAGGATGCTGCAGTTAATTCCGCCGTTGAAAACAACTTTCATGCCACTGGTTCCACATGCCTCTAAGAAGCGACGCGGTGTGTTTAACCAAACATCGACGCCGGAGGTTAGCCAGCGTCCGACGTTCATGTCGTAGTCTTCAATAAAGACAAACTTGCCTTTAACGTCTTCTTGCTTTGTGAACTGGATGATTTCGCGGATCAGCTCTTTGGCCGGAGCATCTTCCGGGTGAGCCTTCCCAGCAATAATGATTTGCACCGGACGCTCTTTATTATTCAGAATGGCAGCCAGGCGCTTCGGATTCTTCAGCAGCAATGTTGCGCGCTTATAGGTAGCAACACGCCGCGCAAAGCCGATTGTAAGTGCATGCGGGCTGAGAATTTCAGAGGCTTCCTTGAGTTCGGAAGGCAATGCCCCTCGCGATTCCATTTGGGCACGAACACGCTTACGGCAGAAGTTAACCAGGCGTTCGCGGCGTCTTGTGCGCACGCGCCAGAGTTCATCATCCGGAACGTCTTCGATGCGCTTCCACACGGATTGAGCCATGTCGTCCTCGTACCAACGAGCTCCGATGTAGCGTTCGAAAATGTCCGCCATCTCATCGGAAATCCATGACCTGACGTGCGTTCCATTAGTTATGTATGAAATCGGAACTTCAGTCCACGGAAGATCTTTCCAAACGGATTGGAAGAGTTTTTGCGACACTTCGCCATGTAAGCGACTGACAGCGTTTGTCTTTGCAGACAGGCGAATCGCCAGATGGGCCATGCTGAACGGCTCGTAGTGGTCGGTTGGATTGGCGCGACCCAGAGACAAGAATTCGTCTTTGTTGATACCTAGCGAACGGTAGTATTCGCCGAAATATTTCTCCATCAGGTCCGGAGAAAATTTATCGAGACCGGCAGGTACTGCGGTGTGAGTTGTGAAAATGCTTCCGGCGCTGCACACTTCTTTGGCATCGTAGAACGA
>JADYXS010000094.1 GCA_021772155.1 Candidatus Obscuribacter sp.
CCATCTCCGTTAGGGGATCAGGCTAAGATAGCATCAGTCCTCGGAAAAGGCCAGCATGACATCGTTACTTGCAGACTTTTGCCAAAGTCCAGTAACTATCGCTTGGTTTGTTGTTCCTTGTGGGTTAGTTTTTTCCGTTGCTCACTTCTTTTCCTGTTTGGCTTCGGGCCCGCCATTGATCTGAAGCAGCGGGGTCGGTCCACTGCGGTAAGCAGGGAGTTCGCCGTTCCAGGATTCAGCAGCGCGGAGCTTGAGCCAGCCGGGATTGGCCTTGAGGGCTTCCCGTTCCAGCTTGATGCTGCCGGCACGTGCGATGGATTCCGTTTCGATGGAATAAGCCAAGGCATCCACCGCGTTTTTCTTCTCGATAAAAACAGCCTCGGAGTCGGTGGTGCGCTTCTTCTTGTTGTTCTTCGCCTGTTCCGCGAGCTGTCCGGCAGTCACCTTCGCTTCGATGCTGTCGTTGAACGTCTTGCTGAACTGGAAGTCGGTGATCGCTACACCGGCAATACTGACTGCGCCGCCGATGCCTTTGTCGTCCAGCGTGTCCTGGATGAATTTGTTGAT
Organism: Candidatus Obscuribacter sp.; assembly: GCA_021772155.1. Lineage (GTDB taxonomy): Bacteria > Cyanobacteriota > Vampirovibrionia > Obscuribacterales > Obscuribacteraceae > JADYXS01. The sequence goes on from JADYXS010000094.1 coordinate 568, forward strand.
GGCGTTGGCCACTTCCATTTTGACTTCATCACGATGCGTGACGAGCTGCTCCGCCGTGTAGCGCGCAGTGGTCGCCTTCAGGGCTTCGTGCACCGCAGGCTCGACGACGTATTTGTCCAGATCGACGATGTCGCCGACTTTTTCGTAAGCGGCAGCTGCCATCGCGGAATTGAGAGAATGCTGCAGGGTCACCTGCGTGGTCACTTGCTGCAAATCGCTGCTGGCGGCTTCGGAGTTGACGGGCAGACCCTTGAGCTGGGTGTTCACCTTGGTAATGTCGTCAATCCAGGGCTTCTTGAAATGAAAGCCGGGGGCCAGCACTTCCGTCTGCACGCGACCGAAGGTAGCGACAATGCCAACTTCGCCATTGTCGATCATGGTAAAGCTGGAAAAGAAGGTGGTGATGGCGGCGATCACGGCGAGAACGCCGAATGCGATTTTGATGGGCGAGTCGAGAAGACTTTTCTGTTCGTTCATGAGATCGATGGATTTAGTTTTCTTGGTTATGGTGTCGTGCATTCCAATCCTGGAGCTATTCACATGCAAAAAGCACACTAGAAAAATATGTTTTTCTGGCTGTGGATAAGGTGTGTGAGGGGAACTCCCAAAGAATTGGATGATGGGCAACGTGGATTAGAATCTATCAAATTGATAAAGGATGCGCGTAGCAACTGTTTCAATTCCAAGACATTGGCGCAAATGCCGTTCTGCAGCGGCATACAAGGATTAAGCCGCATACAATCAGTGCTTCCTGTGGTGCCCAGCGGAAGATTACTCACACGTCTCAAGATAGCGCGGTCCATGAAGCGAAACCTTGCACACCTATCGCAAGCCGAGGTCTGACTCTACCTGCCGAAAGGACAAGCGCTTATCAAAAGCAGCACGCTTCATGACCCAGCCGCCACAAAGAGGATGGTACATCTGGGCATAATTCATGTGTGGATACCAAGCGAAAAATCGGCAATGCTAATCGGCTGAAATTGAAATTTTGGCCGGCGCCGCAGGATTACAATGAGGCGGTGCAAAATTTGCACCTCAATATCGCCGACGAGCAGCTCCAAAACGGACAATTGTCCATCGACCGTCTCGGTCTGCCACGACCTATGACTGGTGCATTTGCTTCAGTCTATAGAGTGAGCGCTGCCGGGCAAGACTTTGCCCTTCGCTGCTTTTTGCGCGATACGTCCGACCAGGAGCAGCGCTATCAGCTGATCTCGAAGTTCGTATGCAATGACGATCTGGCAAGCACTGTGAACTTTGAGTTCATTGGCGAAGGTATCAGGGTTAATGGCCGCTGGTTCCCCGTGCTCAAAATGCAGTGGGTCCAGGGCGTAACGCTAGAGTCCTATGTGCGAGATCACCTTGATCAGCCGGAAAAGTTGCACGAGGTGGCTGACAGGTTTGTTGAGATGTGCGCTGATTTGCGTAGAGTTGGTGTTGCCCATGGCGATTTGCAGCATGGAAATGTCATGGTCTCGGATGGTGAATTGAGGCTGGTGGATTATGACGGCATGTTTGTGCCGGAAATGCAGGGTATGGAAAGCCATGAACTGGGGCACCCTAACTACCAGCATCCAGGTCGTAATGCCAGCCACTTCGGTGCGTATCTCGATAGTTTTTCAGCCTGGGTGATCTTTGTTTCGCTCAGGTCGATAGCGCTGGACCCGTCCCTCTACGATGCGCTGGCTGCCGGTGACGATTGCTTCCTCTTTCGTGGCGACGATTTGCAGCAGCCACTTTATTCGCGGGCATTTTGGCTGTTGGAGAATCATGCCAACACTGAAATTGCCGACATGGCGAAGTTCCTTCGCTTTCAGCTTGGTCAGGAGCTTGAGTCTGTCCCAGCTTTGGATTCCGGAATGTCTGACGTAGCAGAGCTGCCAGAGCTAGTTCCACCTCCTTTTCCTCTCGATCCGCTGGAAGCGCTTAGTGCTGAGGTGTCACAAGGAATTACCATGCCGCTGACGCGGACTGCATTCTCGCCTTCTGTAACGCCAGACGTAGAGCCTGAATTGCGAACAGCTGCCCCCAGAGCGGTCTCGGGCAATAAAAATTGTCATCGACACGATCCGCTCTGCTGGCAAATGGTGATGCTGATTAACCCGTTTTTTTGGGCAATGCTCATATTTCTTCTGGGCGTGATACCGAATTCCCTGGAACTTGTTAGCAATGGCGTTGATTACCCAGGCACGGTGATAGCCTCATCGACACGAGGTCGATTAAATTGATTAGACTCAGTCTCAGAGCACCTCCACGCTCTGTCTCCGCGTAAAAGACTCATCGAGTCCGCCCGAGCCGCC
>JADYXS010000675.1 GCA_021772155.1 Candidatus Obscuribacter sp.
GGCCTGTTCGGGTTCTTTTTCTAGAAAATTTCTCCACTCATAGCAAACGCGCTTGATGCCGATTATCTTCGCCAGAATCTTGTATGGACCGCTGGCGTGCTGATTCACGGAATTCTCTAAGGAAGAAATGTTCTGCGGACTTAGCAGGCGAACAATTTCTAGACGCACATTCTGCGGAGTCACCACACTTTCCATAATCCAGGCAGCCGCTTCATCGGCCTGTGGCCTGGATATGCGAACAGTCAGTACAATTTGATCGAAAATCTTTTCCGTGATGATCTCGATGTTTTTGTGACGACCGTGCTCCACTCCTTCAATTGTGGTGATTACCAGGTGCTCTAAGAATGCCGGAGTCAACTCCGAAATCTCGTTAGCCAGACGGTGCAATTTAGTCGTGTCACGAAACTCGGTCAGTAACACATTCACCATGCCGTCCACAGCCAGGTAAATGTTCTGCTCCGTCAGCAGATTCTCCACCTGAGCTTTAATATCGGATGTGGTGAGCAAGGTGTCGGTGACAAGACTTGCAACCGCCTTTGACAGCTTCGGTCTGCGCTTCGGAAAGATACCGGGAGTCATTGGTACTTGCCAGCCGAAAATAAATTTCGGCTCGTATGGGTGAAAGAGAAGCCAGATAGCCATCACGGTCGCGATGTAGCCGTGAAAGGTATAGAAGATTATTGGAAAAGCGTAGGTAAAGAAGCCTTTTAAGAATTCACTGAATTGTGGGTCCACGCTATTACCAAATTGCCATTAGTGCGCTCAAAGCATATACCGCCCAAGCTTGTCCTACAGGAATATATCAAAGTAGATTACTATCTTTCATGTCAACAACATCGTAAACTAAACTAGAGTACCGACTTTCGCCACTCTGTAGCGGGTTCTCGCAAGATTGGAAGGGGTATTTGATGAATCAAGTTATTTCGAAGTCAACTGACAACCGCACGGCTTTCACGAACTTGGTAGTGGTGGCAGGTATTTTGTTGGCGTCAGCCGGGCAGATCCCAGCTGCGTTTTCACAAACCTCTCCCACGGGACTGCCGGCGGCAGCAGCAGCACCGCCACCACCTATGCCTTTAATGCCACCACTGCTGCCCGGAACGGTTGGCAAAGATTTTGCAGAATGCATGACCTTGGCCAATACAGTTCTTGCCAAAGGTTCTTATCAGATGGCCGCCGACAATTATCGCGCCGCCGTCAAATTCAATCCGAACGAACCGGCTACGCACCTAGGTCTTGGTCACTCGCTGCACGGATTGAGCTTAGACGAAGAGGCGTTGCAGGAATATTTTGAAGCGCTACGCCTGAACCCCAGTTATTCTCAGGCGCGGTTCGCGATTGGCACGATTATGATGAAGCGTGAAAGTTGGGACGAAGCTGCTGGTCAGTTTTTACAGGTAATTAAACTTTCCCCAAGCCACCTAGCCACTCGAGGCCAGCTCGGTATCTGCTACGAGCAAAAGGGGCAGGTCGATGCAGCGATCGAACAATTCAAATATATTGTTGCCACCGACCCGAAAAACGTTGATGGGCATTACAACTTAGCCGTAGCTTACGACATGAAGAATGAGTCGTCTAGTGCCGGCGAAGAATACAGGAAAGTGATCCAGTTGGCACCAAAGCATCCGATGGCCTACGTCGGTTTGGCGAACTGCTTAACTAACACTCGCAACTTCAAAGAAGCACAGGCTTTGAGTCAGGCAGCAGTAAAGATATATCCCCAGAACTATTATGCATATATCGCATTAGGACGAGTGTTTGAAGTAACCGGCAAGACCGAGGAAGCCCATAAGAACTATCGCAAAGCAATTGCAATTGCGCCTAAGGCTCCAGAGTGCCAGAAATTGATGCAAAATATGCTAAAACACAAAGCGAAGGAGCTAGGTCTGAACAACTTGCCTGGCCTTAACTAAAACTCACGGATGTTTGCCATGAAAAATCTTCCAACCCTACTTGCGGTGCTGTCCGCGATGTCTTTGGCTGTGCCATCTTTAGCCGAGAAGGTTCAGGATCAAGATGACATTCAGGCGACGATTGTCCGCTACAAGGCTGCTGTAGGCGTTAATCCACAAGGAGCCGACATACGGGTTCGCCTCGGTATGGCTTACTTGATGAATAACGACCTCGACAACGCGCTTTCTCAGCTGCGGAAAGCAGTGGAATTAGACCCAAAGAGTTCAGAAGCATACGTTGGACTATCTCGTGTATATATCCGTAAACGTGATTTTGACGGCGCGATCAATGCAATGAAGGACGCCATGAAAGTTGCTCCTAATAGTGCAGATCTCCACTTTAAGCTCGGACAACTTTATAGTCGTAAGAAGCGTGATGACGAAGCCATTGCGGAATTCCGCCAGGCCATTCGCTTCAACGCCTCGCACGCTGGTGCTCACCGCGAACTGGGCGCTGCACTGGGACTCCGGGGAAATATAGATGCCCAAATTTTGGAAGAAAAGAAAGCCATCGAATTGGCACCAAACGATCCTGACGCCTACTACTATTTAGGATCCGCTTATATCGCTGCCGACAAATTGCCGGACGCAGCGGCAAGTTATGAGAAATGCGTAAGTATTGATCCAAAACACGCTGACGCATTCCATATGTTGTCTGTTTGCCAGGGGGCCCAAAGCAAATTCCCACAGGCAGTGGCTTCTGCGGAAACTGCCGTAAAGCTCGATCCGAGCAACGACAGCTACAGGCAGACTCTCAAGAAACTGAAGTCAAAAACCAAATAGTTTTTTCCGGCTGAAATGGCAGCTGTAGAGGCCATACAGCAGCAATCCGCGGCGGATAATACTTTGAAAGCTTCACCAGTAGTTACATTTGCAAATTCTCATTTGCCGAAGTGATACCAAAGTACAACCGCCACAGAGGGGCAGTCAAGGGATTGGCAACCAACCATATCTGACACGGGCTTAGCCTTTTCCTTTGATAGACTTAACAACCACCAAACGTAATTCGCTTGCAAAAGGGTCGCCCACACTCTACGATGACTTCGTCGAGAACCAAGGAGCAGGCGGGTTCACGTTATTATTGGCATCGTAGCCTGTATACCGTTATCAGCAGAGCATCCTATTAACTGACGAGGTTTTGAGTCGTGGTTGAGCGAACCGAAAAAATCGACAAGTCCAACAGGCAAGAGTTGAGCAAGGCCAGCATTAAAGTGGTTGGCGTCGGCGGCGCCGGCACCAACGCAGTCAATCGAATGATTGCTGCCGGGCTCAACGGAATTGAGTTCTGGGCTTGCAACACAGATGCGCAAGCGCTTGAACTTGCTTCTGCAAAAAACAGAATGCAAATCGGCGGAAAGCTCACTCGCGGTCTAGGAGCTGGTGGCAATCCGCAGGTCGGACAGAAAGCGGCCGAAGAAAGCCGTGAAGAAATCGCTGCAGCGCTTGCAGGCGCAGATATGGTCTTCATCGCAGCAGGAATGGGCGGAGGTACCGGTACCGGTGCTGCTCCAATCGTGGCTGAAATTGCCAAGGAATTAGGCGCACTCACAGTAGGCGTCGTAACCAAGCCATTCCTTTTCGAAGGACGCAGACGCGGCAACCAGGCAGATGCTGGTATTGCTGAAATCAAAGAAAGAGTGGACACACTCATTGTGATCCCGAACCAACGTTTACTTGAAGTTGTTGACCATCGTGCCTCAATGCAAGATGCCTTCATCGAAGCCGATAAGGTGTTGATGCAAGGTGTGCAAGCAATCTCCGACATCATCACCGTGCCTGGTTTGATCAACGTTGACTTTGCCGACGTTAAAGCGATTATGCAAACTGCAGGATCAGCGCTCATGGGCGTGGGTCGTGCTTCCGGCGAAGGCAGAGCAGTCGAAGCGGCACGCAACGCTATCAACAGCCCACTGCTCGAGTCCACCGTTGACGGTGCCTCGGGAGTCATCTTCACCGTCACTGGTGGACCAGACCTCACATTGCACGAAGTCCAAGAAGCTGCCAACGTGGTGTACTCCGCTGTCTCAGACGAAGCAAACATCATCTTTGGTGCTGTTATCGACGACAGATTGCATGGCGAAGTGCTCATCACAGTAATCGCGACAGGATTCGACCTGGCTTCTCATCAGCAGTCGCCACCACCGCGTCCAGCCGCTCGTGTCCAGCAACCGACGGTATCTAATCAGGTGCCAGTCACAGCCGGTCGCATTCCAGAAAAAAGCTCCAACGAGTTCAAAAAGCTCGCCAGCGACATTCTGGACATTCCTGAATTCCTCCGTGCCCGTCAAGGCAAATAGGACCTAAGGTTCCAAACTATCAAGACGACCGCTCCGGCGGTCGTCTTTTGTTTCGCGGAAAAAATCCAATCGCACTAAGTACATCGATGATGCCACGCTCTGCGACAATAATTACGACAACTCGAATGAGCTTTGAACGACAGTGCCAATTGAACGATTCGACCAACCACCAGATACGGAGCTCATAGCAGAGCATCCCACGGAGATCACCGTCGAAACGACATTGAGTGCGCCGGCACAATTTCCCAATGTACTTACAGACAAATACGAGTACATTTCTCTGATTGGCAGGGGTGGTTTAGCGTCTGTGTTCAAAGCGCGTCACAAGTTAACCGGGCGGATCGACGCCATCAAAGTCCTGCATAAGCAAGAAGAGCAACACAACTTGAAGAGATTTGAGCGTGAGGCGTCCACTATTGCTCAGCTTTCGGATCCGAACATTGTGGCAATGTACGACTTTGGTGTCAGCGACGACATCGCGTACTTAACAATGGAGTATGTCTCCGGAGAATCTCTAGCCGAAATGCTGCGCCGCAATGGCGCACTTGACGAAGAGACATTTTTGTCAATCTTCAGCCAAATATGCAGTGGGCTGGACCACGCACACAAGAATGGCGTAGTTCATCGAGATTTGAAACCTGGCAACATTTTGATTACCAGAAAGGACGGTCAGTACATCGCGAAGATTGCCGATTTCGGTATAGCGAAATGGACGGAAAAAGAGTCAGCTCAGGACTTGACCCATACCGGCGAGACGCTCGGCACTCCGTTGTACATGAGTCCTGAGCAATCAATGGGACGGCACGCCGACGCGCTTTCCGACTTGTATTCGCTGGGCTGCGTTATGTATGAAAGCTTCACTCTCGAACCGCCGATTGTTGGTCAAAATCTCTTGGAGACGGTCCACCGTCGTTTGAACGAAAAGCCAAAGAGTTTCGCCGAGAGAGGATTGTCAATCTGGCCAAACTTAGACTATGTGGTGCAACGATGCCTGGAACGCGAACCTCGGGATCGAATACAAACTGCTGCCGACGTTGGCTTAGCGTTGAGTGCCGGTAAGGATAAGATTCCCGCGTCTGCAAAACCTCACGTACCCGAGAAAATAAAACAGTTCAAAATCAAAGTAATCTTGTTCTCGCTGATAATGCTGATCTTCGTGGGGGTAATGGTGCCAACTTTCCACAAACTGGGTGAAGCCTCGAAAAAGGCCACAGAAAACAATTTCTACCAACCGCCCGATATGTCGAATTCACCCACTGTCCCCGGAATGGAAAAGATAAGCTTCATGGCAGAAATCGAAAGCGGACCGGCCGGAAAGAACAATAGATCAATGGCCTTCTATACCGCAGAAAGTGGGCTCAGCACGCAAGACTTTCACAGTCTTCAGCAAAATGGAAGAGTATTCACCAGTATCAGTAGCTGGAAAGCCTGGTATCAGAGTCTCTTTACTAAGTTGACCTACGCAGTGGAGATCCCCAAAACCGTCCGCTGCAAGATCAATGTAAATGTAACTAGAGACCACCAAGTGGTGGCAAACGTCGAATGGCAAGATCCATCCACAGATCCGAAAACCGAAGTCTTCATTCAAAAGCTATTGAAATCAATTCTTGAACTGAAAGGCAGTCCACAATTGCAGTTTCCAGAAAACGTCGATGCAGTCAATTTTAATGTCTACGCAAGCGGATTGAATAACAGCATGAGATTGAACAGCTCCGGTCACCCGCTTACAACCAGCCAATCCCCTACCCCATGAAGTCGGGCAGAATTTTATCGTTACTGCTCTTTGCATACCTTGCCGCGACGTCCATCTTGCCCGTGGCAGGCGAGGAAGCGCCTGACACCAGCTATCTTAAGAGCGGCGATTTTCCTAAAGCGAAGAAATACATCGAAGCTGCGCTTGCTCGCGATCAGAATTCGGCGCCGTTGCATTGCAATTTGGGCATCGCCTTACTGCGTATGCGAAATTACTCTGACGCGCTTGACCATCTCCATCAAGCCGTCGGGCTTGAACCTGGACTTAGCGCTGCCTGGTTGAATCTAGCTGTTTGCTATCTGTGCCTGGGCGAACTAGATAGATCAATTGGTGCCTACCAACGCGTCCAGATTCTTCAGCCCGCATCAGCAGCTTCGATCGCGCAATTGATTGCGATTCTTCAAAAAGTGAAGTCTGTTGATGAGACTACAACTGACTATTTCGAACCCACATGGCGAACGTGGAAACGAGGCGCCACCATAAAATTGTACGTGGCCAGTTCCAAGTCTCCCGCTTATAAGAATCAATTTCAGCATATCGCCATCGAGTCTATGCAGCAGGCTGCACAATCGTGCAGCGCTCAGTTAAAAGTAGAGATAGTGCCCGAGCGCTCAGATGCAAATGTCGTTTGTGATTGGCTTGGTCCGTCAAATGCAGTCGCTCCCCTGGAAAGAGGGGTAACGACTGGCAAAGCACTCAACGGAAAAATCGTAAACGGAACCGTTCATATCTAGCTAGGTAACGAGTCCGGGCTCAATTGTTTGACAGACGAAACGGTTCGGAAATCATGCCTCCACGAATTCTGTCACGTGCTCGGAGTCGCTGGACATTCTGCAAACGTGGAGGACATTATGTTTGCGCTGATCGAATCACCCACAGTCGAAGCAAGATTGACCGGCCGAGACAAGCAAACTCTTCGTCACTTGTACGCTGGCCAAGAATAGGAATTAAAAACCTTACTAAATTTCCGCCTAATTATTTGTGCGACATCTGACGGCGTTTCATATGCTTGCTCTTAGCAGGCATGGGCTGAGCGTGGGAAGCAAAACGCACGTCTGGAAAGCCCTGATGCTTTGTATCTTGCAGATACTTCAAATTGCCACCATAGGCCCGGTCTACATTCGTCAACGCAAATGATCGAACTTTGACACCGTGCGGGTTGCTGACGTCGCCTTCAATACGACCGGCAACGCGGAATAGCCATTCCGGGTTGAGCCGCTCGATCCCTGTGTCCTGACCAGCTACAACAAAGTGCTCCGAAATTTTTCCATCGCCATCAACATCACATGGAAGATCATCAACAGAATAGAGCACAAGCCCGCGCAGGAACTCCAATAATGCCAGCCTATCTGTAGCAGGCAAATCACTGTACGCCTTCGCTTCGGCAGCAGCTTCACCGCCATGGCGACGAATCACAGCATCTAAATCGAGGCTAGCACCATCGTGTCCGTATGGCGATGTGGTAGCCACACCCCACAGTGGTGCAGTGCGAAATGATTTAATCACACTGCCATCGAACTGTACTTGATGGAAAGCAGGACCTAAATCATGATGAAGAAAATCGGAGTAAATCCCAGGCGCGACGAAGGCACCACGTGCCGGCAAAGCGATACCTGGCTTAGACAGTGAAGCTGCCACACCACTTGTTGTAAGCCAATTCAGCTTGCCTTCCAATTGTCCGCTTTTTTCATCCGCCTTAAGCACAAGATCGAAGAATCGGCGATCACCTGTGTATCGCCGGGTGTAATCCTTGTCGTTACGGTTATCAGCTTCAATCTTCCAATCCGGAACATGGCATGTAGCGCAACC
>JADYXS010000676.1 GCA_021772155.1 Candidatus Obscuribacter sp.
ACAAACAAAAACAAAACTGTCCCCGCGGGGACAGTTTTGTTTTTGTTTGTCACACGTAAATGACACGCCATTAATGATTTTCCTTCTCAATGGCCGACGCCTCTGCATTGCGATTCAACATACGCAGATATCGTGCGTATGCTTCCACTAAGATTGGAAAATTCTCGTCGCGCTTTTGGTGCTCCAGCGTCAGCGCCGATTTAAAATGCTGCTCTGGTGATTTCATGTCGCCACCTTGGATTAACTGGATGGCGAATGCGTAGTGACTGCGTACTGCATTCTTGCGCGGGACATCACTTGAAGTGAGTGTCATGGCCTCTGCGTATTTCTTTAAAGCGGTCGTATAGTCTTTTCGTTTGGCAGCGTCTACGCCGGCATCGTTCAGTGCCAGCCAATCCGTCCCGATGTCAGCCGTGTAGAATTTGCTAATCGTAACTTTATCGCGCGCAGAAAGTTCAGGCATTGAGCCGACGACCGTTTGTGGTGCGACCGTATACATGATGTCGGTCGGCGACGGACTGTGCCCGAGAAGGCCAAACGCGTGTCCAACTTCATGCAAGGTTATCCAGCGCATCAATCGCGGAGTCAGTTTTTGAGGTGCCGGATCGAGCAATAAGAGTTTGATTTCGGCAGACTTCATGCCGAGACCATCTTGAAGATATGTGGTGTCGCCACCTTCCGAGATGCTCACTATCTGAGCCTTGTCCCTGATCCACGCAACTGTGATATCTGCACCCGACGGAGTATCAACGAATTTATAAGAAAGTTCTGCCGGCGCAGCGTTATGCCAATCAGCAAAAGCCTGCTGTGCCAGATCCAGATATTCGGGTTTGTAACCCTCCATCTTCGAACCATCTGCAATGAATACTTTTATGGGCATCCTCTCAGACGGCCAGGGCGATCGTGATCGAGCGGTGATCGACTGAACGTAATCGGTTGTGCTCGTGTCGCCGCCTGCAAATGTGTTTTCGTCGTTCTCGATTTTTAGATGCGCTCTGATACGGTCGCTTTCCTCACCTTTCGGAGCCAGTTTCAGATACTCCTCGAAGGACTTTCGCGATTTCTGCTTATCACCTGTTCCCTGGTATGCAATTCCCAAATTTAGCCAGGCAAGATCATATTTGGGATTGAGCTGAGTTGCGTGCTCCAGGTGCATGATTGCATCGACATTCTTTCCCAAGAGCGTTAAAACGTATCCGTAGTTAGTTTCGATTGAATAGTCTTCCGGATCTTGCTGCAAAAGAGCTGCATATTTGTCAGCTGCTTCAAGTGTCTTTCCGGAGTTGATCAGCTCTAGTGCTTCGTTGAACAGCTCAGTCCTTGAGGGTTCTGGATTGGCTGCTATTGCTGCACTTGAGATCGCGATCAGCGACGAAGCAAGCAAACCGAACAACGAATGGGAAGTGCGTTTAAATTGCATGCCAAGCTCCAAAGGGCTCGAGTTACTGCGGTAGTCTGATCGACAAGGTAGTAGTAGTTCCTTTGCCTGGTTCAGAAATGATTTGCAACCTGGTCGGATATAACGTTCGTATCAGTTGAACTCTCTCTTGCATGCTGCTCATTCCCATGCCACCGCTTTTGTGTCGACCAAGGTTCTCGCTGGACTCGAAACCTTTGCCATTGTCAATGACACCAAACTGCAGCCAACCACTATTCACCCGGACTGCGACAGTAACTTCTGATGCTCCTGAATACTTTGCAGAGTTATTGAGCGCTTCTTGCACAATGCGAAATACATGCAACTCAACTGAACTTTCTAACGGGGGAATTTCGATGCTGCACTCCAAACCACAATGAGCACCGGTTCTTTGTGAAACCTGGTCGAGCAGGTCTTCAATGGTAGTTTGTAATCCCCAATCTTTTAGATCGGATGGAGATAGGTCGTAGCAAATTTCTCTCAGCCTGGCCGCTATCTGCTCCAATGATGCAGCTACCGCTTCACGCTCCATGGGTGCGTTGCTGCCGATGGACCTTTTTAGCAATGTGACATCAGCGATGACTGCATCATGTAGGTCGCGTGCAATACGGCGTTGAATTTCTTCTTGCTGGCTTACTATCTTCTGCGCCAGGTTCTGTTTTTCCATCGCGGATTGCTTGGCGTGAAGCAGCGCTGTTGACTCTGAATGCGCCAGCAGTGGACCTCGATCGTCAGACAGCATTTCATTGATCGTGGTGCTAATCAATTGGCGAATGCACTCGCGAACGATGGATCGAACATCTTCGGCGCTAACAGGCAATCCATCGGAAAGCCATTCTAGCTCAGTGCCGATCCGGGCCAGTTCGAAGCTTGTGATTGACTGCATCTCGTGTTCAGCAGTGCCGAGTGACATTGCATCTGCAGCAGAAACGATGAAGAATTCGATCAGTTGTGGACGAGCCCTAGCAGACAAACTCCATAGGGAAGTCGAGGCGCGCCATCGTTGGAGGCGTTCTTCTGAGTAGCCGCGTCCATCAGTCTTGGGCAGCATATCCGTGACCTCACCAAGGTCAGTCACGATGATCTGCAATTCCTGATCGACTGCCTGCCTGTTGAACGCTTCCGTATGAAACTTGACGGCTTGCTGCAAGGAATGCATCATAGCTGTTGTCGCATTGTTGATACGAATTGCGTCCGTGCCATCGTTTTTTTTCGCAGAGTAACGCACCTCATGTGGCGTTGCCAGAGCCTTGGCCCACTCGGCTTCAAACGCTGTCAGCTTAGAGCGCACGCCTTCAGCGAACTGATAGTCTAAAGGTCCGGCTTTCTGTTCCAGACGATCACCTTCGCTTTCAATAACTGAAAGCAGTCCTGCCGCCAGCAACTCTTTCAACGCTCCGATAACTTCGTCAACGGGCAAACCTACTCGCTCGATCAGTGCTTTAACGGCAATCGGTTCGCTTGTTGCAAGATAAGTGCGCTTGATGGGAAGCGACGCCCGCATCAAGTGATCAAGGGTACCTTCCTCAAGTTTCCCGCGATTTCTGGTAATGATGCTTTCGCCCAACAGCCCGGAACTCTTCTCTTGTTCGCTTGCGCTTGCTGCCTGTCGCTCACCACCGGAAAGATCATTGCATTCTGCCAGTAGACTGCCATAGAGCATTCGCAGGTTAGTTTCACCACTGCTCCAAGAATGCTGCGAAGCAAGTCCGGACCCATGAAATAGACGCCAAAGAACCTCTCCGCCATGATGTTTCACAAAGAGTCGGAAAGGAACATCGTTGTGCGTCCAGGCAATTCCCACCTCCTTACCGGAATCTTCAATAGCCTGTGTAAGCAGTTCCTGAAGGTTCTTAACTTGCGGCATCGAATCTAGTCGCCCAACGAGTTTCTTAGGCATTCCAAAAGAAAATTTCAGCATCAGCTTTTGACCTTGGGCGTTGTTAAGGTCTGATTTTGGACCTTGATTGCCTCATCTGCTTGCTGATACAACCACTCCTCAGTTCCTGGTAATACGATTTCTAGTTTCTTGGCCTGCATCTGCCAGCGCGCAGCAATCTCATCTGACGGATCAACGCCCCTTCCGAATTTGTATATCGCCGCCATCTTGGCCGCGGCCCTTGGCAATCCCTTAGTTGCTGCCGATTCGATTAGCTGAAGCCCTCTGGTAGGATCCTGTTTTACGCCGTCTCCAGAAAGGACTAACAAACCCAATCGGTACTGGTTGTGCCGTTCTTGAAGCCTATCGCCCTGTTGATACCAGTTAGCAGCGCTCTTAAAATTAGTCTTGACTCCTTGTCCAAATTCGTACATCAAACCAAGTTGATAATCTGCAGGGGCAAAATCTTGGTTGGCCGATTGCTGTAGCCACTTTAACGCCAACTTCGGATCAGACTTGACTCCCTCTCCGTCCTTGTACATCATTCCCAATCGGCATTGAGCAAACTTGTCGTTGGATTTTGCTGCTGCGGCATAACATCCGGCAGCGCGCTGAGGGCTCTTTTCAAATCCGGTACCAAATTCGTATCGAAGGGCAAGTCTTACTTGCGATGGCACATCGCCTTTGCTGGCCTTTTTAAGCAACTGTGCATTAGCATTTTCGACCTCCTGTCGAGCTATGGACGGAGCCACAGCCGCAGCAAGAGCCTTAGCCCTAGCTTTAGCAGCTGCAGCAGCCTTGGGTGCGCTGGCCGTTGGAGCTGTCGGCTCAGACCCAGGCTTTACTATGGTCTCAGGACTCTTCGCAGTCGGCTTCATTAAGAGGAAGCCCAATCCCAACGCTATGGTGGCAATAATTCCAGCGCAACCGACCTTGAACCAGTTGGGCTGCGTTTTAATTTTGAAGAAGGATGGCACCAAGATCAATAGAACGATTACGCAGACAACGGCCAAAGCGATCATTGCGCTTCTGTACTGATCGGCATAATCAATAAGCCATTGCCCAATCGGAGTGAACCGAACAATCAAAAAAATGGCCATAGACGGAAGTGCCGGTCCAGCGGCTTTCTTCACAATCTGTAGTAGTTGTTTGGCCAGCGAATTTTCTTTCTCCTCTTCAGTAATTCGTCTTCGCTTTTGAACAACGGTTTCCGCTGCAGGTGGTTTAGGTGTATTTGAAATTGTGTCGATGGTCTCATCATATTTTCGACGCGCGCGCTTATGTCCATGTGCAGCCGCCGCCTCGAGGAGCTGAGTAGCTTGAGCGAGATCCTTTGTGACACCGTCTCCGGTGACATACATTACTCCGAGGCTGTACTGAGCATTGGCATTTCCATGTTGAGCAGCTATTGCATAGTGTTGAGCGGCCGTCACCAGGTCTATCGGCATACCGAGCCCCATTTCGTTGAGAAGCCCTAGTCGGTACGAGGCATCGATGCATCCTTGCTTGGAAGATAACCAATACCAAGTGGCTGCCTCCGCGTATTTTGGCGCTGGAATGCCGAGCCCCTTTTCCAGAAGAAATCCCAGTCGATACTGAGCCTCCGACAATCCGGAGTCTGCTGCCTTTCGCAGCCAGAGAGCGGCTTTGGAATAGTCCTGAGTCACGCCGTGCCCGCTTTCATACATGACAGCAAGCTTGAATTGCGCGCAATCGCTGCCGAGATCAGCTGCAGTGCGATACCAAAAGATGGCCGCTTGATAATCCTTGGGCATGGAAATGCCGTGTTCGTACATCATCCCGAGTTCGTACTGTGCTTTGAGCTCTCCTTGTTCAGCAGCTCGCTGAATGGACTCTGGCGACTTGGCAATCTGGGTGGAGTCATTCATGAACAACCACCCCTAGTCGTCGAGACTGCTATAGCCATTGCTTACAGCCCACGCTATTAATTCTTCCCTGGTGGTTAGGCCTAACTTCAGCAATAGCATTTCGCATTGTTTGCGCACTGTATTTGGTGACGTTAGTCTCTGATCGGCAATATCCTGGTACTTGAATCCTTTGCCGATCAGCTTTAAGACTTCCTCTTCAGATTTCGTAATTCGGGCCTGATCGGCCGACAGTTCTTCAGAAAGAACCGTCTGCTTGCCGGAATCTACTTGCCGGATTGTCTCGATAACTGTTTGCAGCGATTCGCTTTTCAGTAAATAGGCCGAAACTCCCAGCGACATCACTACTTTCACAAAGGCTTGTCTCTTCTCGACGGAGAACACGATGATCTTTGAGTGGCGCAGGCTACAGAACTGTTTGACCATGGTCTTTGGTCCAGCTGAGCCAGGAAGATGAAGATCTAGTAAAACAACGTCCGGTTTCATTTCGTTAGCAAGTTTCATTCCTTGATCTGAGTCTCCGGCAGTAGCCACAACGGTCAGATCAGATTCGCGCGCAAGTGAAGCTGCGAGCCCTTCGCGGGTCGCTTGATGGTCTTCTACTATGAGTACTTTGATTGGTTCGGACATCGCGCCAGTGAGGAATTGAGGAAGGGATCTTTAGATCTGATTCCCCGAAAGGACCGTTAGTCCGCTAACTAGAGATTAAACCTTGTACCGAACGGTAGTAAAATATAGCTGTTGCAACCAGATACCAAGTGGCGCCCTTGCGAGTGCAAGCGGCCAGTACTAACTCCGAGACGAGAAAAAAACATGCCAGAGCTAAGAGTAGAGGATATCAAGAAAATGTACGCGCGTTTGCCTCAGGTTCACGAAAAGGCGCGGAAATGCTTCGGCCGCCCTTTAACGCTTACAGAAAAGGTTCTCATCGCTCACCTCGACAACTGGAAAGGAGAGCCTTTGGTGCGGGGCGAAACCTACGCATTGCTTCGTCCGGACCGGGTGGCTATGCAAGATGCAACAGCCCAGATGGCTCTTCTTCAGTTCATGCAAGGTGGCTTCAAAGAAGTTGCCGTGCCGACAACCGTCCACTGCGACCACTTGATCCAGGCACGAGTCGGCGCCGACTCCGATATGGTCAATGCATTGAAAGACAACCAGGAAGTTTATGACTTCTTGAGGACCGCCAGTTCGAAACATGGAATCGGGTTCTGGAAGCCAGGCGCGGGCATTATCCACCAGGTAGTGCTGGAGCATTACGCTTTTCCCGGCGGCATGATGATCGGAACCGACTCCCATACACCAAATGCCGGTGGACTTGGCATGATTGCAATAGGCGTGGGTGGCGCAGACGCGGTCGATGTCATGGCCGGCGAGGTCTGGGGCGTACGCTGGCCGAAACTCATCGGCGTCAAACTGACCGGCTCTCTTAATGGCTGGACTTCCGCCAAAGACGTGATCCTGAAACTTGCCGGAATACTCACTGTAGCTGGTGGCACAGGGGCCATCGTCGAATACTTTGGATCGGGCACCAAGTCGATCACCTGCACAGGCAAAGCGACAATAACGAATATGGGCGCCGAACTTGGTGCCACCACATCGATCTTCCCCTTTGATAACCACATGGCCGAGTACTTACGCGGAACCGGTCGCGAAGGAATCGCTAAACTGGCTGAAGATTACGCGGAATTTCTGGTAGCAGACGCTGCGGTAGAAAGCACGCCGAAGGACTACTTTGATCAGGTTGTCGAAATTGATTTGGACACACTGGAACCGCATATCGTTGGACCGCATACGCCGGACCTTGCCCGTCCGATTTCTGCAATGGCCCAGGCTGTTAAAGAAAGCGGGTATGAAGACCATATAGCCTACGCGTTAATCGGCAGCTGCACGAACTCCTCCTACGAAGACATGAGCCGCGCAGCAGACGTTGCGGCGCAGGCAACCAAGCATGGATTGAAATCAGCGACGGGATTTCTGATAACGCCAGGCTCGGAGCAAATTTATGAAACCATCAAGAGAGACGGTCAAATGGAATCATTGGAAGGCATCGGCGGTACCGTCCTTGCTAATGCTTGTGGTCCATGTATCGGACAGTGGAAGCGTGAGGACAAAGAGGCGGGCAAGAAGAACTCGATTATCACTTCATTTAACCGCAATTTCAGCCGCCGCAACGATGGTAACCCAGACACGGCTGCCTTTATTGCAAGCCCGGAGATCGTCACTGCAATTGCCATAGCGGGACGATTGAGCTTCAATCCTCTGAAGGATACAATCACCACGCCGGACGGCAAGCAAGTGAAATTCGATCCGCCTAAACCGGCTCCGCAGATTCCTTTGAAAGGCTTTATTGAAGACGAGCGCGGTTATGAACCACCGGCGAAGGATCCAGACAAGGTGTCGGTTCAGGTAAGCCCGACGAGCGAAAGGCTGCAGCTGTTAGCACCGTTCGAACCGTGGCATGGCAAGGACTATACGAGTCTAGTGTTGTTACTCAAAGCGCAAGGCAAATGCACCACAGATCACATTTCTGCCGCAGGTCCGTGGCTACGATATCGTGGTCACATCGACCGTATCAGCGACAATATGTTTATCGGTGCGGTGAATGCATTCAACAGCAAGGTCGGCGAAGGGCTTGATGTTGTAGATAATGACTACAAATCATTCCCGCAAGTTGCCCGTCACTACAAGGCATCGGGCCTCGGATGGATAGTTGTCGGCGATCAGAACTATGGCGAAGGAAGTAGCCGCGAGCACGCTGCAATGTCACCGCGTTACCTGGGCTGCAAAGCCGTCATAGTCCGGAGCTTCGCACGCATTCATGAAACCAACTTGAAGAAGCAAGGTGTGCTAGCCCTGACTTTCGCGAATCCTGGCGACTACGATCTATTCAGAGAAAAAGATCGGATTAGTATCAATGGACTGACGCAATTGGCACCAGATCAGCCGTTGGAATTAGTTCTTGAGCATGAAGACGGTACGCACGATACGATAGCCGTAAAGCACACGATGACCGACGAACAAATTGAATGGTTCAAAGCCGGATCAGCACTTAACTTGATCCGCAAACGCCGAGAGCTCGCAGGCTCCCATTCCTAGTGCATCGCCATTCATATCGGGCGATTGCGATTGTGGTGGCATTCTTTGCTTTTGCCGTTGCTGTCGTCCGATTGCCAGGTTCTGCAGAAAATTTGGTGCTGGATCAATCACCTCCGGCGGTTCTTCTCCCACTTTTCGGGCGGTCTCAAGCTAAGTCAACTCCGCAGTCTCCGAAATTTCTGCAGTTTCCAAATGATCGTTCCATCGGCAGAGTATTTCAATGGCTGCCTCACATGGCTCGTGGCGACGATTACTGCGAGGCAATCGGCAAGGTTCCGTGCGCGCCCGGCTACATTTTCGTACTGAGACCACACGCTACGCAAGTTACCAAACCTAAATACTTTGACCAGGTCCCAACCAATGTTGAAGGTTTGGACATGGCATCGTTCGACGTCGACAACGCGCTGGTAGAACGGCTTAGCAATCGATTTAAAAATCTGCGGGTGTTCAGCATCGAAGATGGAGATATTGACGATAAGGTCTTCGATTCTCTGGTCAAGCTTCCGCGACTTGAGTATCTCGATTTAAAAGCAACAGCAATTAATGGAAGCGGATTGACAAGACTGAGCAGAATGCCCGCTCTAACACAGATTAACTTCACTCAAAGCACGCTATATCCGGAAAATTGTAAGTACCTATTGTTGGCTCCAAACCTCATAGATGTCCGGGTTGCTCACTGCGCAATCTCGGATCTATCCTGCAGATATCTCGGTCAAATGACCAAGCTGAAACTGTTGTGTATCGACAACACGTTGGTGACGGATAAAGGGATAGCGCAGCTAATTCCGCTGAAAAACACACTGATTGATATAGATCTTTCTAATTGCAATGTGGTGGATGGAGGCTTTAAGTCGCTGGGTCAAATAACATCACTGCAAACTATAAAGATGCGAACCGGCTTCAGACCGGCACTAACGGCAAAGGCATTTAAATACCTTCGCAGTGCCAAGAACCTCAACTCCTTAGACTTGGGTTCAAGCGATCCTGATAACGAAATCGTGGAAGCGATTGTCAAATACGTTCCGATGCTCAAAAGCTTGAATCTTAGCCGTTGCAAGAGAATCACAGATAAAGGGCTATCCAAGCTTTCCAGTATGAAAAATCTGGAGGCAATTTACGTTAGCGAATCTGGCGCTGGCGATGGATTATTGGAAATGGCAAAATTTTTGCCGAAGTTGGGCATGCTGCAGTCCGGAGGAACGCAAATAGGTGACAATGCAATGGTTCGCTTTTGCGATTCGTGCAGCCCGGTTGAGCAATTAGTTTTGGACAACACCAAAATTACAGATGCCGGATTGAAGTCTATTTTTAAACTGAAAAATCTTAAATCGGTCGCCTTCAATGGCGACAGGCTGACTGATCGCTCCGCGAAGTATCTATCAGAAGTGAAATCATTGCAGGGTTTAGGTTTGCAGAATACTCAATTCACTCGAAAAGGTGTCAGTCAAATCAAGCGAGCATTGCCCGGTTGCTTCGTCAGATATTAAACGAGAATGGTTATGGCAATTCTTCGATAAATTCTTTTAGCTCGGAAACAAATGTCTCTGGAGACGTACACCAGATGTCACTATGGGCACAATCTGGTAACTGCACAAATCGCTTCGGTTCTGAGGCTGCAGCATAAACTTCTTCTGCATGGGAAAATGGCACCACCTGATCTTTTGATCCATGAATTATCAGCAGAGGATATCCAGTTCTACTTGCGACCCTCTCTACAGCATTCAAAAAGGGTTTTGGAAATAACACTTGCGGATAAATCTTCATTATAGGAACGGTCTCTTGTCCGATTTTCCTAAGCGAAGAGAATCCTGATTGAAGGACGAGCCCGGAACAAGAGCGCTCAGCTGCTATCTCGCAACTGACAGCAGTCCCCAAGGACTCACCATAAAGAACAATGTCTGTTGGTTTGAGCCCACGTTCTTGAATCAGATAATCGAAAGCAACTACGCCGTCTTTGCAGATGCCTTGGATGGTGGGAACCCCTTTGCTGCGCCCGTAGCCGCTATAGTCGTAAATGAACACCGATGAACCAGTTTCCAATAAAAGACGAACGAGGTTCAACCTTCCGGTCAAATTGCCGGTGTTCCCGTGACTGAACATGATTGTTTTTTTCGCGCCTGGTTTGTCAAAAAACCAGCCGTGGAGCTGCGGACTGCCTGGTCCACTGAAATAACAGTCCTGGCGAGCGATTCCGTTCACTTCCAGGACATCCCAGGTCCCTTCAGGGAAGGCGTAGGGACGAAACAGTCTGCCTGTATAGAGCCCAGGCGACAGTCTTGGTGAAAGCCCCACATACAAGGCCGCAAGCAGAGAAGCGGAGCCAAGCGCCAATTTCGGCAAGTTCCGCAAGAGCCCTTTCTTTACTGAACTATCCATGGTTGGTCGCCTAGAGAATCTTTTGTACAAAAGTTACGTCAAGCCAGCGGTCGAACTTACGGCCTACTTCTTTTATCTCACCGACAGAGCTGAATCCGAAGGCGTGCGATAGACGAATGCTGACGTCATTTTCGCTACAGATAAGCCCGACAATACAATGATATCCCTTGCTCCGTGCCAATGCTATCAATTCGGTCAGCAGCATTCGCCCGACACCTTTGCCACAAGACTGTGGATCAAGATAAATGGAGAATTCCACTGTTGTTCGATAAGCGCAGCGCGCGTGATAGTAGGAAAGACTTGCCCAGCCGACAATCAGACCGTTTTCCTCGGCAACTATAACTGGCAGCCCTTCCTGCTGATGATGTTTCAGCCACTTGAAGCGGTCGTCGAAAGACTGCTCTGCCTCGTCGAAGGTAACAGTCGAGTTGAGTACATAGTGGTTGTATATCGATAAGATGCTATCGATATCGCCATCACAGGCTGCGCGTAGTTTGACTACAACACTGGCGTTCGGGGAAGTCACTGCGAAATCCTCGTTAGGTTCCAAAGCGATGCAATGATGGTAGCACATGCGCTAGAATGGCTGGGCATTTGAGGTTTGTCATGCTCGTTGCAGCAAAAATTTCATTATTAGTGCTCAGCATTCTGATCGCTGTCGGCGGAATAGTCGGATTTCTCAAGGCTCAGAGCAAGGCCTCGCTCATTTCCGGAGTAGTTAGCGGCGGGCTACTTGCCACCGCATACTCCATAGCAGAGCGCAATGCAGAACAAGGAATGATCTTTGGTGCGGTAATCTGCGCCCTGCTCTGCATCGTCTTTGGTATCAGGTTGAAGAAAACTGGCAAAGTCATGCCTTCCGGCATGTTGCTCGGGTTATCGGCACTCGAACTGGTTTTTCTCATCGTGGTAGTCGTTACGAGCAAGGGCTAGGCACAAATAGGGTCGCCTGCATTGATCTAAGAATTTGCTCGCTACGAGCCGCCGGGACGGCGGCGCTCCCAGGCAATCAGCGGTCCCGGGAGCGCGGGCATCCTGCCCGCTTTTGTGGGCGCAAAAAGATGCCGGCGGGACGGCGGCGCTCCCGGGAAGATTCCCGAGCGGTATCGTCTATAGTGGCAGGCCTACTGTCATCCCGCCGAGTGAAGTTTGATGAAACACCGCACATCTTCGCTGTTTTGTGTTGCCAACAAGCAATAGAAGTACTCCGACAACAGGAAATGCGTGGTGCCATTCGTTTATAATATAGTCGCAACTTAACGCGACCTCATGCGGGTTGGCACGCATTAAGGGGATCCTAAATGACTGAAACACAGCCTGCCGAAGCAGCCACGAAGCCGTGGGCAACGCAGCGAAAAGACAACTGGTGGGTAGAACCGGCGCTGGTAGCGATTGGTTTTTCGCTCTTTATTATTTATGCGACAATTCGCGCATTTCAAAATCAGTATTTCGAAGTAGACAATTATCTATCTCCTTTTTATTCACCAAAGCTAGTGTTTGATTGGTGGAAGTTCTCTCCGGCGATTCTCATCCTTTGGATACCGGCGGGTTTCCGAGCAACCTGCTACTACTATCGCAAAGCCTACTATCGGGCTTACTTCCTGGACCCACCAGGTTGTGGCGTAGGGCATCTGGGCGGGGAAAATTACACTGGCGAAACAGCGTTTCCACTTATCTTTCAAAATCTGCACCGCTACATGCTCTACTTTGCGATTCTTGTGCTGATGTTTCTGTGGTACGACGCCATCAATTCATTCTTTTTGAACGGACAATTTCGCGTAGGTGTAGGAAGTCTTATCTTTCTTGCGAATGTATTGCTTCTCAGCAATTACACCTTTGGTTGTCACGTGTTTCGCCACCTTGTCGGCGGAAAACTTGACTGTTTTACTTGTCCGAATCAGAAAAAACCGACCGCCCAGTATGGTCTATGGAAGTTCGTTAGCAAATTGAACGAGCACCACATGCTCTGGGCATGGTTGAGTCTGTTCTCCGTCGGTATTGCCGACGGCTATACGGCTTATGTTGTAGCTAATCATGTAAATGACACGCTCCTCGGACCGGCACTTCCATTTCTTCTCGTCAGATAAAAGGTACTCGAACAATGCCAGACTACGAAGTTCACGAACACGACGTTCTTGTGATCGGCGCCGGTGGCTCAGGCTTGCGTGCGGCCATCGAAGCATCCGCGCAAGGCTTAAGCGTAGGATTAGTATCCAAGTCGCTACTTGGAAAAGCACATACTGTGATGGCTGAAGGCGGTGTCGCCGCTGCCTTAGCTAACGTTGATGAGCGCGATAACTGGGAAGTTCACTTCTGTGACACCATGAAAGGTGGCAAGATGCTGAACAACTGGCGAATGGCGCAATTACATGCGCAGGAAGCGCCCGATTGTGTGCGTGAGCTGGAGCGCTGGGGCGCTGTTTTCGATCGCACTCAGGAAGGGAAGATACTCCAGCGCGCATTTGGCGGACACACTTATAAGAGACTGTGTCACGTTGGGGACCGCACCGGCTTAGAGATGATTCGCACGCTCCAAGACCATAGCGTCCACCAGGGAATGTCGGTTTATATGGAGTGCACCATAAGTCGGCTGCTCAAAGACGGCGACAAAATTGCTGGTGCTTTTGGCTATTTCCGCGATGACGGTCGATATGTTTTGTTCAAAGCCAAAGCGGTAATCCTGGCAACTGGTGGCGTTGGTCGTATTTATCCAATTACTTCCAACTCTTGGGAATATACCGCCGATGGACAAGGACTGGCTTATGACGCCGGTGCTGACCTGATCGACATGGAGTTCGTTCAGTTCCATCCTACCGGCATGGTTTGGCCCCCAGGTGTTCGTGGTCTGCTGGTTACCGAGGCTGTTCGCGGAGAAGGCGGCATACTGAGGAACAATAAGAAAGAACGCTTCATGTTCAACTATCTTCCAGAATCCACGCGCAAGGATTACGCGGATGATGAAGCAGAAGCTGAAAGATGGCTTGCAGACACACTATCAGGTAAGTTGAAGACCGAACACAAACGTCCACCGGAGTTATCAACACGCGATAACGTCGCCCGCGCCATCTATACCGAAGTTAAAGAAGGCCGTGGTTCTGAACACGGCGGTGTCTATCTGGACATTGCTTATCAGCCTGCGGATCGGGTCAAGAAGAAGCTCCCAAGTATGTATCACCAGTTCAAAGATCTGGCCGACGTGGATATCACCGCCGTTCCTATGGAAGTTGGGCCGACGATGCACTACATCATGGGCGGCATTCGCGTCGATGCTGACACTGCTGAAACCCGCGTTCCGGGCTTGTTTGCCGCTGGCGAATGTAGCGGTGGAATGCACGGCAGCAACAGACTTGGTGGCAATTCGCTGTCCGACCTGATCGTCTTTGGACGTCGTGCTGGACGCGGAGCTGCTGATTATGTACGAAAAGTTGGTACCGCTCCAAAGGTTGACGAAGCCGAAGTACAACACGCCCTCAATGAAATGGAAGCTCCATTCGCTCGCAATGGCTCCAGCCCTTATGAGCTGCAGAAGGAAATGTACAAAATCATGAGTGAGCATGTCGGTATTTTCCGCGAGGAAAAAGAGCTCAAGATTGGCATCGAAAAGCTGGCAGATCTGCGCAAGCGGGTCAAAGAGGTTTCCACGAAGGGAACGAAAGCTTATAACCCTGGTTGGCACCTCTGCCGCGATTTGCAAAACATGATCATAGCTTGCGAGGCCATCGCACGCAGCGCTCTGTCCCGCACAGAAAGCCGTGGTGCTCACAGCCGACTCGATTACACTGAACTTGACGAGAAACAAGGCCACGAGAACACCTCCGTTTTCAAAGAAGGTGATGAAATGAAATTGACTAAGACTCATCTTCCGGAAATGCCGCAGGAGTTGAAGTCCTTGTTTGAGAAGAAGGAGCCCGCACATGCCTGATACCGCAGAAAACACCAGCACCGGACGTGTCGTCGCAATGCGCGTGTATCGCGGTGACAAGACCGGTGGAGATTTCAAAGATTATTCGGTACCGGTTGAGTCTGGCATGGTGGTGCTTGATGCGATTCACTACATCCAGCGTGAATTGCAGCCGGATCTGGCAGTGCGTTGGAACTGTAAGGCGGCTAAGTGCGGTTCTTGCAGTGCTGAGGTAAACGGTCGGCCGATGCTTATGTGCAAGACGCGATTGGATCGTTTTGCAGAAGGCGAGACGTTAACGGTGCAGCCAATTGCCGCATTCCCGATCATCAAGGATCTGGTGACGGATGTGAGCTGGAATTATGAGCAGAACAAACGCATTCCACCATTCACACCTGATCCCAATGCTGATTTCACATTCTTCCAAGAAGATATCGATCGCGTGCAAGAGTTTCGCAAATGCATCGAATGCTTTCTTTGCCAGGACGTTTGCCATGTTCTGCGCGATCACGATAAGAAGGAAGAGTTCGTTGGTCCACGCTTTCTTGTTCGTGTCGGCAGCTTAGAAATGCATCCGCTGGACACAGTTGATCGCATTCCATTCTTGAAAGAACAAGCTGGTCTGGGACTGTGCAACATCACAAAGTGCTGTACGGAAGTTTGCCCGGAAGACATTCACATTACCGACAACGCCATAATTCCACTCAAAGAACGTGTCGTTAGTCGCTACTATGATCCGATCATGATGATCCTAAATTCCATATTCGGCGGCAGGAAAAAGAAGAAGCCGGCAGAAATCAAGCAACCGGTAAAGACACCGTAAGGACTAAAGGCGTTACGCTCAAAAGTTGCTCAAAATTGGCAGCTACTATTGGTATATGCAATCCAATTCACTTGCAACAAACGATTTAGACATGCACCGGTTGCAGTTCTTCGGTGACGGTTGCTCCGCCGGTCGGTCCTTGATCTTGGTGGTCGACTGCTACAGCACGAGCTACTTTACCCATAGCAAGGGCGGCTTTCTTAGCATGCGAGAAGATAAGCTTTCCTCTGCTTTCCTTGGCAGCCGGTGTATCGCCTGCGATTGCGAAAGCAGCGACAGGGACAGCCACAGGGTTCAGTGCAACAGCTGGTCTAGCAGGTGCAACGGCAGCACCCATGGCTAGTCCTAATGTTGCGTTCATGAGCTCTGTATCTACAGAAGCTTCGGTCACAATGGTTACCAGGTTTTCCGGCTTAGCATTGGATGCACGGTTTTTATGGAACTCGACGATGTCTTGCCATACAGGCAAATCGATA
>JADYXS010000677.1 GCA_021772155.1 Candidatus Obscuribacter sp.
CCGATTCGGCAATCACCGGATTGACTTTGCCGGGCATTATCGAACGGCCTGGTTGTAGTTCCGGCAGGCTGATTTCCCCGAAACCGGCTCTTGGACCGCTGCCTAGCCAGCGAACATCGTTGGCGATTTTCATCAACGACAAGGCTAACGTGCGCAGAACCGCCGAGCATTCAACGACTTCATCCAGCGTGCTTTGCGCTTGGAAGTGATTGCGCGTTTCCTTGACGCTGACGCCTGCTTTAAGCGAAAGCAGCGCAAGCACTGCCTGCGCAAAGTCTTCTCTGGTGTTGACACCAGTTCCGACCGCTGTGCCACCAAGGGCTACTTCAGACAGCCGCTCTTGGGCGTGAGCAATACGTTCAATTGCATTGCCAACCTGTGCCGCGTATCCGCTGAACTCTTGCCCGAGACGAATCGGCGTGGCGTCTTGCAGGTGGGTTCTGCCGGTTTTGAGAACTGGCATGAATTCCGCTGCCTTTCTGGAAAGGCTTAGCTCCAATGCGTGCAAGGACGGAAGGAGGCGTTCTTTGATGTCGATCAGGGCCGCCACGTGAGTAGCTGTGGGAATGGCATCGTTGGAGGACATGCCCAGGTTCACGTGGTCGTTCGGGTGAACGATGCTGCGCGCTCCGCGCTTGCCACCGAGAATTTCAGCTGCCCTGTTGGCGATTACCTCGTTGGCATTCATGTTGGTCGAGGTTCCAGACCCGGTTTGGAATACATCGACGACGAACTGCGTATCAAACTTGCCAACCGCTACTTCAGAGGCTGCGCGTTTGATGCCACGAGTTCTGGTGGCATCGAGCTTTCCGTGCCTGCGGTTCACTTCGGCCGCGCAGAACTTAATCAATGCCAGGGCGCGAATGAACGAGCGCTGCAGGCGAAGATTGCTGATTGGAAAATTCATGACTGCACGTTGAGTGCTGGCTCCGTAGTAAGAGTCAGCAGGTACGCGCATGTCACCCATTGAGTCTCGCTCAATGCGAAATCGTTTCGCCATAGTTAACTCCTGCGGTTGCCCAGAAGCAGCGTTCAAAGCTGCTGTGGTGACATTGCCGCGTTTACTTCTAAATTGAATGACCGTGACCAAAACAAATCGTCAGGCATGGATTGCCGTTGCCCGGGAGCGCAGGCATCCTGCCTGCTTTGCTCCTTCACCACAGGAGAGAGAATTGTTCACCTTTAGGTTGTGACGCGCCAAAAGCAGGCAGGATGCCTGCGCTCCCGGGAATTCACCCTGCGCCGATAACCAATCTTCACAGCGTTAACTGCGTAGGGAGGCTTGCAACCGGTGATGGGGATGTATGGATGGGCGGCAGGTTAGTTCTGGAAGAAAAGGAAAAGGGCACTTAAACTACAGGTTCTTAAGAAGCTCTTTCAACACTCGCGCGCGCGCGCGAGTAATTCACGGTTCACTCCGGTGAGCGACCGCTTGTCATCAAAGTTGTCAAATGGTTTACATTATTGGCATGCAGCCTGCTTCTTATCGCTTGAAATCCATGGTCGGAATCCGCATGTTGGCGGAGACTACCGTCCTCATTGTTCTAATTTCGTTGCCAATTATCTTGTTGTTCACAGGCGAGTTTCCGAAGATGATTGTCCTCATCCAGGTGCTGGTTGTAGCTTGTGCGCTGGTTGCTCTACCTTTGCTGTGCGCTTATGGATTCATCACCTACAAGGTGGTGGTCGACTTGGATGGCCTCAGGGCTATTTCGGTATTTCGTAAGCAA
Source organism: Candidatus Obscuribacter sp. (assembly GCA_021772155.1). Lineage (GTDB taxonomy): Bacteria > Cyanobacteriota > Vampirovibrionia > Obscuribacterales > Obscuribacteraceae > JADYXS01. The sequence continues at coordinate 1,731 of JADYXS010000677.1, forward strand.
TTCATGGGCTGGGAGCAGATGCTGTCTTTGCGGTTGAAGACGGCATTCGGCTGGCGCCGATACGTAATCATGTCCGAGAAAGACGACTTGAGTTTTCCTGTCTTGCTCAGCAGCGTTGACGAACTTGTGGATCAAATACGCGCCAGGTTGCCCCGGGGGGGGCGGATGGCTGCTGTATCGGGGGCGAAGGTCTTTGCCCAAGACGCGTTCGGCGCCGCCGTCAAGATCGGCGGACTGATAGGCGGGGTCGCTTTTATTGTTTTGTTTTGGGCGTTTTTCGCCTATCTAGAAACGCACAAAACTGTCGGTGCTAAGCCGCCGGATCCTGCCGATGCAATCATCATTCTGGTTGCCTGTTTGCTGTTCACAGCGGCTATGTCTTTCCGCTCATTCAAGATTGTTATGATGCCGCAAATGGTATCAACGGATTCTAGCGGCGTGACGCTCAAGTCATGGTTCGGTCTCCAGCACTTCGCCTGGGTAGACCTGAAAACCATCGGCCCGCCTTTGTTTTTCCTACCTGAAGGAATCGTCGTGAAGACGACCAAAGGGGCTTACTTCATCGGCAATGAACTTGATGCCTTTGATGAGCTAGAAGAAGAGATGCGCGGACACTTACCGATTAGTTGAACGCGCCTGCAAAGAAACGGCGCACCATTTCTCGATGCATTTCAAAGGCGATATTGTCCGGCAACTCGCTTTGCTGAAAGACCTGTACCTCGCTGGCGTCGTCGCCAGCGACTGGTTCCCCAGCAGCTGACGTTGCCAGATAGAACATGATCACCACGTTGATGCCACGGCCGGGCGCACCGGCATCAACCAGTCTGGGTGCTCCTATCGTTACTCCGGTTTCTTCGAAAACCTCACGTGCTGCTGATTCTGCCGGATGCTCGCAGTTTTCGATGAAGCCGCCAGGAAGGCACCAATCGCCAATGAAGGGCTCGAATTTGCGTTTGACCAGAACCACTCCGCCATCCATGGGAACCAGAGTGGCTGTGACCGGTTTAGGATTGTCCCAATGAACGAAATCGCATACTTTGCTTTCGCAAACCAATCGCATACGTCCACCGATTTCGATGGTGCTTAACTGTAATCCGCAAAATGGACAGCTCTTCAAATTTTTCGTCTTGTGGTGCTGGGGTTATAAAAGAATGTAACGACGGACTTTCTTGACGTTATCACCGTATATTCAAGCAGATCGCGGGCTGTTCTTCGACTAGGCGCGCTGTCTTTGATCCAACAAATATTTGCCGACGACAAATGCGCTACAACATATAGCTTGCGGATCGGTCGACTGTTTATATGTCGACGAAATCCATCGCATGTCTAATGTGGAGCTGATGCACGTCAAGTAGTGATTCTAATATTACGCTTGTCTAGGCCGTGTTTAGTGCGGGCATGTTGAGAGCAGCGATATATCGGAAGCTTCGCATCGAGTCTAGGAATCCCCGGAGTCAACGCTATGAAATCCAAGAGGGCTGGTTACCTTCAGAAGGTTAACCAGAGCAGTAAGAAGACCCAGATCAAGACATTGGCTGTAGTTGTTAACTCAGTCTGCGACACGCAGGATGAGAAGACGGAACAGTCGGAATGCAACAACGGTGCTTGTCCTATAGCTTGGAAGCCGGTAGCGGCTGTCTTGCGCTAGCGCAGACTTACAAATAGATATTAAAAGGAGAGGGTTTGTTGACCCCCTCCTTTTGTTTTTTGTTCGTCCGCTTCGCCGGGCGAAAGGCGGACATTGCATTTAAGCTATCGTGACGTCATCGCAGAGGTAGACGTCTTGAATGGCATTGAGCAATGCGATGCCATCTTTCATTGGCTTCTGGAAGGCTTTGCGTCCGGAAATCAGACCCATGCCGCCAGCGCGCTTGTTGATCACGGCTGTTTTCACCGCATCCGCCAAGTCATTCTTGCCCGATGCGCCGCCGGAGTTGATTAGACCGATTCTGCCCATGAAGCAATTGACCACCTGGTACCGAGTCATATCGATCGGGTGATCGGTTGTGAGTTCGGTGTAAACGCGGTCGTCAGTCTTGCCGAACTTGAGGGCCTTGAAGCCGCTCGCGTTGGTTTCTGGCATCTTTTGTTTAATGATGTCAGCGCCCAGGGTTACGCCCAGGTGGTTGGCTTGCGATGTAAGGTCCGTTGAGGTGTGATAGTCGATGTCCGCTGTCTTGAATGCGGGGTTACGGGTGTAGCACCAGAGAATGGTGGCCATACCGAGTTCGTGTGCTTCTTGAAATTTTTGCGCGACTTCAACGATCTGACGCGTAGATTCCGGCGAACCAAAGTAAATGGTCGCGCCAACAGCTACTGCTCCCATTTCCCATGCTTGCTTCACGGTACCGAACAGGATTTGATCGAACTTGTTCGGGTAGCTGAGGAACTCGTTATGGTTGATCTTTACGATGAATGGGATCTTGTGGGCGTACTTGCGGGCGACTGAACCGAGCACGCCGAAAGTCGATGCAACTGCGTTGCAACCGCCTTCAATAGCCAACTTAACGATGTTTTCGCTGTCGAAGAAAATCGGGTTGGGCGCGAAAGATGCGCTGGCAGAGTGCTCGATGCCTTGATCTACCGGCAAAATCGAAACGTAGCCTGTACCTGCTAACCGTCCAGAATTGAGGATGGTCTGCAAGCTCAGCAGGACACGCGGTGAGCGGTCGCTATTTATCACCACGGTGTCAACGTAGTCTGGTCCTGGCAAGTGCAACATATCCTTAGAGATAGTCTTGCACTCGTGATCCAATAAGAATTTTGCTTGGTCGCCAAGCATCTTCTCAATATTATTTAGCTCTGTCATGACTGGCATAAACGGTGTCGATAGCCTCCGTCCTGGTCCGTTTGAAACTTTTTAAGCGTACAGGACTGGGGCTGATTCCTACTAATAGTCAGAAAAGCTCAATGTTTTGCTTAACCGAACAGAGCAAAGGACGGCACCACGTGCCGCCCTTGCGATTGTTTTTGCAGACTTCCCTGGGTTGGGGAGGCGCCGGCAGCTAATTTTAGTGGACTGTGATTGCCTAATTGCGGCCGGTGCCTGGATTGAAGAGGGAAAGGGCAAGGTAGCCGACGAAGCCCAGCAGGCATACGGGGACCAATTTGGCGATTACGAGCACATTCATGTGGGTGCAAGCAAGGGCAATGACCAGAAGGATAACAAGCGGGGCAATGAGGGTCAAACCGACCGTCAGTTCAGCTGCTTGGACTTTTGCCGTGGCGCCAGCGGTGACCGTGGCTTGGGACGCGGCATCTCTGGCGGTCGACACTGATTCTGAAATTCGGGCTTGAGCCGCGGCGCGTTTTACTTCGATCCAGCTTGCTTGTGGAATTGGTGCTTCCACTGTTGGAGCTACTTGGACATTAGTAACGGATGCGACTGTCATGGCGTTCCTCCCGGCTGATGCAAAGAGAATACTTTTCGTTCGTGAGAGAAACGTGGCAGGCCTGTGGAATTTTCGTGGAATTGAAATTCTGATAGAGATCAGATTCACGATCAGATCTCTATGGTCTGGCAGGGGCTTTCGCGGCTGCAGTTGTCATCTGTGGGTGCGGCGGACGGCTGGATGTACCGCCACGCCGCACTGGTCTATTGCTTGGGGGCTGACCAGCCCCCTGGCTAATGGTCGTGTTGTGACAATTCCATGAGCACGCCACCGGTGGATTTGGGATGCACGAAGGCGATCTCCGCACCACCGGCTCCGATTTGCGGGTTCTCGTTGATAAGCCGCGTCTGGCATGCCTTGAGCTGCTCAAGCTCGCCGCGTATGTCTGTTACCTGGAAGCATATGTGGTGCAGTCCCTGACCACGTTGCCGCAAGAATTTGCCAACCGGGGTATCTGGGCTGAGAGGCTCAAGAAGTTCTATGTGGGTATTACCGGCATCGAGCTTGGCAACACGCACGCCTTGCTCTTCGATGGTTTCGATGCTGAGGCATTCCAGCCCAAGAGTGTCCTGATAAAACTTCAGAGACTCTTCTAAGTTCTCGACCGCAACAGCAATGTGATCGATGCGCTTCAATGCTTTAGGGACCGTATCCGGAGTATTTTTCAAAGAACTTGTGGAAGCCGTTGCCGACTCTGTAGATACTGAATTGGTCGTATTCCTGCCAGGTTGGCATCAACAGAGCACCACGTTCCACAATCCAGTAACTGTTGAACGGACCCCATTCTTCGCCGCGCCACTTCGGGTTGTAATAGTAGCGGTTCAATGCATCGGTCATGTTGACCGTCACGTCCTGATCGAGGACGAATGCCTGTCCGTCCGCTCGCAGTGGGAAGACGGTTGTTTCCCCGGCTGGTGGCACCAGTTTGTCCGGATTTGGAATCGGTGCTTGGGGCAAAGTCAGGGTTGCACGCTTGGCGGCGATCAACTGTTTGTCTAGCAGTTGTTGCATGTCTTGAGCAGACGAATCCCGACAAGCGGAAAGCGTGATCAATGCGACAAGAGGCAAGGCTAGAAGTCGACGGATCATTTGTTTCCTTTCTATTCAGAAACACGGAAAGCTGGGCGATCAGGGATATCAAGTGATTGGATGCGCCTAACCTTCCTCATCATACGTCCGTTTGAGCCATTTTGAAACCCGTTTTAATAGCAATTCTTAGATGCTTTCCATGAATCGGTTGCCATTAACCAAGTAAACTGCACAATATGCTGAATGCAGCTTGTTGTGCCGAATGTATGCCAAAGATATGCGGTGGGGGCAGGCAAGTGTATTGGTGCGAATTAGTTCGACTTTCTTTGTCAGGAGTCCGATAATTGGCATCGTGCGATCCACGGCTACTGTTGGGAGTGATGTAAAGCATGAGTCGGAATGACCTTCGAGCCTACCTGAGTTTGGCTGCCATATTGGCGGTACAGACCGCCAGCGCTGCAAGCGCAGAAACTTTGCCAATCAAGAAAATTAGTGTAGACGCGTCAAAGCAATTGGTTGTTGAGTTCGGCGGCACGGCCGGTAATTTCCCGTCTGCACCGCATGTTCTTGATTTGCCCGGTCCAAATCATCGTGTAGTGCTGGATTTTACCGACGCGATAATCGACAAAACCAGTTTGCCTTCCGCTGATGAACTGTCTGCTGCTGTTATACAAAGCCTGCCATTCGTCAAGTCCGTTCGTTATTCGAATCTTGAAAATGCCCCTGCACCGACTGCCAGAATCGTGCTGGATGTGCCGGAAGATGGCAAATTCAAGCCTCGTGTTGTGAAACTGGAAGAAGGAGTGATCACTATAAGTCTTGGTGAGGATTTGCCTGCCACCACATCTAGTGCTCCAGTAGTTACTCCGATTGCCGATGCCGTACCAACGCCAATCGGCGACGCAACAACCGCGGCGCAAGCTCAACCTGTCATGGACAACACTCCGGTGTCGTCTACGAATACCGCCGGCGCTGCTCCGGGCTGGGACTGGAGTGCAAATCAGAACTCCGCAGCGTCTGCTGACGCTCCGGTGTTGAAACCTGCTCTTGCTACTGACACCACGCCAACTGAAATTGCCGCTGCTCCGAGCGATAGCTCAACTTCGCCAATGGGACTTGCTCCTGATTCGGCACCAACTCCTGCTGCCGCTGCTCCGATTTCGGAAGTTACGGCTGAAGCTGTACCACCAAGTGCGGAAGCGCCTGTTGCTCCAGTTACAGAGTCCGTTGCGGAAACTTCGACTGCTCCGGTTGAAGCTGCACCAGTTGCTGAAGGCGACAAGAAATTGTTGTCGGTAAAGCGATACAACGCCGCTGTCCAGTTTCACCTTCAAGGAAAACTGCAGGAAGCGATCGTCGAGTACAAATCGGCACTGGTAGCGAATTCTGGCCTTGCTGAAGCTCATAGCAATCTGGGCTTGATCTATAACCAACAGCACAATTACGCTCAAGCGCTCGCGGAGTTCCGTAAAGCGCTGGCAATCAACCCCAAAGACGCTATCACGTACAACGGCATCGGCGCGGCGTTGAGAGCAGAAAAGGATTTGCTGGGCGCAATCAAAAATTGGCAAACAGCAGTTGCACTCGACAGCAAACTTGCCACTGCGCACTACAACTTGGGCACTGCTTACGAAATTCAAAAAGAGTATGACAAGGCCCTAACAAGCTACAGCTCTGCTGTGAAGAATGACTATCGCTTGGGCGAAGCCTACTATCGCATGGGCCTAATCATGGAACGCAAACGTCGTCCTGATGATGCCGCCGAACAGTTCCAGGAAGCTTTAAAAGTATCCGGCGATTCCGAATACAGCGAAGATGCACGGCAACGACTGGCCTTCCTGACCCAAAGCAAGAAGGGCAAGACCAAGTAAACAACAAGATACGTTGTAATTGTAGGGGAGGGGCTTGTCCCCTCCCTTTCTGCGTGGGTGAAATTGCATCAAATGTGGTGCCATGTAGATTATTTGCGTGTGATTGCGCAGAGCGTGTAATGGCGATCGAAGATAATCAGATAGCCGTGTTTGCCGTGCATTCCGAACTTAACGTATCGTTCGAACTGCGTGTTGTAGGAGCCGGCAAGTGCATCCGCTTGGTCTGAAGGCACCAGCAGTCTGAACAGTCCCAGTTCGCTTCCTGTTGCTGATTCTACGACTTCCGCAGTCGGTCCATAATCGTTGGGATCTTCGTATAACTTGATCCGGCAAAGCAGCTCCGTTTGGTCGCGAAACACTGTGTCGAAATTGTTGATCAGTTTGCGGTGGTATATCCGCAAACCCATGTACCAGATGAAAAGAAGGCCACAAGCGACTTCCAGCCCCTCGATTCCAGCAAATGTGACGAATAGCAGCAGCAGGACTATCAGTAAAGGCGTCTGTCGGCGGATCTCGGGCGCCTCTTTTGACCATGAGGTAATCGCTTCCACGAACCGCGAATCATCCGCGGTCGTCCGCGAATCATCCTCGGCCAGCGGTGGTTCGTGATTGTCAGGTACTAGATTTAGCAACTTTGAATTTTGCCAACGATGTTTGTGGTGCTTTTGCCAGGGACCAGCTCCAATAGTCGTATTTGTCCGCCGAATGATTCCACAGTTTTTGTCTCCGGTAGGCTGGAGACCGTATAGTCGGCGCCTTTGGCATAGATGTCCGGCTTGATTGCTTTCAATAATTCATCTGCTGTGTCCTCGGTAAACACTGTGACAAAGTCGACTGAACGCAAGTTCGCCAAAACTTCCGCCCGATCCATCTCACTATTTACAGGCCGCGTTGGCCCTTTCAGTTTGCGCACGGACTCATCACTGTTCAAACCGACTATAAGTACGTCTCCCAGTTGTCTTGCGGCATCCAGTACTCTCACATGGCCGACGTGAAGAATGTCGAAACACCCGTTGGTGACAACAATTCGCTTTCCAGCGGTGCGTAGCTCGTCGGCAACTCGCGCGAGGTCTTGACGAGCAAGTATCCTTGATGTGACCACAATCTTGTTCTCCATTTATCCACATTATCGCAAACCTGGGGTTTATGGGCTCGACGAGCTGCTCGTGTGGCCCGGCGTGCCGGCAGTCAAGTGTGGATCTCTACAAGCTGCGCTAGGCCTTTGCTAAAGCTTCAGACTCAATTCAGGTTCTAACAGGTAGCTGTAGTTGATATTGCCTATGAACGAGCGCTAGGTTTCACTGGTCTACTTGATCCAACTCTGCTGTGAACCCAAAACACCAGAAACCCCCAAATCCGCTGTATCTGTGAGTTCTTCAATCGTGTCGTCGACGCGTCTAGATACCACATGCGGTGACCTGGTCGTCAAGTAGATCTGCTCACGCACTTTTGCGTGCACTTCGATTCACCTTGCCTGGATTCGTCTGGGTGGGGCTTGTGCAACGGGTTTTCCGTGTGCATAACAAGACAAAGGACATCTTATGGCTCGACATCGAGTTATTCCTCACGATGACCTACAACACCCTGAACTCCGCGGAGTTATTCCGACTGACGATCCTCGCTACCCTGCGATTCGCCGCCGGAAGATTGAGACTTGGCTGATGACCCTTGGTGGCTTTGCAGCCATGGGTGGCATGGTCGTTCTCGCGTTGTGGCTCTTCAACTTCTCCTATCAACTTACATTCGGCTTCGGTCTAGTGTGGCTCCTTCTGCCGGTCGTCATGTGGTGGTTCTGTGCGCAAATCGCGCTCAAGATGACCAAATCGACGCCGGCTGACCCGAGCAATCCCAAGCACAAGCGTGTTCTCGATTGCGTCGATCGCGTCTACGCCAAGAGCGGCATGAAATTCAAGCCGCCGGTTTACTGCTCGGCTGACCCGAGGCCGAACGCCTTCGCCACCGGTCCAATTCATCGCAAGGCAGTGGTTGCCTTCACCGAAGGACTGCTTGAGTGCGGTATGACGGATGAAGAAATCGAAGCCGTCTTCGCGCATGAGTTGGGTCACGTCAACAACTACGACGTCGGCATCAACTCGATGATCGCCGTGCTGTCGTCGCTGTTCTTCCTCATCGTCGAAGCCGGCGTGCGCAGCCTGCTCGGTACGATCGATTTCTTCAAGCGCTTGGTGGGCATTAAGCCCGAAACGAAGTTCCTTCCCGGACTGATCACTAACATCATCATGTATGCGGTGTTCTGGTTCTGTGGCAAGATCACAAAAGTGATTCAGTTCTTCGTTGTGCGTTCGCGCGAATCTGGTGCTGACGCTACAGGCGCGTACTTCACCGGCAATCCCTGCGCCCTCTCAACGGCACTGCAGAAGCTGGTGGCCTACGCATCGAAGAATCGACCTGCCGGCCGGGAAGCCGAGATGTATCGGGCGTTCCGCACGATCATGATCCTCGACCCGATCTTCGACACGCTCGCTCCCGAGCCGCAAGCTAGCGGTCTTTGGGCTCGTATTAAGCAGATCTGGCGCTATCTTCAGCTGACTCATCCTCCCGTGCCGGAGCGCATAGCTCAGCTGGAGCGGATGAACGGCGGCAAGTGTCCGCGTATCTAAGAATCCGGTTCAGCAGTGGCTTGAATCGTTTCACGCCACACGCTTGGCGGCAACTTGCCGCACGGGTGATAGCACCCAACACCTGGAGGGAGGCACCAAATCTGGTGCCTCCCTGCCACCAACAGGAAATAGAATAATGAGCAAAACCGAACCCAGCCGCACCAGCATTCGTCCCTTCGGCTATTGCCGGTCCGCCAGTCCGGAATCCGTCGAGCTGACCGTCTACCAACAGGGTGGATTGGCAGTTGTTCGCGAACAGCGGCGCGTCGCTCTCAGCGGCGGCCCCAACCAGGTTTATCTGGAAGGGCTGCCCACGGCCTATGAACTCAATAGCCTCACCGTCCTGGACTACCAGGGCGAAGGTGAGCTTTCGCTCGGGCCGGTCAGCTACCGCGCTGCCAACCTGGACAAGAACCGCATCTTGCAGGGCTCGATCGAAAGCCGCGTTGTGGTCAAGGAAATCGCCAACAACGGGCGGGTGACCAATGTCTTCGGCACTCTCAAGGCCGTCATCGGCAACGAGCTGGCCGTCGAACGGCACGACAACCACCGGCTGATGTTGGTGCCGGCAACGCATGTCGAGCTGGAAAGCATTCCGGCTGGTCTTTCGAGCACGCCGTCGCTGATGATGCTGCCGACCGCCAGTGTCCAAGGCAGCTACCAGCTGGGGCTTCTCTACGAAGCCGGTGGACTGCAGTGGAGCGCCCGCTACTCGGCGTTCTACGACGAGAAGGCCAACAAGCTCTCGCGCCTCCAGGCTTCGGTCGCCGTGACCAATGCCTCCGGTGCGCGCTTCCACAATGCCCGCGTGCAGTTGCTGGCAGGTGCCAATTACGGCAAGCGGCAGCAGAACTACGGCTACGAGTCGGCCATGGCTGCTCCGGCCGGCGGAAGCA
>JADYXS010000678.1 GCA_021772155.1 Candidatus Obscuribacter sp.
CGCCTGGTTCGTATCCGGGCGTGGCCTCGGTGACGAGCATGTTGGTTCCGAGTCGTTCCATCAGGTTTGGGATGAAGAAACCTCTGGACTTGCCTACTCCGGTTCGACCGCATACTATCGCATGCGCATTTGTCACGAGTTCTGGCACTGAGATGTACTCATTTTTCTGTGTCTTGCCGATGATTAATCGAGTTGCTTCGGGCTTGTTCGTGATGTATCCAGCTTTGCGTAATTCATTTTCATTCCCCCAAGTGGCGCCACCATGGACGGTGGATCTAGCTTTCGTCGAAGAGACGCGTTTGGCGCGTTCGGCATCCTCTTGAAGTTTGACGATGACTTGTTCGCACCTGCGTCGGCAATCTTCCTGAGTACCTCCTCCTTTCTTCTCTGAGATTTCAATGTCGACCAGTGAGCCGCCGGTTGTTGTTTCTGACCAGCGGAGAACCACTCTGTATTCGTGCCTCCACCAATCTCTGCCAACCTGTTCGTCCAGCCGTTCTACAGCGAGTATCTGATCGAGTTGTTTGCTCGCTCTGGATACCTGGTATCCGAGTCGGTCGAGAACGTTAACCGCAAGGACTGGCAATTCTTTTGGCGTCGTGTCTACGATGCCCATGTCTTGTGCTGTTGTTTGCATATTTGTTTACTCCATAAAGTCAAGATCGCGATCTCGTTTTCTCTCTTCGATTTCTCGCTCTTTTCGCGCATCTTTGCGTGTGTTCTTGTTGTCGTCGATGGCATCATCAATCCTCTTGATGATTTCCTCATCGGCATCTTTTTGATCCCGATTGCGGCGTGTTCGCTGTTTCGCTTCAACGTCGCGTTTTGCATCTTCAAGGGCGTCTCTGTTTTCTTTTAGGCGGTCTCGTTGATCTGTGAGGGGAATCATTCGGACAATCTCAGAGGCAATCGCTGCTTCCGTCAGGAAGAGCCCCATGATGGGATTGCGCATCATCTCCTGCTGCAGCGGCGAAACATATCGATTGGCGGCGGGAGAATTTCTTGCCTCATCTCGGGCTGTCTGAGATGCCTTGGCGCTCGTTAGCTGCCGATCGATTTCGCCCGAGAAGCGTGCTCGATCCTTTTGGTTGATCCAACTTGCAAGTCGTTTGTAATCCGCCTTGGGAAGCCTGAGCGACTTGTCTGTGTTGTCATGCAAGTGGCGGCGCAGTCCTGTTAGCCTTTCGTAGCCGTCGTCTTTTGAAAAGCGTTGTCCGTGATATTCGAAGGAGTCTTTCGGATCGTGTGGTTGATCTTTGCTCCATTGCTGATACGGTTCGAGCTGCTCTCTGACGATTTTCTTGTGCAACCAGGGAAGCTCTTCGCCGTTTTTTATTCGTTCTTGTCTCTCCTTTTCTAATTGTTGCTGGCGTTCGTTTGAGCGTTGCCGGTGTTTCTCTTGTCTTACTAGCTCTGCCATCCGGCAGTCTGAGTATTGAGTTCGTTCGAGATACCTGTCGCCGGAATCTTTCAGCCGGTTGTAATCGGTCTTGTCGAAGCGCACGAGTCGCCCTTCTTTGTCTTTTGGCAGAACCACTACGTGCACATGGCGATGATCGGTATTGTCGTGAGCCACAGCCCACCACTGGAGGTCAAGCCCCTTCTCTGAGCCAAGCTCCTTCATCATCTCCCTCGTAAATTCCTTCGGATCATTGGGGCTGACCTCCGGGGAGAGCGTCAGCTTGTGGATGACGACTCCCCTTCCTTCGTACTCGCGGATAATGTCCCGCAGTTCTTTTGCTTCTACCGAATCCTCCGCGTCGGTAAAGACATCTCGACCGTCTTGTTCTAGGTCTTTGCCGGGGCGGTGCTGGATGTATTTGACGTGTCCGAGCGCTGTGCCGATCGCCAATCCTCTTGCAGCTTTTAGACTGACACCTCCTCGCTGCTTCGCCTTGACGGAGATGTACCTATGGCGAACGATCATCATTTGCCGACAACCTTATTCATTCGCTCGGCAATTGCTTTTTCGTCGTCTTCTAGTCGCTTGCGCATTTTGCCTTTGACTAGATTGGCGGCGGCGATAAATCGCTCTTGTATTTTGTTTTCAGCGTGACTCTGCCAGGCTAGTTCGTAGAGTGTTCCGGTCTGCGCGCCCTGGCGTGCGAGCATGCCGCAAATTCGATCTGTCATGTTCTTGATGTTTTTCGATAACTCAGACTCGATTTTGGTTTCTTTGCCTTGAGCTTGATATTCGAGATACCATCGGATAGCTTCGCGAGCGATTTCTGCACGTGACGCCTTTCGTTGACGGCATACTGATATAAATCTGTCATGATCGGCTGCCGACAGGTAGGTTTCGATCTTTGACTTGATGCTGTTGTTTGTCTTGGGCATTGTTGCCTCCTGCATGTATAACGCGCAACCCATCTACCTTTGCGAACATTTGCATTGAATTTTGCGAAGCGAGCCCGTTCATGCTGCACGCATAAGCCCCGCGGGTGGTGGCATTCGGGACACTTAGAGATTCCCTTTATCTTGCCTTCCCTCCCTATCGGTTCGGTAAGGGCTCGCTTCGCTCGGTACTGGTTGCGCGTCGTTGCCTACTCCGCGCGGTCGGTGAATGAATTGGTTGCTGTTGGTTTGTGAATTGTGCGCACTATCGCGTTTGTCGAATGAAGCTTTCCGCTTCTTCTTATCTATTGATGTTGCGTGAGTTGGCTAGCATGGCTACGAGAGCCTGTAACCCTGACGTCAGTAGCGTGATTAACGCTCTGAACACTGTTAGGATCAGACTGCATAAGAGACTCAGAATTGTCCCGAATAACTGTCCTACGATATCGAAGACTGGTTTGATGATCATGCCGGGATTTCCTCCAGCGATTCCAGCGAATAGCATCAGCATGAAGATGACCAGAAGAATCTGCTCGATGAATCCGAGTGGTGAGTTAGCGTGTGCTTCCATTGTTGATTCTCCTGTCAGCGGTTGTCGCTTGGGAAAACATTGCCGAACGCAGAACGAGGTTGCTCCATAGCCTGCAGGTGCTGGTTGATGAAGTCATCCAGATCGCATTTTCTGTAGCGGATGAGTCGGCCAATTTTTATGCAAGCTAGTGAATATCTGCCGGTGCATTTCCAGACAGCAAGCGTCTGTTCGGCAACACCTAGATACGCCGCAGCTTCTCGGCGTGTGAGCAATTCGAAACGAGCGGGGCTCTTTCCAAAAGGAATGTTTGAGTTCATTGGTTTATACCTCTATAAGTGTTCACAACAAGTGGCGGCAACACTGATGAAAAGTCGTGCCGCACGCGTTGCGAGAGTGAAGATGTTTGTTGAAAAAGAAAAAGCTCAAACCATCAATATGATTTGAGCGCAAAAATGATGTTGATGGTGTTGGTCGACCTAATGGGCTGCAGCGCCATCAATCTCGCCGCATAATTTCATTGTACCGTGCGATTTCGATTTTCTGACTAGGGGGTTTTTCGCTGAGCCGGACCTAGGGAAAAGGATAGGTACGCCTCTAACGTCACTTCCAGCTGAAGTTTTTTGAAAATGGTGCTGTCATGCGCCAAGCGAAATCGATCATGCGTTCTATTGTCCACGTATGGCGTAGCATGTCTAGAAATCGGTCACGATTCCCTATTCTATGTGCCTGCAGCATCGAGTAATCGATGTTAGGTTCTGTGGTCTGCAGTCTTATAACCCGCTGTGTCCCCGAACCTTCTAAGGTGAGCCAGATATGCGGACCATCAAGTAGTATCGGTTCCCATGAACCTTCATCTGCTCCTGTAGTAACATTGAGAGCAAGCTGTTGGTAAGGATGCCTATCCTCATGCAAAAGAAGGTTGAGGAGGGCACGGCTCGGAGTTTCAATGACAAAGTCAGAGAAGTGCGGAAATGTCATTGCATGTAACGTAGCTGTGCGCCCATTCCATGTCCAGGTTTCCGTTCCGTTTTCAATAGAGGAGACGGTGCGTGTAAGTGGTAGTGTCGCCAGAAGATCGTCTCTAATTTGGGTGATTGTCTGCTGTGCATTTAGTCCCACTCGCCGAAACACAACTCGACAACTGGTTTCTCTGCAGAACGGCATAAACTCGTCGACAAGAAACTCCGGTCGATAATGAACGAGATGGGTTTCATCGTCCAGGCCGTTCCAGGTATCTAGAAGCTGGTCCATGGAAGCTGGCGGAATCAATGGACGCAATTCGGATCTTGCTCCATGTCGCACGATTGTCTGTGTCGTCGCTATGTCTTGGTTCGTACATCCGGCTACAACTGCAATTTCTCCACCGTCCTTTTGAATGCAACGCAAGAGACGTCCGTTTACTAATTCGATTTTGTCTAAATGCAAAAGAATGGCGACAGCAACGCGATTAAGAAGTGACGAATCGTCCTTGAAAATTCGATCGGTGGAGTTAAGAATGACACGAGTATCGGTTCTGACTTGTGCGTCGATCTCGACAATAAGTGCCGGTGGGAAAGTGATATCTGCCCAGGCATTTGGATGTGCAGCTTCGGAAAGAAAGGGAGCCGCGTCTCGTGCCGCTGCAATAAATGGCTCCGACGTAAAAACGCTACGGATGAAATTCCAGTGATCAAAATCCTTTAGCTTTAACCGCAGCGTTTCGATCAGTCCACCATCGCCTGAGCCAGATACAAGAAATGTCTGAACAGGTTGCTCACCAAGGACGGGCTGATCTAGTCCATCATTACGCCAATAAGAGAGCCTTAAATGGCCGGGGACGGTTGTCTCCAACCCATAGCCAACTGCAAGAACAACGATGTCAAATTGTTCGGTGGTGCCCTCAAACTCGATTTCCAATTCAGCACCCACCGTTCTTATCGCTTGGGCGGAATGACCGTAAGTTGGCTGGACGCCAAGTCTATTCCACTGTCGAAGAACCTGTTGGACCACAGTCCCAGCTTGACCAGCGAACCAGTTCAGGAAGGGTAACTCAGTAAGCGGATACGTGGATCCAGGCTCCGGCCAATCGTAGACATATGGCTGAATAAATCTGGAATCGTTACCACGCTGCATATGCAGCGCGTCTTGCATACGCTCAAAGACTCGCACATTGGCTCCGAGAACATGTGCGGCAGCGGCAAAGGATAGACCTGAGAAACCGGCCCCAATAACACCGACACGACTACCGGTCACAAGTAGGTCTTGACTGTGCAACGCCCACGCCAAATTGAATGCACGCCTTTGCTGAGCGTGGATAGTTAGTCTGCGCGCAATGCACCCAATTTGAAACGCACCTGTGTAGCCAGGTATCCCAAACAATTGCAATATTTCTGTATCTTCCATCGACCCAGTCTAAACGAAAAGACATAGGATCAAATATCACCTTGACAATAATTTCGGAAAACGTGCCGACGTTTCGTTTCGGGCAGAGTTCCCAGCCGATTCCAGGAATTGTCTCTAGGGTTTTCCCTGTAACACTTCCCAGCCCAATTTGAAATACTGGTTTTGGTGGAACGAGTGGCATACCACTCGCCAAAAAGAAACGCCCCAGAAGTCGTGCACGTTTTCCGGTCGCTCGCGGCGCTTTGTAATGCGCTGACGGTGGCTCTTAAACAGAAAAAGAGATGCAAATCTCTGGAGGAACGAATTTTGGAAATTAAACTGACATTGGTCACTAAACAAAACCCTTTGAAGATCAAAGGATTTGATTCTACGGTCGGCGCAATCATTGACGCCGATGATAATCTAGTTTGTGTCGTACCCTTAACCCGCATGGATTGGGTATTCGACTGCCTCTCGGCAAAGACACACACTGACAAGCTTTTCACCATCCTGTCGAAAATGACAGACGACGAGGTTCGGCTATGCACCGGGTGCAAGCGAAATGCAGCTGAACCACGAGATCAGGAATGCAAGAGCGATAAAAAAGTGCTCCGCTTTCCTCCTGTGAGACGCAAGACACCGCCCCTGGTGTCATAAGCTGCAGGCGCTAGTTCGCCGCTCACGTCTCCCCTCAACCTAATCATTTATTCGTGCCGACTTCTGATGGGTGCCACCAACGTTTCTAGAATGTTATTGCAAGGCAACTGTTCCACCGCCTGGTAGTGCAGTTGCCTTGTTGCTACTTCATTTTAAGCAGCCCGCCAGGAAAAACCTGACGGGCTGTTCATCAATTGGATTACGCCCAGAGGTATCCGTGCGTTTCCCGCAAGCTGCAGAAGCCATTAGAACTGACGATAAGATGGTCGATGACTTTCATGCCAAGAATGTCGCCGGCCTTTATCAGAATTCCTGTTGTCTCGATATCCTCGCTGCTTGGTGTCATCGAACCTGCAGGATGATTGTGCGCGACAATAATTGCATGCGCATTGGCCAGTATCGCGCCTTTGAAAACTTCCCTTGGATGGACCAAACTGGCAGAGGCTGTGCCATGCGAAACCACATGCACGTTGGTGACATGGTTCCGCGCATCTAAGAAATAGGCGACGAAATGCTCTTCGCTGAGTATCTTCAGGGGCTCAACAAATCGTTCCAAATCATCCGGGCATCCTATTGGAACCGGCTTACCACCGGGCTCTTTAATAAGAGCCAATCGAACTTCCGGCACTATATATTTGAGCTGTTTTTTCAGCGTTCGGCTATTCATGATTGCACCTCCACTGAAGTGGTTGTGCTCGCCGCCGGTAAGCAGAATGCGCATGCCTGGCATGGACGCCGCTTCCGTGCGTCTGGCTCCAATTTGTATGCTCCTAACACCGCCGGACAGGTGAAGAGGTTCCTGTGTTTGATCGGCGGAGCATGATACCGCCCGCGATGCACTGGAAATGAGACCACCTGTTTTGCTGACGTGTATTTATCTAGCGCAGGCAAAAGATCCTCGCTCAGTGTTTCTTCGGCTTCCTGAAGCAAAGCCAGTTTCCATACGTCTGGCCGCCTCGCGTACGCAAGAAGTCCCGACTCAAAGTTGTCCGAATCGATGCTCAGCCATCCTCGGCAATTAGCTAAGGAAGCCAGCTCCGTCATAGCGTCGAACAAATCGTTGTTTGCAAAGCTCCTTGTATAGAACCAGAATGAGCATTGAGACCGTTGTTGAGCCGCAATCCACCATGCATTCACGTAACTAATTTTGTGGAAGTCACCTACATCGTGCAGGCGAATTGACCAGGGCGTCAAGGTCGGCTTACCCGTAACTGAAGCCGCAAGCCAATCAGCAGGTCGTGCTTGGTCAATCAAGCTCAAGAGATTCTGCGCGAGCAGTTCCGGCCCGCCTCTGGAAAGGAGCAACTCGACGGTCCGCAAGTTACGCTGCCGCTTTGCCTTCTGTCCCGCCGTTTGATAGCGCACTCCATTGCCGTAGCATACGCTGCGACACAGTTCCGTTGCTCCAACGCAAGTCGCACTGCGCGGCAAGCTAAATGCCCACGATGCCTTACTATTATTGGTTAATTCCAAACCGTATTCTTCCATGCTGTTTTCCTCCGATTAGTGAGGGCGTTTCGCCTCGAAACCGGGGCACGGGGTTGGCTCCGAGGGTCAAGCGGAGGTGTATGGCTGCCTCAAAAACAAAAATTGGCTACGGCGCTTGACGCGCGGTGGCGCCTACCCCGTACACTTAAAGAAGACAGAAAC
>JADYXS010000095.1 GCA_021772155.1 Candidatus Obscuribacter sp.
CAGGTGGTGTGGTTCCGCCAGGTGGTGTAGTTCCGCCAGGTGGTGTAGTTCCGCCAGGTGGTGTAGTTCCGCCAGGTGGTGTGGTTCCGCCAGTAACTCCTTTAGCTGGTGCCAAACCAGTCGCTGCGGTGGCTGCTGCCGCCGCCCTTGCCGGCGGTCTAGCTGCTGGGCGCGGCGGTGTGGTAAGTCCGGGTACTGGTGCTGCAGGTGGTGGGGCAGCAACGCCGATGACAGCAGCCATGGACGCTGAGGGCAAGAACTGGGAAGAAGCTAAGCTCGGCACCGGTTACTTCAGTAACCAAAACTTATACGGTGTTGACGCAGTCCGAGGAATTGTTGCCGGTATCAAAACTCTCGGAACTCGCGTTCGTGAAGGACAGGCTACAAACTCGGTTGAAGGTACTTCACGCAACGGTGCATCATTCATTAACTTAAGAGAAGGCGCAAGCGACGCAGAAAAAGCACGCACGCTGATGGTCGCTGGTCTCGCTAACCGGATGACCGATGATCCCGCTGGTGCAGATGCCGCAAAGCGCGCGGCCGTGTCATCCGATGCTGCTGCACCGCAGGGCATGAAAGAAGGCATGATGGCTAACTATATGGACGCCCAGGGGCAAGACTGGCGCACATCGCCTATCGGCAAGCACCGCATGCAAAAAGCTCATTACAAAATGGCAGTTCAGGGCTCCGAAGCATATTTGAATGGCGAGCAAGGCAATGAGTACACGCAGTTCCTGCAGAGCCGTTATGGACGTTGGACTCCGGATAAAGACGCGATGGCTGTCTGGATTGCAACCGATCCGGGCGCGTCGGAATCGGCATGGAACCCGGCAATCGGACCTGCCACAGACGCATTGCAAGCATCAGGTTTGCCAATCACCGCTGCCACACGGGGCGCCGTACAGAACCCTTACGTTATGACGATGAGACCAGGCGCCAGAAAAGCTGCTGTTCGTGCTCTATTGCGTGCCTCTATGTACGACAGCCGGATGGAAGGCTTCGATCCAGACACCACAGAAGGTGCTGTTCTCCTTGGCGAAATTGCTCGTTCGACACCGGAAAGCTATGTGCAGACTGCGATTGCCATGGACCAAGTATCTGGTGGCAAGGACCTTGCTCCAGATGTACTGCACAACCATGCACAGCTGGCAAGCGAACTTTCGTTGCCTGCTGATGCCACCTACAGAGCCAGCGCGGGTTCTGCCGGAAGAATTGGAGCTAACATCAGTGGCGTGTCCAGTATGAGAGGAGCCAAGACCTTTGAACAGGTGCGCCGCATAGCGCATGCAAGCTTCGGTCCGGAACAAGGCGCGCAGCAGTTCGAAACTATCTTGGTTGCTTCTGGCGATCGCGTTCGCATGATGAACCAAGCTGGCATCAGCGCACGGATGATGATGGATCCTAACTTCTCCAATAGCCTGGATGACTTTGTCGAAACCAGCGCCGGCGGCTACATAAATATTGATGACCCGGCAAACGCTGGTCGTCGCGACAACCTGCAGTCAGCCGTTCAAGCCGCTGGTATCACAGTGCGTGCACTAGGTACTGCCGGATTCACTCCGAGCCGTGCAAATGCCACCTACCAGTTAATCAGCGCCGGTGCCAACCCGAACACCATATCGGCGCAACACATCATTGCTACAGAAAGAATAATTGGTTCGCCAGGCTCTAGTTCTGTGAATCAAACGCAAGCTGATGTCCTTCGTTACATGGATGGTGGTGGAACTGGACCGATTGATGCAAATGCAATGCAAATGGTTCAACAAATCGCCAATCACGTCGAGACTGGCAATGCTCGTCCAGAACAGGCTGTTGCGGTGCGCAATGTAATTGGCGCCGGCGGCACTGTCAACAGAACAACGGTCGAAATTGCAGCCAGGCTGCAGAGTCAACCAGGCGGATTCAATGAAAAGGCCTTCACTGTGGAAGCGAACTTGGTTGCCTCAGATGCTGTTCGCACCGGTGGTGATGCCCATACTGTCTTCAATCACGCAATTAACGCTGCTGCCTCCGAGCGCGGTGTCGCAACTGCCGGTGTGCCGATGAACGAGATCCTCAGCCAATTGGAAACGAAGGGTGTTGACTCGAATTGGATCGAATCCAAGATCATGAGCATTCAGAAACAGGGCGGCTTTGACGCTCGTCAGCTCACCTCACCGCAAGTATTCGAAGTTGCCTACCAAGCCTCTTCCGATTTCTCCGACAATTCTCACCGCGTACAATCGATTTCCATCGCGGAGCGCATCCATGGCGCGGGCGCATTGCAAGACGAAGGCATTATGCAGGTCTATGACTCTGTCCTGGAAGCAGGAGCTGACCCTCGCAAAATGAACATGCAGAACTACTACGCAGCTCATGCATTGCAACAGGCCCGTTCGATGTACAGTACGCCAACGGGCGGCACTGCACCGCAGCCGACCATCAGAGTGCTAGAAAGCATTCGCCAGGATTCCAGATTCCGCATGGACCAAGCCACGCCGAAGAATCCACCTAAGATGGATCAGCAGCACTACGATGATATTTGCATGCAAGATAAATGGTAGCCTGCGGGTATTGAATGACACCACTGGATATTCTGATCAAGTACCAGCATGCGCTGAGTGAAGGTTTGATCGTTACATTTCGGCTGGCTCTGATCATCTGGACTGTGGGAATTGTCTGTGGATCGCTTGTCGGTGCGCTCAGTTCACGTTGGCCGTTGGCGGTTGGATTTCCGGCACGCACTGTTTCCTTCATTCTTTCTGGTGTTCCCGTGCTGGTCTTTCTTTTCTGGCTGCATTACCCGCTGCAGGGTATGCTTGGCGTGGTCATCGATCCTTTTTTCACCGCCGCCGCTACATTGTCCATCATCAACGTATTTGCCGTGTCAGACATCATCCGCACCGTGCTGAACGAGTTCCCGCAGCAGTACCTTGTTGCGGCTAAGGTTTGCGGAATCGAACCGCTACAGGCCATGTTGTACATTCAGTTGCCGATCGTTCTGCGTCAGGCGATTCCAAGCGTGTTGACACTTCAGGTGAACATGTTGCAGGGGACGCTATTTGCCAGCTTGATTTCTGTTGGTGAGGTATTTAGAGTCGCACAGCAAATCAATTCCCAGATCTACCGCCCGGTGGAAATCTACACCGCGCTTGGTCTGTTGTTCTTATGTATTTGTTTGCCGATGAATGGAATTGCCTTGTGGCTTAAGAGCCGTTACACCCGTGACTTTTCGGAACGCTAATTATGCTCAAATGCTCTGACATGAAAAAGACAATCGGCGGGCGACGGATTCTTGATTCCGCTAATTTGACTGTTGAGGCGGGCAAGTTGTCGCTTTTGATTGGCCCTTCCGGTTCCGGCAAGTCGACGCTATTGAGGGCGCTTGCTCTTCTGGATTTGCCTGATTCGGGCACCATATCGTTCGATGGACGAGACTACAAATTCCCACTTTCGGACAAGCAGGCTCCACCCAAGCCTTGGCCTGGTATCACTGCTGTGTTTCAACAGCTGTTCCTCTGGCCTCATCTGACGCTTCGTCAAAACATAACCTTGCCTATTACCTTGCGCTATCGCGAAGAAAGAACCGAGCAACTGAACGAGTTTATCGAGATGTTCAGCATGAAGGACTTTATCGACCGATACCCCAACGAAGCATCGTTGGGGCAACGGCAACGTGTTGCCTTGGTGCGCGCTTTTATGCTGAAGCCGGAGTTCATACTTCTGGATGAGATTACATCTTCTCTTGACGTGGAGCAAACAGCTATTATCCTTAGCTATTTGCAGAAGCTGAAGCAAGCTGGCATAGGAATTCTGGCAATTACCCATTTGCTACATTTCGCCGAAGAGGCAGCTGATGTAATTTACTTTATGGACCAAGGCACTATAGTTGAGCACGGTGACCCGTCGATACTTTTGCAGCCGAAAAACGAGCGACTACAAAAGTTTCTGTCTGTAGTAAAGCAAGCCAGTTAGTCAGCCATTTAGAGAGGCTCGAAGTGAATAAATTCTTGACGTTCGGCACGGCCCTTTGTGCAGGTCTTTGTGTCTCATTGCTCAGCGCCTGCTCGTCTACCGACTCTGGCGGATCAGGTGGTGCTAGCGGAGATCGGGGTACCACCCACTCGCTGTACGACCGCGTCACAACATCCGGTAAACTGCGATGCGGATACATTCTTTACAGCCCAAGTTGCATGAAAGATCCGAACACGGGAAAGCTTTCCGGAATTGGTGTGGAAGTGCTGGAGAAGGTTGCGGAGAAGCTAAGTCTGGAGATTGTCTGGGCGGAGGAGGTTGGATGGGGGTCTATGTTGGAAGGATTGCAGACGAACCGCTATGACATTATTGCAACCCCGGTTTGGACTAATGCCAATCGAGCCAAGTTAGTTGATTTCTCGAAGCCTCTGTATTACAGTCCGTTGCTTGCATACGTCAAAGCGGGAGACAAACGGTTTGGCAATGATGTCGCTAAGTTCGATTCACCAAAAGTGAAGGTTGCCACCATAGATGGTGAAACTGCAGAGGTGATCGCCATGGCCGATTTTCCAAAGTCCCAGAAAGTGTCGCTTCCGCAGTTAACTGATGTTTCCCAAATGCTGATGACAGTATCCACTGGAAAGGCTGATGTTACTTTCACAGAGCCGGCCCTTGCGATATCCTTCCTGAAAACAAATCCAAATAGTATTGAGCCTGTGAAAACTGACAATCCGATTCGCATCTTCCCTAACTGTTGGACGTTTCAACGTGGACAGTACGAGTTCAAATCGATGACAGACACTGTCCTTGAGGAGCTGATTAATAGCGGATTTGTCGACAAAGTGGTGGCAAAGTACGAACCTGCTCGCGGCACTCTGTACCGCGTGGCTCCCGGTTACATCAAGCCGAAACCGTAAAGGTGAAAGCTCGAGGATCTAGCTATCGGTATTTTCAAGTGTGGAAGCCACATGATCGACATCGAAAAATACACAAAAGAAATTGAACTGAACCCGAACGATGCGGAGAATTACTTTCACCGTGGGCAGACGTACCTTTTCTACCTTCAGTTCGCACAAGCGGCAGACGACTTTACACGCTGTATCGAACTGGCCACTCTTGTGCCGCATGATTTCTGGTTTGAGACAGGTTTCTCGACACTCAATAATCGGGATTTGACCATCTGCTGGCGCGGAGCCTGCTACTTTGAGCTCAGCTGTTACGAGGAGGCTCTGGCTGATTACACCGCAGTCGTTCAATCTTCTGGCTCTACCTTGAAAGAGTCAACTGTCCTAACAACGCGTGCGAAGGTTTACAAAGCGTTAGACCGTCACTGCGAGGCGGTTTCTGATTGCCAGGCTGCAATAGCGATGACTAATCGAAATCAAAAAGCCTATGAAATCCTTGCCGAAGTCGCAGAGCAAAGAGGGGAAACTTCCTTTGCGGAACGAATGAAGCGAAAGGCTTCAGCATGTAGCGAGCTGAGTTTTCTCGAAGAGCACTTAGCCTTTCACCAATACGACCGCGAGGCGCAGGAGTCAGTGGAGCGCTGTAAGCGACTGCTGATGGAGCCAGAGAACTGGCTGTGAGCAAAGTTTGTCCAAGCTGCCCATCTGCAACTTAGAGGCGGTGACGGACTCCGTGCTTGAGGAGTTGATCAATAGCGGCTTTGTCGATTAAGTGGTATCAAAATACGAACCTGCGCCTGGCACACTCTATCGAGTGGCACCGGGTTACTTGAAGCCTGCAGTTAAACAGTGAGTTTCGACATTCTAAGCACTTGGGGAGCAGACAGTTTCAAAATGAGCATGCAGAATCGAAATTTGGTGGCCTCTATCGGAATGGGATTTATATTTCTTCTTTTGCTCTACGATGTGGGACCAATCTACTTCATGGGCATCGCAAGTAATAGCTGGCTGCCCACCTCGGGCAAAATTATTATCTCTCGCGCAGATCTGCTTGTAAATTCCGAGATTTATGATGCCAAAGTCAGATACGTCTATAGCGTTGACGGTCGTCCCTTCGACTGTGACCGGCTCGGATTTCCGAATCCTAAGTTTCGGACTGCATCCGGTACGGCAGCGTATCTCACCGAATATCCTGTGGGAAAGCCGGTACAAGTTTATTACAACGCTAATAATCCGGCCGAGGCGTGTCTCCATCGCGGCCCCAACAATAAGTTGCTCAGTTCGAAGCTGCTCATGGTCGGGCTGGTCGGGCTGATAAGCGTCCTCGGTTTGTTGCGCTTTGGTCGCAAGAACAACTGATCTTTTTGAGAATCTTTGACCCGGATTGGACCCATGTACCGTGCGTACCGGGCGCCGAACCGGCGCCCGGTACGTTGTACCGCGTGGCTCCTGGTTACCTGAAGCCTTCACTGTAATAGAAGAAGCTAGTCACATACTAGTTTGGCAATTTCTGCAAAAATCTAAATGCCTTGCCGGTCGCTGACGCTGCGTTCTTTTTCAGTGACGCTTTGGTCTCCGGTTTCAGCGATTGCCATTTCAGTGCAGCGTTCGTAGCGCCCTTAACGGCGGCTTCCTGAGCCTTCCGCTTTTGCTCAGGGCTTAGCGATTGATATGCGGCTGCCGCAGCGGCTGTGCCGGTTGTTGCCACAGTTTTGAGTGCTTGTTTAGTAATCAGCGGTTTGGTGCTAGTGGGACTGTCATTCAGTCCATATCTATCACGAGCTTCTTCCGACGAAAGTGGTGATTGCTGTGGTTGCAGTCTTGCCTTCTCGATTTCTTTCTTTATTTCCGCCTGTACCGCTTGCACTGCCGGTTTAGCAATTAGCGCTGCCGGCGGCTTAGCTGAAAGAGCTAGGGCGAACCCGAGTGCGACTAGTCCAATTACCACGATTAATGTCAAGATGGCGATCGGGACCGGCTTCGTGAGCCCTTGCAATGGTCGGCTCTTCGGTGGCTCCGGCGCTCGTCCTCTGCTCAAAAGAAGCAAGTTCTCGAGAACTTCTCGACAATCCGCGTAGCGATCGGTTGGATGCGGTGCGGTACAAAATGCGATCATGCTTTCCAATTCCGGGGTCATTGAAGACCCGGTAAATGCTTCTTCCGTGAGTCTGCCGAATGCAAGCACATCCGTGCGCGGATCCGCCTTCTGAGAGTCGCCGAGCCAGCCCGTTCCAAACCCCGATACACGGACGTGTTCGCCGAGCGTCGCATCATCCGAAATGAAAATCTTGTCGCTGCTTAATTTCCGATGCACCACGCCATTGCTGTGTGCGTGAGCAAGAGCTTCACAGGCGCTAACCAGGTAGCCGAGAATGGTGGCCTTACTGAGGTTGGCACTTGCATGCACCACGTCAAATAGAGTGGGGTCGTCCACATACTCAGTGGCCACATAGACGATCGATTCGCTTTCACCAGATTCCAGAATCGATAAGATCGATGGATGACAGAGGCGAGCGACCGAATCGACTTCGACTTTAAGGCGCTTCTTGAAGCCGGCCTCGAGCCCAGCCGGTGGTTTAATGATCTTGATTGCGGCAACAGCGCCATTGGCATGGTGAATGCCTTTGTGCAACGTGCTCGTCGATCCGATACTGAGTTGCTCAGCCAACACAAAGTTGCCTGCGGTAGCACTTTGCACGGAGCGACCCGGATCGTCCGATTCAGGGCCGGTGCGCAGTTCAACTTTATGTTGCTGTTTTTCATCAAAATTCATCGGCAAATCCTTAATCCCAATTTGTTATGCCCGGCCTGAAGAGTTTTTCGTTTCAAGGCCTGAAAGCAGGTGGGATTCGCCCCAGGATTAATTGATGAGTTGTCGATTCACGTTAGCTAGGTCGCTTCTGGCGCCTTCCAGCGAAGCAAGTAGCGCTCGAGTTGATCTACTGCCGCTGTGAGAATCAGCGCGATGGCTGCCAGCGCTATGACACCGGCGAAAACCGTAGCCATATCGTAGAGTCCAGAAGCTTTGACGATCAGATATCCCAGTCCTTGTTCTGAGGAAATGAATTCGCCGACGAAGGCCCCAAGTAGTGCCAGGCCGATGTTCAGCTTCATCGCGTTCACGACCCAAACGATGGATGATGGTATTACAAGCAGTCGAAACACTTGCATCCGTTTTGCGCCAACGACTTGCATCATCCTAAGAAAACGCTGTTCGACCGACATCGCGCCTTGGTAAGACTGCGTGACGGCGACTATAAACGTTGGTAAAAAAGCTAGAGCTATTTTTGAAGTGATTCCAATGCCAAACCAAACGATGATAATCGGTGCCATGGCAAAGATTGGAATTGAGCCGATCATGCTTATGTACGGCCGCGCAATTCGCGCAGCTAGGCGTGAATGCCAGAAGGACAGTCCGACGACAGCTCCAAGCGATGTGCCAAGCAGGAAGCCGCACACCGCCTCCCATACTGTGATGCATGCGTGCTTGAATAGCGAACCACTTAATGTCAGTGTGATCAAGGCATTCCAGACTTTGAGCGGAGTGGAAAAAATGAATTGGCGCTTCGGCTCCCACGCTGTCGCCAATTCCCAGGCAAAGATAAAAAACAAAAGCGGCAGCAGGCACAGTAAGAAGTGACCGACGGTTTTGGTGAAGCGTGAGTGCGATGTCGTATTCATTCCTGGATCACCGCTTTCAGTTCCTTCCAGATCTTCTGGTAATAGGAACTGAATTCGGGGGCGCCACGGGCTTGTTCCGGGTCGCGGCTGGAGCCTAGATTGATGGAGAAATTTTCTGTGAAATTGCCGCTTCGATCCATTATCAAGACTCTATCTGAAAGAGCGATTGCTTCATCAATGTCGTGCGTAACTAGAATCGCGGCTCGTTTCTCGCGCTTAATCAGCTGATAGAACTCCGCTTCCAATCGCAGTTTTGTATAGAAGTCCAGCGCAGAGAATGGCTCATCGAGTAGCAACAGCTCCGGTTCGAACATCAGGGACTGAATAATGCTCACGCGTTGTCGCATGCCACCAGATAGCTGTGAAGGATATTTTGCCAACACTGATTGCGGCAAATGGAATGTTTCCAAATAAGTGTTCATGCGAGATTCAGAAACATCCTTCTTCCGCGAAGGATCCAGGTGCAGAGCGAGCAATATGTTATCTCTGACAGTTCGCCAGGGAAATAGTGCGTCCTGCTGGAAGATGTAACCGATTCTTCCACGCTCACCGGAGTTTGCAGTGACTTTGATACTGCCTTGAATTGGAGCTATGAGTCCGGCAATCAAATTCAGCAGCGTCGTCTTGCCGCAGCCGCTCGCTCCCAAGATCGTGACTATCTCGGACGGGAATATCTTCAGTGATAAGCCCTGAACGACGGGTGTTTTGGTAAGTCCGGCCGAGTACGAAAAATCAAGAGCCGAGACTTCCAGAACGGGCAAGTCTCCTTTCCCTTGGTCTTCCGACACCACTGGTGTCATTTCTGCTTGACCTGCTGGACGAACTTCATGTCGACGTTCTCTGCGTAATTACCAGCACCTTGAATATCGCCAATTTCCTTTCGCAAAGCAATCGCCTTCTTCCATGCCTTTTCTTCCAACATTGGCGATGGCGGTATGGTGCCTTGCTCTTTCAATCGTGTGAGAGCAGACCGAACTATAGCAGGTGATAGTTCCGGGAACTCCTTCTGTGCCACCGCTACAGCACCATCGAAGTCATCCTTTATGTAGGTCATGGCTCGCGCTAAAGCGTTGACTGCGTGTTGAATTACTTCTGGGTGTTCGCGATGATAGTCGTCCGATACAGTCATTCCAGTGAATGCAAAATCGCCCAACTCGGCCGCTGGAGAATAGACAATCCGCGCCCCATCGTTGGTGGCAATCGACACGACCGGTTCTATTTCTTGTGCGATGTCAGCTTGCTCGGCTTTCAGCATGGCCAGCAGGCTTCCGAAAGAACCTTCGACAATCTTTGCTTTCACTGGGTGCCCATTGTTCTGCAAGAGCTTCTTCACAACTGCGTAACTTGTAGATGGTGCCGTGTAGGTTGCGATCCGCTGTCCCGCCAGATCGGTTGGACTTTTGGCCGTCTTGACACCGTCCTTAAAAGAGATCATCCAGAATGGTACGCCCCGAACCACACCTGCCACCACTTTGCCGCCCTGCCCCCGCTCGCGGGCGATTGCTGCGAAGGTAGGGTCGGAGACGCCGAATTGAGCGCTGCCGCTGGAAACTGCGGCGAACGTTTTTTCATCTCCACCGGTGCTAACCAGATTTACGTTGAGACCCTCGTCTTTGAAAAATCCTTTGTCCACTGCTACGTACAAAGGCATATAGAGGAAAACGTGTCCAAATTGGGCAATCGTTATTGGTGTCAGCTTTGCTTCCGGCGCTTGCGGTTCAGTCTTGGTACAACCGGCCAGCGCTAGCGCGACTAATATTGTCGTTATCAGTTTTTGCAAAAGCAGCAATCCTCTTTCATTCCATAATATGCAAGGCAGAACAATCCGATCGGATAGGGAGTAATCATCGCAGAAAAGGGCGACCTCGTCTCGCGCATTTAATAACTCCGCATCACCGACGACAACATTCGCTCATACGCAGCCTCTATTTGAGAATTACGTCCCAGAGAGCGCAATTTGAACTTATAGACGTGAGGGCCAACGCTGAGCAACGCGTGTCTTTCATAGCCAGGTCCGAGGATAAAGGACGAGTCGTAACCCTCCAAATTCTCCTTACCAAATTTGGCTTTATGCATCGGTGTAAGTTCTCGGTACCCCTTGTAACTCGAGTGCCGTGTGTTTTGAAGCGTAACTTCAGCCTGCAAATCCCGATTTTGATACTCTTTCAATTCGATATATTGCCATTTCGCAAGGTCGTATCTGCGAACCAAAGCAGCCGATTCGTCATGGGGCTCGGTCTTGAACTCCGGCTGGAAGTCCGGAACGTCGCATTTTATGCGACCAATTTCCCTGTTGATCCACTTAAGTCCACGCAGGTCGACCTTCGACGCCTGTGCCAGGTCAGGGTTGAAAGTGTCAACGATTATGATACCGGCGAACAATAAGACGAACAAAATCGGGAATGCGATGGCGGAAAATTTGATCAGCTTCCCGTGTTTGCGATTCACAAAAAACGTGACGCGTTTGTGCACCGTATTTAGTGCGTCCAGCATCTCCCCGGCATTGGCGTATCGTCCGGCTGGGTCTTTGGAGAGCGCATGGCGCACCACTTCTGCAAGCGCCCTCGGGACCTTCACGTTGTCAGGCAAGTCCGGAGCTGGCTCGTTAAGGTGAGCATGCATGCACTCATACATGGATTCATGATCGACTACTTTACGGCCCGATAACATCTCGTAGAGAATGCAACCAAGGTTATACAGATCCGAGCGCCCGTCAAGTGGTGCACCTGTGCATTGTTCAGGGCTCATGTATTGCGGCGTTCCGACGGTGTCGCCGGACACCGTTAAAGTATCCCCGTCTTTTGCGTGAATGGATTTAGCTAGCCCGAAGTCGACCACTTTGACGATGAACTCTGAGTCCTTCTGCGTCAATATAATGTTTCCCGGCTTCAGGTCTCGATGAATAATGTTGGCTGCATGGGCAGCCGATAAAGCTAGGCAAATCGAGGAGGCAATCGATATTGCTTCCTCGACGCTTAATCTGCCTTGCTTGGTCAACAGGTCTGCCAGAGTTTCGCCGCTTACCAACTCCATTACAATGAATGGTCGACCATCAGTCAGTATGCCGTAATCCTGCAGAGCTACTACGTTGTTGTGCCTGACTCGTTGCATGGCTTCCGCTTCACGTTTGAATCGCTCGCGCGACTGCGGTGCCAGCTGATTTAACACCTTCACCGCCACAGTCCTATCCAAAAGAAGGTGCGTGGCTTTGTAGACGAAGCTGAATCCGCCAGATCCGATGGTTGACTCCAGTCGATAACGACCATCGAGGCAACTGCCGATCAGTGGATCGTCGCTGACTTGGTCATTTGGATTTTGCTCAACTTTGATGAATTCAGCTTCTTGTTCTTTCATGATCAGGCGCTCGTCCATCTCTCGGATGTACCACGGGCTGAGACAATTGACACCTGGCGACCGGTTTACGCCAACTGCTGACTGGCAAATATATAGATGCGATGCCCCAGTTCGCCATCGAGACTGGTGTCAGCCTTGGCTCTGGGCGAACCATAATTTGTCGGACAGCTTAAATCTTTTGGCTCCGTCATGGTGGAAACCACATTTACGTTGGGCTGATATAGAGATAAATTCTTAATGCGGACTTTCCGCTTGGCGAATTATGGTGGCTCATCTGAATACTCCGGTCTTAGAAGGCTTTGTTCTACGCGACATCCCGGTATCCTGTCCGGAATGTCAGTGCAGTTTCAGCACGTCTTCTTTGCTGGAATTGCCGCCAGTAACTGAGTTCGATACTGTCGAAGCTGATTTGCACCGAGTCTTGCCGGATGCTGAATTGCGCGGATCTTTGATTGCCGTTTGCCCACATTGCAGTTATGCAACCTGGACTGTACGCTGCAAGGGCAGTTCATTGAACCCGGAAATGCTGCCCGATGCCGAAAAAATAGACCATTCGAAAAAATTCGCGCTAGCCGTCAAGCACGCACGCGAAAAGAATGTGAACCCACTAGATATTGCCTTCATTGCCCTGAATGGGCTGTACTGCGCGCGTGAGTCTGGCGAGGCCGGTGAGCTGTGGCTTGAACTTGCTGCGTACGAACAAAGTCGCGGCATCGAAGAAGAAACCCTAGTTGCTGCGACCGGGCAGGATCACTTGATCATGGCCGAGCTGTGGCGTCAGCTGGGATCGTTCGAGCGAGCCCTAGAGTCTTATGAGAAGTCCGCTGCGGATGAATTCATCCCGCGAGAGCTTATTGAACATCAAATTGCCCTGACCAAAGCTGAGAACACACTGCCCACTGCTTTGCCACCGTATGTAGTGAGAGAAATCTTTCCAGACGCCAGCGAGTTCGAGGCCTCTGTGCAGGTCGGCAAGAATGGAAGACCTGTGCCTCCGAACATTGTTCGTCGTCCAAAACCAAACAAGTTGTCCATGGTCGATTTTGGCCCGCCGGAGCGCAGAACGGTGTTGTCCTCAGCGGTCAAAGATATGCCGTTGCGGGGCTCAGTCGCTGATGATGAAACTGAAATTGTCGAACTCGCGCCTCCGATCCCTGCTCGGGCCGAGCCGGAGCTTCCAGCAGTAGCCGAAGTTCCAGCAGTAGCTGAAGTTCCAGCAGTAGCTGAAGTTCCAGCAGTAGCTGAAGTTCCGGCAGTAGCTGAAGTTCCAGCTCCGCAAAAAGTATCGCCGGTAGCTGCGTTTGCGGCACCGCAAGTGACGGAACAGCAAGCCCTTCCTGCTGGTGCAGCGGCAGCGGCCAAGTCCGAATCCGGTTCTGTGCCCGTAGAGCGCGTTCGCGAGATCATCGCTGTTCCGCAGGGAGCAAGTGCAATTTATTTGGTGCAGGCAGCTCAAGTTCCGCAAGCGGAAACCAGTCCTCGGTCCAACAATTCATCCAACGGTCACGTGGCGAACATCAGTGTGCACGCGCAGCCGTTTGGACAGCCGCAGCCAGCGGCTTCTGCTCAAGGGCAGAGCCGATTAGTTTCGGATGACGTCGATAACATTGGAAGCACCGGTAAACCTAAGAAGAAAGCCGCCAGACCGAAAGCGCCGCAGCAAAATCCACTTCCACCAATGGAAGCGCCGACCAACGAGGATTTCGCCGGTGCATCTTCTCCAACCGGTGGAGGCTCTTCGCAATCTCCAGCCGCGCGATCGAAGAAAGAGGTTCCAGATATTCACTTCCCGGGCATCGATCTGACCGACGAGTACGTGGACGAAGATGAAGCGCCAGCATACGATTACCGTGACGACGATAGCGCAACTGCTGGGCAGTCCGCCGACCCGGCGAAGGGTGACTTTACTGATGCCATCGCCCAGGTCGAAAGTTTCCTTAGTCTCACAAGGCAATCTAGCTACCAGAGTTGGGTTCGCAGCCATAGAAAATAACTTCAATCTTGATTTCGAAAATTGGGGCGGCCCAGTACATGAGCATTGATGCTCTGGAACAGTACCTTGAATCTCCGGGAATCGACGTTGAGCTATTGGGTAAGGGCGAGAAACTCAAGTTGTTGCAGGGTTGGAGAAAGCGATATGCCTCTAAACTCTGCCAAGAAACCGGCAAGAGCGTCGTCAGAAATTGGGATTTGTATGTTTTCGAGAAAGGCTTCTTTCCTTGTTTAATCGACGGTGAAGCTTTGACAGAGTTCGAAAAACAATTGCCTGAGCCATGTTATGTCCTTCCTTCAGACAGTGGTCCGGGATTTTGGTGCTCCAACCTGCCCCCGGTCGATCTTGGTCGATTTTGTTTAGAGGGGGCAAGACCATGGCCTTCAGCATCAGCAGGCTCGGGAACGACTTGGGCTGATTCAAACATCCTGGTCTTTCCAGCTAGCATGAGTTGGACGCTGGCTATACACGCAGAAGGATGTTTCTTTGCCGTGGACGCTAAGTGAACTGGGGCTTTTGCGGTGATCTGAGGACTTGTTCTGCCCGGACAGTGAAAGCAGTTCCGATGGGCATTTCCCCATTGTCGATAGTACTTGAGTTCCTTACCCTAGGAACATCTCGTAATAGGGATCGTTAATGAGCGGCGACAGTAGCAGCATAATTGGAAAAGAACTATCGGCAGAGCTCAGCGTCACGGCGCTGAACCAGCAGATTGAAGAGCACAAAAAAGCGGACGGCGACCGCAGTGTTCTTGCATCGGGCATGAGCATGGTCTGGAGAGGCGATGAATCGTCTCTGGAAAGACTCCAAAAGCTGCAAAAAGAAGTCCAAGACGCTCAGGCGAAAGGCGATTCCACTCGTATCCAGCAGATGGAATCAAAAATCAGATCTGCTGTGGAAGCGGATCAAGAAGAAGTAGAATTTCAAAGTGAGTTTAGTCACTACGTCGGCGGCGGCGTCAAAACAGCTGCACTGTTTTTCGGCGGATCGAAAGCCGGCTTCCTGACCAACCGCGGTGGTTACGGACTTGCTGCAACCGTAACTTTGTACGGACTCGATCAAGCCAAAGCTAAAGATGACCCCTTAACTTTCGCCGGAGACTTTGCGGTCGGTGGCCTCAAAGGTGGGTTGACCAAAGGCATGTTCCACGGACTTGGGCATATGCCAATTGCAAGCCCTGCGCTGAAAGGTGTTGTGCTCGGTATGGGCGCAAGGGTAATCGATACTAGTTTGACACCAGCGAACTACGTGGACGGGCAAGGACAGACGAACATTTCCCAAGGACTTGGCCGAACCTGGAACACGGTCATGGACTCGCGATCTATGGTCGTTGATGCTGCACTCTTCTCCGGAGCGCATAGTTTAACCCGAGGAGCAAACTTCCTAACCCGTGGCGCGCTAGATGCCAGTCCCATGGCCAATACCGTCATTACCTCTGGAAGTTTCGGTCTGTCCGGGGGCGCATTTCATGAACTTGAGCGGCAAACAGCATCTGGCGAAGAAATCGATTATGCAAAGGTGTTCAAACGAGCCTTATTGCAGGGCGGCATTGATGCAATCGCTGGATTGCCTGGCGGCTTGAACGCCGATGTCAATTTCCGCAATTCCGTTTCCACGAAACTAAGCAACCTTCGCTCTGGATCCACAGGCGCTGCCGACGCCCCAATCAATGTAGTAAAACCGACAGCTCCAAACCCGATAGAGCCTACAGCTCGAACCCCGGGCTTTGAAGCAGCCGTGGAGGCGCTGAAAGTACGCCCAGCAACTGATGGGCGTGGCTCCGCAGGGGAAGCCATTCCGCTGGCAGAAGCATTGAAAGTAGCTCCGGCAATTCCTGGACGCGTCACCGGAGGCGAAGCCACTCCGCTGGTAGAAGCGTTGAAAGTTCGGCCGGCAACTGATGGACGTAGCCCCGCAGCCCCTGTGGAGGCGAAAGAGAAAGCTCCTATCCTGCCCGTAGAAGTTAAACCGGAATTTGCTGTTCCGCGTGAATATCCACCTGCAGATGTGGCAAAGGCAAAGGTAATTGTTGACGACATGGTCAGCAAATTGTCCGGACCCGAGCCGACGCCTAAGCAAGTCACAGAAATTTCCGACTACCTGAAAAATCACCCCGAAGCCGATGCACACGCTGCAGAACTTTATGTGCGCCACTTTGCAAATCCGGCCATACGCCGTGCAATTGAATCATTCTACAAACCATCGTTTTCCATGGATAACGAGGTTCATCTTGCAACGCCGGCGGTGCGAGACGCTTATCAGAAATTCGAAGGCGCGCTCAATGAACCTGGTAATCGCTCAATATTGCCGGAAATTTGGGGACGCCGAATCAATAATTTGATCACACGTGCAGGAGCTGATGGACCGGCAATTCGCGAGCTGATTGAGCATCACGGGCGGACTACTCACGACGCCGTTGCCACTAAAGCTATTGACGCTGCTTTCAACACGACATACACAGCAGCGCTTTGCGGACCGCGTGTCGGACGCATGCTTCCGCTGTCAGAAGCCGATCTTACTTACCTCAAAGACGTAGCTCTCGGCAAACAACCAGGTGTCGAACCAACCAATCCAGCATTGAAACCTGATGGTACCCCGCGCACAGCCGCCGACCTTGTTGCGGGAGTCGAGAAGTCGGCATTGTTGCGTCCGGGACTGCAAGCCGCATGCCAGGCCGGCATGGGTGAACAAATCGGCAAAACTGCAGAAGAAATGCGCACCGGTACCGCCGACCAGAAAATTGAAGCGGCAACCAAACTTGCACAGCACTTGCACCACGAGTCTGCTGCAGATTGGTTCGCGGACTGGCTGAAAGTCGTACCCGAGACGCACCTTACTGGGGTGCGAAAACTGGAGCTTCCGGCGGTTAAGGCCCTTACCGACCTGGCACCGGATGCAGTGCGTCAGTTCTTTGGCGCGAAGTCGCCGATGGGACTCGACTATCGCATCAATGCGTTGAGTGAAATCGCCACAGCCTTTGAGAAGAATCCGCAGGTGGCGGTTGAATTGATCAAAATCGCTGCTGAAAATCCGGCTGCTATGAAGCAGATGGGCTATGAGTTAACCAAGGGATTTGGCGCGAAGTCATATAAAGCTTGGTTGGAAAATTTACTCAAGCCCGCCGCTGACGGAACAGAAGCTCCGCGTCCTAAAGTCGAGCAAATCACCGGCGATGCTGCTTTGCGCAAAGCGCGAATCTTTGGTGCCTTTGCCGGAGAGCCGGAACTTGCTGCCCATCTTGAAAAATTTGCTGAAGCCTACCCTGATGTTGCTCAAGAACTGCTGAAGAAATTGCCTCAGCCCACTGTAGAAGGTCAGGAAGGAAAGCCTCCTAATAAAGGCCAGGAGCAGATGCAAGCCCTCCTCAAGGATCGGATTGAACGCCGCATAGCAGAAGGTACCGCACCTGAGGCTAAACCGGAGCAGTTGAGTCCGGACCTGCTCAATCTTGAGATTAGGCTGCGTAACAGCTTTAGAAAGAATCCTGACGCGATGGACGTTCTGCTTGACTTTGCTCGCACAAACCTCGCTGCCGTCGACAAACTGTTGAAGATGCCTGGTGTTGTAGAACAACAACAGCCACAGCGAGGACCGAAGAAACCGTTTGACCGCAACGATCCGGTTCTGAAATTGAGCCGCGCCTACGTTGACTTCATGGGTGTCCTGGCGCCGCAAGCCGCTGCCATGGGTCCTGCTGAAGGCTTGGCTGCAATGCAGAAAGTCCAGACTCAATTTGCAGATACCATCGCGAAGTACAAAGCAGCTGCTGCACGGCCGACCGACACTACCTTGATGCAAGCTGCCGGAAAAGCTGAGATGGAGCTGAACAAGCTCACCAATCCACTGCTGCCGAAAGACAGGGCCGTAGTTGATGATGCTCTTGATCGTCGAGAAGCTGTAGCCAAGCAAGACGCGAATTTGGTACCGCGTCGTGAGCCTCCGCAGATCGGCCCTGAGGTAACGCCAATATTTGAGGTGGATACGGAATCGCGCTTAGCCAGGCAGTTTGAGACTTCCGATGTTGCCTGGAAAGATGCTCCGAAATCGCAAGGGACAGATGCCGATTTTGCAGCCATTGAGGCGAAGATGGCCACCAGACCATTCCATCTCAGCGACAACTATTCAGATGTCCTCCTCCGAGGTGAGCGCGTAGCCTTGGGTGGCGATCGAGAGTTCCGCGCCTTTGCCTCAGCGGAGAGCGCCGAATCGTTTGCTCGTTTTTGCTCCGGATACCTTGACGGTCTATATCCTGCCGGTAATCGGCACGTGGACACGGTTTCGGTAGTGGTGGAAGGACAACAGCGTTACTTGCCGGTTGTCACCGTAACCCTGCCAAATGGTTCCACAGTCACCGGCATCTACACGATGGATGGCACTAATCGTCCGGTAACTCTGAATCGTATACCTAATGGTGAAATTGCTCCCGCTGCAAAACCAGCGGTACAGCCGCCGGCAATCAAGCCACAACCTACGGTGCCAGAACCTAAGCTAGAGCCCAAGCCACAACCTACGGTGCCAGAATCTAAGCTAGAGCCCAAGCCACAACCTACGGTGCCAGAACCTAAGCTAGAGCCCAAGCCACAACCTACGGTGCCAGAACCTAAGCTAGAGCCCAAGCCACAACCTACGGTGCCAGAACCCAAGCTAGAGCCCAAGCCTGAACCAAATCCGCCAGACTCCAGCGCCGCTGACGCCGCAGAGTTGGCCAGGAAAGCAAAACAAAACGGTCCGGTTGAAAAGGACGGAGATGGCGTTGAAATGTCCGTCGGACCGACGGAGACCAGAGAAGCTCTGGCCCGCCTTTCGACGTCTAGGACACCGGGTAACGTTGTGAATCAAGGCGCACTTGGACCACCTGCCGGCCCGAAAGTAGGCGGTACCACAGGCACGCCGGAACCGGCATCCACAGCCAAAGTTGTTCCGCCGGAAACGCCGGTCAAAACTGTCACACCACCACCGGAAAAACCGCCCCAAACTGTCACACCACCACTGGGCAAAATCAACACACTTCCACCGGAACACAGAATACAGAAGCCCCGGATATCACCAGCGGAGCAAGCTCAGCTTGATCTGATTGCTGCCGAAGAACAAGGGCGCAATCAAGACTGGCAGAAACGTCGCGGTAAAGGCAAAGGCGGCGACGATGGTGACGGCGGCGGCGGGAAAAAGAAGAATGGTCGCACTGGACGTCCACGTGACTGGCGTCAGGCAAATGAGGACGAAGACTTTTAGCGCGGGCCTTCTGCGGGACGGATATTGGCGAACCGAGTAACATGTATTCGGGAGCTCATCGTTTGACGGACAATTCACAACACTACCCACTTATCGGACGCATCGTAGCGGAACGCTACGAGATCGTTGGCTTTATTGGACAGGGCGCGATGGGCGCCGTGTACAAAGCGAAGCACGTGACGATGGGGCGTATTTGTGCAGTCAAAACACTTAACGCTAACTTGCTCTCGGACGAAAAGAGCGTTCTGCGCTTCCATCTAGAAGCCCAGGCAATGAGCGTTTTGAACCATCCTCACCTGATTGCCATCTCAGATTATGGTCAGATGGATGATGATTCTCTGTTCTTTGTCATGGAGTACCTGGAAGGAATAAGTCTCAGTGATGATTTGCGCAAGAACGGACCACTGTCGATCAGGCGCGCCATCCCGATATTTGGTCAAATCGCCGACGCGGTCGCGCATGCGCACAGTAAATCACTGGTGCATCGGGATCTGAAGCCGAGCAATGTGATGCTTACTGGCGACGATCAGGACTTTGCCAAGGTCGTTGATTTCGGCATTGCGAAAATAGTGTCCGATGGAGACGATCCGGCGCAGCATCTTACGCAGACCGGCGAAGTCTTCGGTAGTCCGCTCTACATGAGCCCTGAACAGTGCATGGGCATGCCGATGGATGGTCGGTCGGATATCTATTCATTTGGCTGTTTGATGTACGAGGTCTTGTCCGGGCGTCCGGCGCTCAAAGGGCAAAATTTCGTGCAAACGGCATACAAACACATGCATGAAATGCCGTTGCCGTTAAGGGAACTCCGCCCGGATGTCCCGGAAAACCTGGCGGCAATTATCGAGGGATGTCTAGAGAAGAAACCGGAAGACAGAATACCTTCGATGTCGACAGTGCGGGACCTGCTCCGAAGTGTCGAATCATTGGGTGACAAGGCCGCAACTGTCAATCGCCGAAGCATTATCAGTGAGCAGGAAAACACTCTAATCGAGCACAACGCAAGCGTAGGGGAGGGGCTTGTCCCCTCCCGTGCAGACGTATCGAGTGTAGGGGAGGGGCTTGTCCTCTCCCGTGCAAACGTATCGAGTGTAGGGGAGGGGCTTGTCCCCTCCCGTGGGAACGTAGAGTCATCCAAGTTCAATAAAATCGCTGCCATTGTCCTGGGTACTGCCTGCGTGCTTTGCGCATTTTTTCTCGGTCGCAACGGACCGCCAGTAGTTACGCAAACCTCTGCTCCAAAGGCTGAACCTGATGCATCGCCGAAGACCACCCGCGTTCAGCCCAGTATTTCGTCGGTGTCCATAGAATCGCCGGCTTTTTCGCACGTCAACCCGGATGCGCCGGAAGAAGTCGACGTTATCGCCGTTTACCAGGCAAAGCTTCCGCCAACGGAAGTTGATGACGTCGATGAGACTGCGTCGCAGGGAACTGATGCAGTTAATGCGAGTTCGCCGCCAGAAGTTACCGTGGTCATTCATCCCAAAAAGCAGCCGATAACACTGGTTCTGCTCTCTTACATGCCGGTTCACTGGAATGTCCAGCCGCAGTCAGGTGCGAACATTTTAAAAGTCGTCGCTTCCGGATACTTCGAGCAGAAAATCGAGACCAAAAACAATAGCTGCGCGGATGTTACTAAAATGTGCAATAAAACCCATGCCGACGCCTTCAACACCGCTGGCTTGTTCTACACAGATTCTCTGATGGTCGAACAGAATCGGAAGAAGACTTATGAGACGGTTGCCGCTGCAGTTAAGCGAATGCTGAATAAGGAAATAAGGCATTTTGAGGGTAAGTTTTACGGAACCCATTTCGATATTTGATTTGCAGTCTTGCACAGTGCCAAGCTGAGCCTGAGGAATTAACCTTTAAACGTACGTAGTTTTCCCACTCTAGGCGAGTGGCATGGGCATTCTCCCATGGGTATGGGAGATCCCCCGATTTACCCGAGCCTTATATAGACCTAATCTTAGTGGACAGGCATAGAGCAAGGCCACTCGGCTAAGGCAGGCATTCAGACATGCAACTAGTAGAGGAATTTACACTCAGTCAGGCAATCGTAGTTTGTCCGACTTGCAACGCAAGTTTTTGCACGCCGCAGTTGACCAATATGCCGATCATCACCAGCACCACCCCGGTAGAAACCGATCTACACAGAATTCTCCCGAACGGCGCTATTCGCGCCGCTCTTGTCGGTTTCTGCAAGGAATGTGGATATGCCTGGTGGATCACTGCTTTCAAAACCAAATCATTGTTGCCGGATACGCTAACTGCAGATGAATACTCGATGGAACGCCTGCAGTATCCACGCAAGTTCGCCAGCGCTTTTATCACCGGCAAGAAACAAGGTGTTTCCAGCCGTGAGCTTGCATTGCTCGCGTTGAATGGCGGCTGGTGCGCTCGTGAAGCCGGACTGGCTACCGACCGCTGGTTGGAGCTTGCCGCAGAAGAGCTGCAAAAGGCTTTGGCGGATAAGACCATGACCGGAAATCGTGGCTACTACCACTACATCATGGGCGAAATTTATCGCCAATTGAAGCAGTTCGACAAGGCTCTTAGCCACTTTAATCGCGTCAACTACCACTCGCGCTTGCCTCGCGAACTTGTTCTGCGCCAGAAGGTCCAGACGACGGCAGGGGATTCAGGACCGACCCTCCTGCCACCATATTTGGTGGAGCTGCTATTTTGCCCACGTAAGCCACGCCTGCCTTTCGACAAGAGTATCTAAGAATCATGGAAGACATCACACCACTAAACTTGGAGGACTCACCAAAGCTGTTCGGGCTACGCTACGATCAGCTGATTACTGTTCTTGTGTCCATGATGATTTCAACACAACTCTACTCATGGATGGATCCAGTAAAAATCGGTGGACACGAAATCCGTCTGTATGTGTCGATCTTCATTTTCATGATTGGACCTGTTTACTGCCTCGTATCCATGAACAATGGTGTGTCCAACTGGGAGGCCATCGTTAACCACTACATTGCTCCGTCTGTTTACATTCCAGGTCCGGACCCAAATCCGACCAGGTTTTTGATCGACGAAGAGCTTGTCGATTTCTGCGAATAAAGGAAAGACCATAAGTGCAATCCGTTTCTAGAAGTTATTCAACTGGTATTCTCAGCCGATTCGGGTTCGGTCGTACGGCTACGGCGACAGGATTAGCGACCAGTGATTTGCTCGCTAAACTGCCCTCGAATGCGGTGCCAAGACCGCACGGTTCGGCTGCCGGATTGATGCCAATTTGGGACATGTTCCAAGACCAACAAAGTGGTCTGGGCGTTATAGTTTTGAAAGATGGCACCTACCGCTGTTGTTATGAAGTAGATGGCGTGCACGTCAGCGGATTCGATGAAGTTCGCTTGCACTCCTTGATGAATCACTTCACCGGTTTTATCAACAGCATTGACACGTCTGTCCAACTGACCATCGTTTGCCACAACATCAGTAAGCGCGAATACTTTGAGCGTCACCCGGTCGAAGTCAAAGAAGGCGACGATTTTCTTAAGTACGTCGCCAAGTCCGTTCAAGACGACGAGGCGTTCCTGCTTGCTAAGAACTTCATTCCGGAACTCAAGTTCTACATCACCTTCTGCTACAAGCCACCACGTGAAAAACCTGTTAAGCAGAACATGATCGACAGCACGGTCAGCCGCATTGTCGATGTGTTCACCAGTCAGGCTGCTCGGCAGACTGTCGGGCATCACCACAAGAACGTGCAGACTCTAGTTCAGCGCGCTCAAGGTCACATCTCACAACTTGGTGCTTGCGGGATGACTCCCCGGGCTATCAGCGCTCTTGAGTATTTCCAAAACCTTTACCGTCAACTGAACCCGACGCGGGACTTCAACGAAGATACATTGCCTGCGCCGATGCGTCCGCAACAGGCTCCGATGCCGGATTCCATCCGTCGGATATTCCCCGATATGGAACCAGCGACTCTTCGTCAACAGTTGACCGAGTCCCGTTATGATTTTTCGCACTCGGATTATGCTGTGATTTCGGATCTCACCAGCAATGAGCCTGGAGAGTTAGTCGAAGATGAAGCTCGCGGTAAGTACATTCGTACGCTTTACATGAACCGCCTACCTGAGCGCACTGGACCATTGTGGTTGATGCCCCTTCTTCGCTTGAACTGCGAATGGCGCTTGAATATCTATGGCCATAAACTCGACAAGGATATGTTCCGCAAGAACTTGCAACGCAAGCAGGCGCAAGCTACGGCGAACACCTACCAGGGCATAATGGGCCAACGTTCCGCGCCGAACCAAGAAGAAGCGGAAAAGGCACAGGAAGCGGCGCAGATAGGTTCCGAACTGTACACGTCTAACCTGGAAGTTTTCAACTACGCCATTTATTTCACAGTGACTGCAGACAGCCTTGAAGATCTGAACCGCAATACTGAGCTAATCCGCGCTGCCTCTCCCCAATGCCGTGGTGCTCGCTTCGCGGTCGGCTTCAACGAGCAAAAATCGCTATTTGTCGGCAGCTTACCTGGACTTGGGCTTGATGTAGTTCGTCGCGGCAAAGCGGTAAGAACACCCACGCTGAGAAACTCCTTCCCATTCGTCCATGCCAAGCTTGGCTCGGAAACTGGCGACTGGTTGGGCTTTTCCAAAGAGACACTGGAACCGGTTTTCCTGAACCCGTACGATGAGAAGCTCCCGAACGCATTGGCGATCGTCTTCGGTCAACCTGGGGAAGGTAAATCGATGGTCGCGCAGCAAATCATTCAATTGAAAATGCTTGCCGGCGCTAAAGTGGTCATTATCGACAGATCCGGCTCATACAAAATGTTGTCGGAAGTCTACGACGACGTCGCTTACATTCGCCTTGGTCCTGACGGTTCGGTCTGCATCAATTTGTACGACCTGCCGCACGAAGGCACCGACGGCAAGCCTATTGATCCGGCTAACCCACCGGAATCGCACATCATCAAACTGCTCAACTTCCACTCAGTAATGCTCGGCGAGCGTGGAGAACAGGCTTTAACCAAAGATGAAAAGCCGATCTTGATGCAAGGCATCCAGGCAATTTACATATCGTGTACGGCTGAGGGTCGCGTTCCAATTGAAAGCGATCTGGTCAACTGGCTCCGTGAAGAAGCTACCAAAACGAAGGGTACCAAGCGCGGCGAAACCTGTGATGACCTATGTAATCGCCTCAGCCTCTATTGCCGCGGTGCTATTTTCGGCAAACTGTTCGACGGACCAACTTCAATTCCAATGGATGCGCAGTTGCTGATATTCGATACAGGTGAATTGGCTCACGATAAGACGCTTGAAGCTGTCGTCACCTTGTTCGTTTCGGACTTTGTGTTACGTCGTGCGCACCGCCACAAGCAAGAGCAAATGGCTCTCGGTAAGCCAGCTCGTTTCGTTTTCTGTATAGACGAGTTGTGGAGATTGCTTCGTTACGAAGGCGGCAAGACGCTGGTTGAAGATGCATCCAGAACCAGCCGCCACTTGGGTCTACTCTTCATCGGTATCTCCCAGGAGCTTGGTGACTTGCTGCGCGATGACCGCGCACGCACGCTAGCCAGCAACAGCGCAATCAAAATCATCCTCGGTAACGACCCGAGTAACTTCGATTTGATTCGCGAAGCCTGCGGACTGACACCGGCGGAAATGTCCGCCATCGGCCACCTCACCAGAAAGAATCGTGAATACTCGGATGCTTTCTTGATCTATCACAAGCAATCGCGTGGTGTGGTCAAACTACTTGTCCCACGTTTCATGTACTGGGTGGCCACCACTGAACCGAACTATGACCAACCACTTCGATCGAAAATGATTGAGCTTTGCAATGGCGATGCGCGCTGGGCGTGCCACTTGCTGGCAAATGGTATCACTCCTGACACCTTCAGTGCCGAAATGCTGAAACTCTGACCATCGGGCGCGCCCTCGGCTCCCACCCTAAAGGAACTAATCAGAATCATGTTTGACTATCAAGCAGGCGAAAAATACAAACTGACACTGATCATGGTTGGCGTGGCGGGATTGCTGGCGGGAATTTTTCTCTCTCTATTGCTCATGCCGACCGAGTCTCCGGCTTCCGCCCGGAAAAACCGTGCCGCCATGACTCCCTCGATGACCGATCCTGATGTTACAGGTGGAAGAGGTCCTTCCAATTATGGTGCTTCACAACAAGCGATGTCCCAAATGGGAGGACAACAGCAACCGGCCCCGCAACTGGTTGACCGCGGTGCAGCTCGAGTATTTATGGATAGCTGGTTGCCCAGAGTTTGGGACCTGGGTGCAGCATCTGCCATGCAATCGCAAGAAGGTGCAATCAGCGCGATGACACCAAGTTGTGCCGGTGCGTACCGTCAAAATATTTGGACCGCTACGCTTGCTAAGCAAGTGCAAGAGTCCGGACTGAGAAGCCAGTTTCAACCACAGGCTGTCGATGTAAGTGAAAACCTTCAAGATGGCTCGGTGATTGTGAAGGTTAAGGGTGTGCAGGTCTTGAGCGCAGCTTCTGGACAACAGAAATCTCGCCAGATCAACGTTGAATACATGATGATTCAAACGCCGGAAGGCATGAAGATTGCCGGTATCAGCGAAGGTGGACAGGCACGGTAATCCCTGGTGGTGCACGACGGTGCGCTTCCAGAAAGAGAAGATAGGTCGAGGAGCAGAAAATGCCTTATAGAGCCCAGATTGATGATCGCGGAGTAGTGACTCGGTACAAGGATACCGACACTGGCGAAATCGTCTCTGCCAAGGAATACGAGCGCCGGATAATGACGCAGCAAGGCGGCTCTACCTATCCTGTGCCGAACCAACATTTGCCGCAAATGCAGGCCATGCCGCCGGTATCGAGCGGACAAGTTTCCGGTGACGGCTTCCATCCCTACAGTCAGGGTGTAGCCCCGCTTGCTCTCCCTCCGCAACAGCAGCAGTATCAGCAACAACAACAGCAGCAGGTCGCTCCGCCACCACCATCGATGCCTTCTAACTACGGTCAAAAT
The DNA here is from genome assembly GCA_021772155.1 of Candidatus Obscuribacter sp. Lineage (GTDB taxonomy): Bacteria > Cyanobacteriota > Vampirovibrionia > Obscuribacterales > Obscuribacteraceae > JADYXS01. The sequence continues at coordinate 26,096 of JADYXS010000095.1, forward strand.
CCGGCGATGGCGCAACAACAGCCCATGCAAGCTCCTCCCGTGGCTCCGAGCGCCGGCGTGCCTTCATTGACCGGTGACAATCCGCTAGTTCAACCCGGCGCACAAATGCTTTCCGGTGCGTCGGCCACTTCAAGCCCTCCTGGTCTGGCTAGTCAGCCTGGTATGCCTGTTGAGCCGGCAATCCCTGGAGCGGGCATGCCGCCAACGGCCGGCGTTCCGATGCAAGGCAAAACTCTCCGTATGGAAGGCGTTCCGCAGCACACTAACACCTCCTCAGTGGGCTACCGCACACACGGCTTCTTGGACGCAACTTCAATTGCCATTCTGCTTCCGACTCTTGTACTTCTAGCGTTAATCATCGCTGCTGCCCACAAGAAACGCCTCTTCCCGTGGCAAACAATCAGAACATTCAACCCACCATCAGGCATGATGACACCGCGCGACTACGAACGCTCCTTCGTTTGTCCGCCTAACTTGCGCCGTCATGGTCGCCTTGGAAAACGTAATCCACAGGCTGCCTGGAGCGATCAAGATGGTATCGTTCTGCCGTTCGGATTTCTGGCTAGAACGCACTTGCCCATCACCATTCCGCTCGGTCGTCTACCGAACAAAAACATGTTCATCGTAGCTCCATCAGGTTCAGGTAAAACGACTCTGATGCGCGCCGTCATTAAAGCGTTGCTGGCTAAGCCTTGCGTAATCATCGCCTTGGAAGCTAAAGCCAACGATCCGAGCCTTGACGAGAAGAAAGAAAGTTTCAAATGGAGCTTGCTACCCGAAGCGATGCATGCTGGATTTGATCCTCTGTACTTCAACCCGTTAGATACCGAATCCATTCACTGGAATCCATTAGATCTCGACCCGGTTGTATTTGCCTCTTCCATCGTTCAGGACGTAAACTCCCTTCCTCCGGAAGAGCAGCACTGGGCAGAACGTGACCATGGTTACATCAACGGACTTGCTACGTTGCTGACGTGGGGCGCCGTAATGGTGGCCGGCGAAGATGAGAATGGTCAGGTTGCTGAAGTTGTACCTTTGCCGCGCAACCCGCGTGGTTTGATGCGCCTGGTCAACAATCGCAGAAATATCGTTGAGTCTCTGCGTCGTCTCAAAAACAATCCGGACGTCAACCCTGGTGAGTTGAATGAACTGACGCAAACACTGAGTTCGATCATCAGAACGGACAGCGACTGGGACAAGAACATTCAGGGCGTTCGCGGTCGCCTAAGAATGTTCAAGAATCCTAACGTGCTGCGTTGCACGGAAGCCAGCAATATCGACATACGTGCTGCTATGCACAAGCCCACCGTCTTGATCTTCGGTGCACCGGCATCGATGGGTCCCGATGCTGAGTCTCTGGCATCTTGCTTCGTCTATCAACTGCAACAAGCGTTGCACACCAGATACGGTACGAACAGCGTGCTCCCTTTGTTTGCGTTCTTCGATGAATATCAAACTTTGAACATGGACATTGCCGGTAGACTATCTGCTATCGTCCGTGGTGCCAACGGCGGTCTTACCGTCATTCTGCAGAACATCTCCCAAATCGCCAAAGATAGCTCGCCCAATGGTAGCCCAGAGTTGAAGACAATCTTCTCCAACTCAGCGGTCCGTGTTTGCTTGCACAACGCAGACGAAACGACAGCTAAGTTCTTCTCGGATGAAATTGGCAAACACGCCATTATTGTTCCGGGCGTGTCAGATCACTACGATTCCAATGGCTTCGGTATCTTCCCGACCAGTTGGAACCGGATCCACTCTCAACAGGTTGTAGCTAGAGTTGATTCGGACTCGATCAAACGGATGGAGAAGCACCATGCTCTGGTGTATCTGTCTCCAGCTGGAGATCCGGAATTCGGCGAACTCAAGCCGTTTATGTGTGACTTGAGAGGCATTGAAGAGATCGCCAGACTCCACTTGCTCCACAACGTCAATGCGCGAAATGATGCTTCCGGCATGATTGATGAACATGGCGGTGGACAGCCTGGTGTTCCGGGATTGCCGCCTGGCGTGGTGCCTCAGGGCGCAGCTGCTTTGACCGGGCGTGCACAGCAAGCGATTGCTGCGTTTGCTGGACCGAAGGCTGGTGAAGCTTTAGCTGCCATGGCTAATGGTGTCGCCGCAGCTGTAGGACCAGGAGCCGCAGCGGCTACGCCGGCAATAACCGGTGCCGGTATTGCAGCAATCGGTGCTGCTGCCGCGGCGTCGATGATGGGTCGTCCTCCGTTCCCCGGATCAGCCGGACCGGGCGGTGGCGCGCCGACAGGACCGCTGACTGCTCCTCAGCCGGCGGTGGCTGCTGCAATGCCACAGCCGAATAACGGTGCGCCGAGCAACGGCGTTCCAAGTAGCGATCGTCTTTGCGTTAAGTGCAACAAGTGGCCAGGCAAAGGTCGCTTCTGCATCGAGTGCGGTGCCTTCTGCGGACCAGGACCACAGACTGGAGCTCCCACCGGACAGCCTGTTCAAGCAGCGGCCCCGACAGGACCAATTGCACCTGCTCCAGCTGGCTATGGTAATCAAATACCGCCAGCTCCGGGCGGACAGCGGCAGCCGGTCACAAACTTGCATGGCGACATGGCGAAGTACGGCGTACCTGCTCAAGCCGTACAACAACAGCCACAGCAACAACTACAGCAACAACCACAACTACAGCAACAACCACAACTACAGCAACAACCACAACTACAGCAACAACCACAACAACAAATACAACAGCAGCAGCAACAACCACAGCAACCCGGTCAGCAACCGATGCCGCGCCCACAACAACGAGGCAATAGCATCGAGTTCTAACCAGTAATCATCGCTTCGGAAATGCGCGACATTTTGAAGTAGTATCTGCTGCTGCGGCTACCGGTATTCACATCGTCGGCGAGAAGCCGGTTGGCATCAGCCATGAGCAACTGGAGCAAATGCGGGTGTGTTTGGTGAACGCGAGCAATCAGGCGGTGGTGCTATCGTCGATCGTACGGTGCATGCTGCAGATGCAATTCGTCTGTTGACCGGTGATGAGTTCAGTTCTGTGCGTGCATTTAGAGGAAAAATCTGCGAAGTGAGTTGTCCGTGAAAGGCAATGCTTTCATTTCCGGAAAAATGGTGCGGTCCGATATGTCCCGTAAAAAAGCGCGAAAATGAGGGCTATTTCCCGTCACGCGAATGACGACGAAATACGTCCAAAAAAATTGCGTCGGTGGATACTTTAGTGCTGCGCTTCCGGAAGCATAATCGCGAGCCAATGCACGCTGCAGCTTTGCTCGAAGTTTCCGCACACGCAGCGGTACATGGGACCGGGTGTTTTCGTGTGTGACTCATGGCGTGTAATCAGATGGAGATTGGTGGCCATGGCTTCTTTGACTGCGGATTTTTTCCGTGCTGTCTTCATGCTTTTCCTCAGTTGACTCGCAATGCTGGCCGGTTAAATTCGGTCTACATGCGGATGAAAAGTTTGCGATGCAATCATGTCACCTTAAGTGATGCCAAGAGGTGGTGTCAATGGGACTTTGACCACGGAGGTCGCAGGAATTGGGGCCTGTCGGAGGCCGGTCGCAGTTGCCGGGTCATAGCTCGCTTTGAACATGCTGTGAATCTTGTGCAACACCGCAAAATCAAATAACTGAAAGCCTATTTCCCTATTTCCAGAAACGCGTACAATCGTATTATTGGGGTACTATAACGGCAACCTGGAATCCGACGTGATGGAACGAAATTTAAGAAGCAAGGTCAAGCGGCGCAACCTGATTCTCATGGAGCGTGACGTTTGGGCGCTGGTCCAACTTTATCTCCACAGGACCGTGAGTTCCAGCCAGCTGGCAATCCTTTGTTTTCCTGATATCAGTTATGAGACGGCGCGCAAGCGACTAAGGCGATTGCAGCAGGCAGGATACACAGGAGCTTCTTCCAGCGGCCGAATGGAAGGGCGCGGGCGCCCGGAATTGATCTATTTTCTTACTGCGGCAGGAGCCAAGGCGCTGGAACAGCACCGAGGCATTTCTTGGGAGACTATCCCGACCGGCCCGGCACACACATACCACAAGGAACACTTTCTGCGGCTTGTTGATGTGCGCTTAGCGATGGAGGATGCCGCTCGACAAAGCATCATCGGCGATCTTGAATGGACTACGGGGCGCGAGTTCTGGAAAGAACTTTCTGGGGACGTAGACGCTATCGATGAGCGCGCCGATGCCACAGCCGGGTTTCGCTATCCGGGAATGGATTTGTTGAAAGTGCTGATTGAAATTGACACCGGCAATTTTCGCCAGACTCGGCATTGGGAGCCAAAGATCAAAGCTTTTTTGAAAGCTGGTTTCCCGATATGGGTGGTCACTGGAAGCACAACTCGAATACTTACATTGAGAAAATGGACTGCGCCGCTTCTGGACGAAGCTGGCGTAGGCCCAGGCAAATGCGTGTTCGCCGTTTACGATGAGATAGTGGAAAAAGGAATCTTTGGCTCCGTTTGGTATCGCACTGATGGGTCCATAACCAATCTGCGGCCAAAGCTGGCTGGAATTTAAATCATGAAAGTATTCGCTATCTTCGCTGCATTGTTGCTTTGGCTAAGTGGCGGGGCCGCGTTTGCACAAGAGGTTGCCGCCGGTTATGTGCCATGGGGTGTGGATGAATATGAGTTCTTCGGACTGAGTAAGACCCAGTTGACGAGCCAGTTCAAAGGAAAACTACGCTTTTCTGCGGATTTCGAGCGCGCTTCCTTCGGACCGGTTGAAGCCTGCCATACCTATGATGGAGCGACATTTAAGTTGGGCTATGGCGCCGGCAAAGTCACAGCCGTGCAGAGAATTTTTGTCGGTTGTAACGAGACGTCGTATGGTCCAGCTTTTGAGACGAAAGAAGCAGCCTTGAAGTTTGCCATTCTTGGACTGTCCAAGCTTGCCAATCGAGGTGCACTTAAAGGGCACGAGCTCAACAAGCTGGTAGGCGCGCGTAAGCAATTAGCTGCAATCCAAGCTGTCAATCGTCCGCATTGAAGCAGGTGCCTCGGTTCAGTACGTGGCGCGATCCGTATTTGCGGCACTGGCTATAAGGCTTCCGTGGCACGGACAGTCCAATTAACAATCAGAGTAATTACTGCAGGGTATACATGCAGAATTAGAATCCACCAGTGACAGTCGACGAGGATTAAGTTGCATGTTCCACTTCTTCGCCTGCCCATTGCTGATTGCTGCTCTCATTTTTGTCTTAGTGCCTGCCGCCTGGGCACAACAAAGCACTGGCACACCGACGACCCCGGTTGAGCTCTCGATGGAATACGAGTTCGATGAAGCATTAGCTAAGGCCCGCCAACGGAATCAGCCATTGCTCGCCATCATTACGCATCCCAGCTCACCAGGATGCGCGTTGTTGTTCGACAAGATACTGAGCGACAGTGCCGTGCAGTCATTTCTCAAAGACAACTTTGTTGTGCTGGACTTGCCGGCCAATAGCCGCAGGGCCGCGAAGCTCCATAGCGACCTGGCGCTGGGAGGCCTGCCTGCATTCGTTGTTTTTGACGACCTCGGAAGTCCTAATGGCAAACAATGCGGAATGCCAAACAATCCGCCCGGATTCATAGATGCCATGCGACTACTCAAACAAGGAGGTGCCAGCATAGTTTCTAGCGAAACCGGCGCCGTGTCCAAGAATCCAAATTACCATCGGGGCAACGAATTAAGTCACAAAGGCGATTTCGATGGAGCAATACAGAGTTTTAGCCAGGCAGTATCAGAAGAACCGACTTGTTGGGAGGCCTATAACAACCGCGGCATTGTCTATTACAACCGCAAGGATTATGACAAGGCCCTGGCTGATTTTACCGAGGTAATCAAACTCAATCCTAAACTTTCGGCTGCATACATCAATCGAGGTAATATCCTTGATGACACCGGCAAGCAACCCGAGGCCATTGTGGCGTACTCGAAGGCTGTAGAACTTGATCCTACCGAACCTGAAGGATACTTCAATCGAGCAATTGCCGAGAAGCACCTTGGTCAAATAGATCAGGCTCGCTCTGATCTGTTGACTGCAAGCAAGCTTTACAGAAAGCGAAACGACATTGTTCACGCCACGGAAGCAGAGATGCAATTGAATAGCCTGAAGTGATGTTCTGCCCGCCGGATTGCTGTTTCCAAGCGGGCATCTTCGGTCTGATGCATAGATTGGTTGGGCATATTGGACATGTGCCGCCTAGTGCGGTGTCGTGAAATGGTCAGCCGATGGAATTTGAAGCAAAGCCCGGCATAGAACAACAGACCGTAACGATTCCTAAGTGTCCCGCCTGCGGATTAGAGTTGGCAGGCGAACGTTCCATTTGTGCGTGCGACAGCTCGCTGATTATGCCGCCGGTTCAGGACATGATGATCGGCAAGACCTTGGGTTGCTACAAAGTGGTCGAGGTAATCGGTCGCGGCGGGATGGGTATCATCTACAAGGCTCACGACCAGTGGATGGACCGCACCATTGCCATCAAGATGCTGCATCGGCACCTGGTTGATGATGAGCAGGCCGTTAAGCGATTCAATCAGGAAGCCAAAGCCGCCGGTAACATTGAACACCCGAACGTCATTCAGGCGTATGACTTTGGGATTGCTCCCGACACGGAGCAGCCGTTCCTCGTCATGGAATATTTGGAAGGTAAAAGCCTTTCAGAGGTTATTGAAGCCGAATCAAGACTGGAAGTTGAGCGCACAGTCAACATCATGATTCAGGCTTGCGAAGCTCTTTCTGCAGCGCACGCCAAAGATGTTTTGCACAGAGACTTAAAACCAAGCAACATCATGCTGATGAAAACGAAGGACCAAGCGGACTTCGTTAAAATCGTTGACTTTGGTATTGCCAAAATGATGCCGAGTTCTGGCAAGGAAATGCAACTGACGCAGACCGGCGAGGTCTTCGGAAGCCCGCTGTACATGAGCCCAGAGCAGTTCGTCGGCAGAAAGGTTGAACGCACATCAGACATCTACGCAATGGGCTGCGTGATGTATGAAGCCTTGATGGGCAAACCGCCGATAGTCGGCGAACACGTGCTTGAGACGATGTACAAGCACATGAACGAAAAGCCGAAAAAGTTTTCGGAAGTTCGACCCGAAGTAAAAATTCCGGCCAAGATCGAAGCTATCGTCATGCGTTGCATGGAAAAAGAGCCTATCCAGCGTTATCAAACGATGGCGGAGCTCCACGACGACTTGATGCTGACGAAGTCCGGCTTCAAAGATAGGCGGCCTTTCACCGTCAAGATGAAGGCGAAATTCGGACAGATTAAGCGTCTGCGCAAAAAGTATGACGAACTGGCTAATAATGTTTTGCTGGTTGTTCTCTCGGTTGTGATCGCCGGGTGTTTGGTGGGATTTGCTTTGATGTTCTTCCGCACAAGCCAGGAATCGCAGTGGAAAGCTCTCAAGACGGATGCGCAGAAGGCCTACTCTCGCGAGGAGTTTCCGATTGCACAAGAGAAATTCAAACAGGCGGCCAAAGTCGCGCTGGACACGTTTGGTGACGAAGACCCGCGCTATATCGACACGTTGAAAAGGCTTGCCTGGGTTTACGACGCCGTTGGTGACTATAAGAACGGTCGCGAAATTTTTAAGAAAGTGTACAAGCTTTCGCCTGAAGAACTGTTCAAAATCAAAACTGCCCAGGTGGCTCTTGCGCCTCTGGCGTTGCTTAATGAGCTGCGGCGGGAGAATACGACGAAGGGTCCAGAGACCATTCTGCGTAAGTCTAGTGAAACGATTGAGAAGTTCCTGGGTTCAAACGACCCTGAGTTGATACCACTTCTTGAACAATTGGCTCTGATTTACGAGAAGCAAAATAAGTTCGGTGAAGCCGAAACTCAGTATCTTCGGATATTCTCTATCATGCGCGAAACAGAAGGCGATTCTTCAGTCGGAGCGGCATACGCACACAGACTCCTGGGCGGCTTGTACGAAGCCTGGGGCAAGCACGACGATGCCATTAAAAACTACGAAGAATCGGTGCGAATGTACAAAGATGTGCTCGGTGCAAACGCACCACAGATCCATGAGATCCAAGATATCATTGATGGAAAAGCTGCCAAAGTCAAATCAGATGCTATCAAAATCGATGTCGACAGCATGGCGGTGCCAGAGCTTTAGGCAAGGACCTTGTCCTGTCGAGTGTAGGGAGGGCTTGTCCCCTCCTGCTAACGTAGGGGCGCGTCGGCTCTTGCCGTCCTCTTCACGAATTAACGGGAGGGACATGGCCCCTCCCGTTAATTCGTGGTATCGCAGCTGGTGCGACGTCTTCTACTTGCCACCGCCGAGCGTGTTCATGATGTTACCCCACCAATCGCCTTGTGCCGGCGGCTTCTTTGTCTGTGGATTGACTGTTGCTGGACGGCTGACTGGCGTGATAGGACGGTAATTTGACATCGATGGGCGGTAATTGGTGTTGGCGTTGTTACCCTTCGAGGAAGATGAACCGAGTATGGAGCTAAGTTCGTCAGAATCTTCGAGAATGCTCTCCATCTTCTTCCGGCTTGCTTCGTCCACAAGAACTGCAATTTCATTGTCAACGCGCTTGTAATTCGTTGGATAGGAGAACGACGCGGATTTGATCATTTGCGGTTCACATTTCAGCGTTTCGAAGATCAGGTCGCGTTTGCCTGCATCATCCGAAAGCTTGACGCGTAGCGGCATTCCTTTCGGGAAGTTTGACGTCTCGATTCTGAATAATTTGCCAAGTAGGTCAATTAGCTGTTTTGGCGGCGTGAAATCCTGGGTGATCCAGGTCTCTGCCAGCTTCGGTCCGCTGTCGGACATCGTGTGGATCAGGTACTGCGTCGCCGTCAATTTGGCGATCTGGGCAGTTTTGCCCTTCCTTATGCTGTTGGAGTTTGCGCGTCTGGCAATCTGTGCTGCGCGTCCGTGCTTAGAAACTCTGGTGTCCAGGTTTGTCATGTCATCGATCGACTCGACGTAATAGACTTTGGACTTGTCGTTGTACATCACGACTTTCCATTGCGGAGCATGCAAAACGATCTTGGCGCCTGTTTTGGGAAAAACGACGGCTATACCACCCTGAGTGACATATAAATACAACAGTCCAACGTGTGGGCTGTTCAAAATCATGCCATGACCAGGCGCATCGGCTTTGGCCGATAACCTCGGGTTTATCAGCATTCCTAGCATCAGTCCTGCCGATAGCAGCCAGTTCAAGCGCTTCATCGCATCTCCTCCGAGCCATTCCCACCATATATGCCCGGTTTTAACCGAGATTCGAGGTACCTTGTCAAATCCTTTCAAGAAACGCCCGGACTGACCACATGGTAAACCCTGAGCAGTCGACCTTACTCTACGCTGCTACCGGCGAGCGCGGCGTCCTGCCCGCTCCGCGGTGGCCAATAATGGGTAGAAGCGGGCGCGGGACTAAATTGTGCGCGCAGGAAGTGTTCCACCTGGCAGAAGTGTTTCGGCATAGTGGCAGGCCGAAAAATGACCAGGCTTAATTTCGCGAAGTGGTGGCACATCGGTGATGCAGTTAGGCTGCGCCATGAAGCAGCGGGTGTGAAATCGACATCCTGAAGGCGGGTTTGCTGGACTGGGCAGATCTCCTTGCAAAATAATGCGTCCACTGCGATCTACGTCGGGATCCGGAATCGGCGCTGCACTGATTAATGCTTTGGTATAAGGATGCAGCGGGTTCGAGTAAACCTCTTTTGTGTTTCCAATTTCTACTATGCTGCCCAGGTACATTACGGCGATCCGATCGCTGATATACCGTACGACATCCAGGTTGTGCGCGATGAACAAATACGTAAGACCGAATTCCTTGCGCAGATCTATTAGCAGATTGAGAATCTGAGCTTGCACGCTTACGTCGAGAGCGGACACAGGTTCATCAGCGACAATCAGCTTTGGATTCAACGCCAATGCCCGCGCGATACCCACTCGTTGCCGCTGTCCGCCTGAAAATTCGTGCGGATAACGGTCGTACATAGCAGCTGACAATCCGACCAGATTCATCAATTCCAAAACGCGCTTTCGCAGTGCGTCACCGGTGGCCACCTTATGCACGTCCAACGGTTCAGAAATACTTTGTCCAACTGTCATTCTGGGATCTAAGCTGGCGTACGGATTTTGGAACACGATCTGCATATCACTGCGAAGGCGTTTCATTGTTGTGGCATCGCAGTTTAAGACGTCAACATCGCCGAATGTCACAGTGCCAGAAGTTGCCGGCAGCAATCGCAAAATGATTCGTCCAAGCGTGGACTTGCCGCACCCGGACTCACCGACAAGCCCTAGAGTTTCGCCTTCGTAAACATCTAAATTGACACCGTCAAGTGCCCGCACCGCACCGACCTGCTTATTGAAAAAACCTTTCTTGATTGGAAAGTGTTTTTTGATGTCGCGGATTGAGACGAGCACATTGTGCTTGTCTGTGCCACCACCGGCGGGATTATCAAGTTGTTGATTAGTTGCCACGCCTATAGTTTAGCGAACCTGAGACGCGTTGCGCCTCTTTGGATGTCCGTAGATTGAATTATGGCTTGACGTTCAATTGGCTGAGCTGACGATCAAGCTGGGCTGCCATCTTTGCGAGCAGCGACATTGCTTCGTACTGTGATACAGGAATGTAGCTGTTCGAGTTCGAATCCCAAATGAATTCTTCAGCATGTGCGTATGCGGTTTGATCCACTTTTACGCAAGCTGGTTCTTGATAAACGGGGCAATAATCCTGCGAAGTATCGGCGCCCTCGTATGCGCCCCAGAGGTCGCCTTTGATGCGTTCTTTGCACTTCGGGTCACGGACGTACAGATACCAGAAAACGACGTAGAGAAGCGCCAGTTCTGCTGAAATTAGTAGGAAGACGAACATATGTGGCCTCCTCGGGGTGAGCAAGCGAACTAAGAAATATGGTTTAAGCCGAGTCGTTAACGATCCGTTAACTTTGTTTCAATGATAACGAAAGGTAAATAAAAAGCTATGGCTATTTAATGTTCGCAAAGTTGACAAGTGGTTAATTCTGAAGATCCCGAAACGGGCTGAGGAGTGGGCATTGCAGACATTCAGCAGCGTCCATTGGTATAGGCGACGTATGCCTAATGGGCGGCCCTGACATCGCCCGGCGGTGTGCTTGACACCATATGCCTTCAGTAAATCGGTTTTTTGCCGTCTTATACTCTGAGCGCAACCTGGAGTAAGTATGCAAATTAGTAAAGTCGCTGTTATTGGTGCCGGAACAATGGGGGCCTCAATTGCTGTGGCGCTGGCAGGCAAGGGCTACAGCGTACTTCTGAAAGATGTCACCCAGGAGCTCCTGGATGCAGGCAGCAAGCGCATCGACAAGATGCTCGAATCGCAAATGCGCAAAGGGCTGTCGGAAGCGGACGCTAAGAAACAGCTCGAGGCGATTTCACTTGCCACCACATATGAGGAATTCGCTTCGGTCGATCTGGTCATCGAAGCTGTGGTCGAAAATATCAACATCAAACGCAGCGTTTTTCAGGACCTCGAAAAGCACTGCCGACCGGACGCTATTCTCAGCACCAATACTTCCAGTCTGTCGATCACGCAAATTGCGGCATTCACTCAGAGTCCTGAACGTGTCGTTGGATTGCATTTCTTCAATCCCGCGCATCTTATGAAGCTCGTTGAGGTCATACCCGGGCTCGACACGTCTGAGCAAACAATTTCCACATGCATCACCTTCGTCCAATCGTTGGGCAAGTTGGCTGTGAAAGTCGAAGAATGCGCCTCCTTTCTTGTGAATCGATTGTTGGGCAGATACATGAACGAAGCCCTCTATTGTCTACAGGAAGGCTCGGCTTCCATAGAGCAGATTGATAAAGCTGTCTGTGATTATGTGATGCCTATTGGCCCTTTTGCACTTAGAGACATGAACGGTGCAGACATCGGGCTTGCAGTGGCAAAATTCAACTACCGGGAGTATGGTGAGCGATTCCGCCCGGCTCCTGTTCTAGCGGCGATGGTTGAGCAGAAGCTGCTTGGACAGAAAACCGGGCGCGGCTTCTACATATATGATTCTGAAACCAAGAAGCGGAC
>JADYXS010000679.1 GCA_021772155.1 Candidatus Obscuribacter sp.
CATCTATCTATATCTGCGGGTCAACCGATAACGGAGGACCGCGTAATCTACTTAGGAGGGTCAACCGATATCGGAGGACCGCGTAATCTACTTAGGAGGGTCAACCGATATCGGAGCAACGTGCAATCTATTTAGGCAAGTCAAACGGCAATCACGGATCGTCGGATACTCTTCGGTCATTTTAGTCAGCAAACAAGCCGCTCGCGCGTTCTTGCAAAAATTCGATTAGTGGTCGCACGGCTGGCGGCACGCTGAGCTCATCGAATTTCACTTTTTTTGTTTCTGACTGGCTTTCGATCTCGACTGTGTAATAGCGGATATCGCACGCTCCAGGTATGGAAGCGCTTTCCGCTTGCATGATGCCACTGCTCTCGACAAGCTGTTGTAGCTTAACGGCATCTTCCGTTGAGCTAGTGTCCGTGTCGATAGAACCTGACAACGGCATCGGTGCAAAGCCGCCAGACCGTTTGAATGTAACTTTCATCAGAACTATCCTCACTTTGCAACTGAGTTGTAACTGCGGTAATTAAAGAATGTGGTAAAAACTGCCGTTCCTGGGCGGACCATCAATATAATCGGATTTCGAGAATTCATGAATAGAATCATTAGGAGTAGTCCCTTGAAAATCGCGGTTTGTATCAAGGCGGTGCCTGACACCGAATCCAAAATTCAGGTCGGTGCGGATAAAACGAACATCGACTTCAGTGGCATTCGGTTCATCACGAGTCCTTACGATGAATTCGCCATTGAAGAAGCATTGAAGCTAAAGGAAAAACACGGCGGTGAAACCGTGGTTTTCTCGGTCGGTGGCGCAGAGGCAACAGAAGTGCTTCGCGATTCACTTGCACGCGGAATCGATAGTGCTGTGCACTTGCAAGATGCCGAGTTTGCAAATCTGGACCCGTTGAGCACCGGAAAGGTACTTGTCGCGGCCATTAAAGATGGTGGATTCGACGTGATCGTTTGCGGCCATCAAGGTGTTGGCGGTGACCACAGCCAGGTGCCGTCGATTGTCGCTGAGCTTCTCGACTGGCCGCAGGTGAACGTGCTAATGAAGTTTGAGATAGAGGGCACCAACTTTAAGGCAGAGCGAGAAATCGAGGGTGCTCACGAGACGGTTGAAGGACCATTGCCGGTCGTCATCAGCGCACAGAAAGGTCTGAACGAGCCGCGCTACCCGTCCATCAAAGGAGTTATGGCTGCTCGCAGAAAAGAGATTGTGGTTAAAGATGCTGCCGCGCTTGGCTTGAGTGGAATTGTGGGAGCCGTCCACTCGAAGATGAAAATCAAAACCATGACCGCACCACCAGATCGTCCAGCAGGTCGCATTCTCGAAGGCGACGTTGATGAAAAGATCAAATTGCTAGTCGATCTGTTGCGCAAAGAAGCGCAAGTCATTTAGTTGCGATGAGTTTTTCTGGAGATTTTTGAAATGGCAAATGGAATTTTAGTTTTCGTCGAACTTCGCAATGGACAGGTTCGCAAATCCAGTCTGGAAGCTTTGTCTGAGGCGCGTCGGTTGGCTCCCAAAGGCGAAAAACCGGTGGTTGCTGTCCTTGTAGGGGACAACGTGAATGCAATGGCTGGCGTTGCCAACAAATGCAAGCCGGACAAAATATTGGTCGTTAACGGAGCGGATTTTGCAAATTACTCGACAGAGGGATTTGCTGCTGCTCTGACCGACGCCATCAAAAAAGAAGATCCGAAGTACGTTTTTGCTGCCAACACCTCACTTGGCAAAGATCTGCTGCCGCGTGTCGCTGCACGGTTTGATGCACCATGTGCTACTGATGTTGTTGAGTTTCAAAAGGACGGCGACAATCTTCTTGCTGTGCGTCCAATGTACTCCGGTAAAGTGCGAGCAACAGTAGCGTTCGAATCTCCGATCGCTTTTGCCACCACCCGTCCTAACGTGTTCCCAGTTGTCGAATCCGAAAACGGTACGCAAGCCGCCATTGAAGATCTGCCTGTCAAGCCTGAGAAAATCCGCGCTAAAGTTTCAGCAACACACGCTGCTGAAGGCCAGAAAGTGGAACTCAGCGAAGCTCGCGTGATCGTCTCCGGCGGACGGGGAATCAAAGGTCCGGAAAATTGGGGCGTCTTGCAAGAGCTGTGCGATGTTCTAGGCGCAGCACTTGGCGCGTCACGGGCCGTCGTTGACGCTGGCTGGATTGATCATCAACACCAAGTTGGTCAAACCGGTAAAGTGGTCAGCCCGCAGTTGTATTTCGCTTGCGGCATCTCAGGCGCCATCCAACACCTTGCTGGAATGAATTCCTCGAAAGTGATCGTGGCCATCAACAAAGATGCTGATGCACCAATCTTCAAGCATGCAACTTACGGACTTGTCGGTGACGTGCTTGAGATTGTTCCGAAACTGACGGCCGAGCTGAAGAAGTTGAATCAGTAATCACTGAACAGAACCAGACAAAACGGTGACCGGCGGCATGTACGGTTACCGTTTTTGTTTATGCGGACGCTATCAATCGGTGTGTTGCTGTGAAGAAGGGCTCGTTCCTTCTGGTGATTGCAACAACGTTGCTGGCAACAGACTAGGCGTGGTTATGCCGCTCAGCGGCTGTGGATTCTATGGTATGCGCCACTACCAAAATGAAATTTGGCAAAACCGTGTATGTGCTGAGACACAGTTACAGCGTGCTCGTTCCTTGCGATCATCTAGCCAGCAAACGTGATGAGGCAGTGGTCGATGGGACGTCCGGAAGCAATTAAAGAGACGGCCGCAGGATTACCCGCTGAGGACTCTTTTGCTGCCCTCGCTTGCGACCTGCAGAGAGGTGCTCCAGTTCTGGACCAGCTTGTCCAGGTCTTTGACGCGAAGACCGCTGAGAAGGACGAAAAGATCACCATTGATAAGAAGAACTTCGACAAGATCGGGCCTAAAGCTCAAGGTGTTCTCGATGATGCCGGCGTCAGCGAAATTTCCATTAGAGCAGGTAAGACTGAAGACAAGATCGAAGCCGTCCTGGGAAAACCACATGACATAAAGCGAGACCTTTTAAAAGATGGTTGCACCAAGCTAACCATCGACACGAAATTCTCGGCAACAATGGAGAAAGCTGCCGATGGTACTTTGATTTTGAAAGACGTCAAAGGTCTCACTGCAACCACTCTAATTGGCGTTCTCGATATCACTCGTTTAGAGTTGAAGAAGAATGCTGCCGGTGACACCGAGATTGTCTCAACGGTCGCCGGGAGTGTAAGACCCCCGCAGATTGTGCCCGGAGCAGACCTTATGAAAAAGGCTGAGACGCTAAGAGATCGTATCAAAGCTCTGAAACCTGAAGACCTGAAACCGCCCATCATGAAAGTGAGCTACGCAAATATTCCACCCTTGTTCGTAGGTTAGCTGCGCTACACGCCGCCTTCTAAGTTGCAGAAAATTCGCAAGGATATCTCTGTGACGGTGCAGCCCAATCCGAGCAACAGAATCACCCGCTGTCCTCGGGTGATTCTTTCGTTTTGTGTTTCGTTGCAGCCAATTGAAATAATCAAATGGCAGCATGAGATGCATCAACGCGGCGACTACTTTTCGCAAAGGTAACCGTACGGGTTGTCGCTGCGACCATGGAGAACCAACTGCGCAAATTCAATTACTTTTTCGCGAGTGATTCCATCTCTTTGATCGCGTCCCAAGGGGTGTTTGTCCGGAACAAATATCAATGGTCGTTCACCGCTCTGGCGGGTCTGCACCTTGGTTTGAAGCAGTCGTGTATTGGTATAAGTCGGTATGTCGTTCGAGAGCATGCCTAAGTATGGCGGCTCATTTATGCGTGAAGGGTCAGTCCACAGTTCCATAGTGGTATCAAAATCGTTTTCATTAAGCGTGCTCCAGATGCCGAGCACGAAAGGCTGTCCGCCTCCAACGACAGGTATTTCCAGGCAACCGCGAATATAGAACATCGAATCGTCGACAATGTACCAGTCTTCGCTTGATTTGCAGCGGGATTCTTGATCCCATGGGAGCATCTTCGAAATGAAATCAGGACTTGCAAATGCCATGCTCATGGGTAATTCCGGATGGTGCTCCTTACACGTGGAGCAATCAAATCCATCGGCGATTGTTTGAGACATGGACTTACCTTCGGGTTTGTAGACCGGAACCGTACCGATTTTGCACGTAGTCATTGAGCAGGCAAATGAAATCGTCTACTAAAGTAGGACCAGATAGTGTCGTGAAGTGCCTGCCGTCGACATAAACTGGAGCGCGTGGTTCTTCGCCTGTACCTGGCAGCGAAATGCCGATATCGGCGTGCTTTGATTCTCCCGGGCCGTTGACGATGCACCCCATCACGGCAACCTTCATCGTTTCGATACCAGGATAGAGTTCTTTCCAAATCGGTCTTTGCTGGCTCAGGTGCCCTTGAATTTGCTGCGCCAATTCCTGGAACAGCGAACTTGTCGTCCTTCCGCAACCTGGGCAGGCCGTCACCTGCGGCGCGAATGAACGAATTTTGAGCGACTGCAATATTTGTTGGCAGACGTGAACTTCCTGAGTCCTGGAACTGCCCGGCTCCGGGGTCAGGCTCACGCGGATCGTATCGCCGATGCCTTCATTCAGCAACACGGCCAGAGCTGCTGTGCTGGAGACAATACCTTTGGTTGACATTCCAGCTTCGGTCAATCCCAGGTGCAGCGCATGATCGCTGGCGGCTGCAAGCTTCCTGTAAACCGAAATCAAATCCGGCACTTCAGATACTTTAGCGCTCAATACGATTCGATCCCTCTGCATCCCGTAAGACTCAGCCAGAGCAGCAGATTGTACGGCGCTGGCCACTATAGCGGCAATTAACACGTCCTGAGCTTCCTGCGGACTAGCACTGTGAGCATTTTCGTCCATCATGCGGGCCAGTAGTTCTTGGTCAAGGGAACCCCAATTCACCCCAATGCGAACCGGCTTATCATGCTTCAACGCAACATCGATCATGCTCTTGAAATTTTCGTCGTGCTTGTCGCCGTGTCCGACATTTCCCGGATTTATGCGGTATTTAGCTAGCAGGCGGGCGCATTCTGGATACTCGCGAAGCAAAAGATGCCCGTTGTAGTGGAAATCGCCAACCAGCGGTACATTTGCGCCCTTTTGCTCAAGCAAAGCGACTATTTCCGGGACTGCCATAGCCGCTTCCCGGGTGTTGACCGTGATGCGCACTATCTCAGAGCCGGCAGTCCAGAGGTCGAAAACCTGCTCAGCCGTGGCTCTAGGGTCTTCGGTCGGTGTATTGGTCATGGACTGTACGAGTAGTGGAGCGCTGCCACCGATAAACTTATCGCCGACCCGAACAGTTGTACTCTTTCTTCGTTGAATTACAGACATCTCAGCATTTAGAATCAAAGCGCTCCAAGCACGGCCAAGATAACATAGGTTGGTTCTGGGGAGTGGGCGGCTGTAGTAGTTGTAACCAAGATGCGGATTATTTATACAGTAGGTCATTCAAATGGCTCTTTCGAGTCGTTCGTGGAGCTGCTCGAAATGCACAAGATTGACGTAGTTGCCGATGTTCGATCATCGCCTTACACGCGCTATGCCGTACATTTCAACATGGAACCAATCAAGGTCAGCTTGCGCTCTGCGGGCCTAAAGTATGTCTACCTGGGCAAACAGATAGGCGGAATGCCAAAAGACTCCTCCCTTTATGATGACGAGGGCAATTTGGACTATCAACTCGTTTCCAGTTCTGAGGTCTTCAAATATGGTATCAGTCGCCTGGTGACGGGGTTGGAAAAATACTCCATTGCGCTGATGTGCGCAGAAGAAAATCCAGCCGGATGCCATCGAAGACACTTGCTGGCACCGGCTTTACAAGAATTTGATATCGACGTCAGGCACATTCGAGCCGACGGTTCCTTGAATACCGAGAGCGATCTGAGTGTGCCAGAGAAGGGCAAGGGCTCTGCGGATTCACAACAATTGAGCTTATTTGGCGGAGCCTAGTTAATGCTCGTTGTATCAAGTGGTTCTGCCGGCGTGCTACCAGGGAAGGCGTAAAACCCAAGGAGCTTGATTAGATCATTGTAGCCGGCCGCCCGTAGTGCCTCGACGCATAATTGACGATCTGAGTTTCTGAAGTGCACCGTAAAGGCGCTAGAAACTTGCTTAGCGTCCCTAAAGGAGTTGAGGAGTTTCTTGGCTGCCTCATGATCATGTTGTCTGGCCGCCAGGAGAGTCTCCAGCAAGACGATTGTTTCGCACGGTCCGGGCGGAAACTCCTCCTTGCACATCTGCTCACTGTTCTTGAGGTATAACGCTGCCATGGCATTATCGTTCTTGTAAATTGCAACGCGAGCCAATGCTGCCCAGTCAGCTGCTCCAAGAGAATGTGGAAGGTCTTTTTCATCTTTATAGATTTTGAGAGCCGCGTCGTAGTTTTTCCGCAGCATGTTGATGTCGCCCAACAAGAATCTATAGTGAACTTCAGCTTTTGAAGTCACTATTGACCGCATTTGCTCTTGGAGATTTCTTTCCGCGATATCCAAATGCCCGTGATATATGAGGATTTCTGCAAGCAAAATCCGCGCACGCTCGAATTCCCATCGGACATTCGGATAGTCGTTTTTATTGCGCTGCAAATCCCGTAACACCGACACCGCCAGATCTGGGCGATTTTCTACATTGAGTGTTCTGGCAAACAATAGCTCATCGGCAGGAATTCGCAAGCGCGGGGCTATTGAAGCTCGAATTGTCAGTGCTTTGTCAATTTGCCCATCAAGCTTCCTTTTGTCGTTGCTATCTAGATAACCGTGCGCTAGCCATTGCGCGACTTTTAGCCGTTGCTGAGGTGTGAGCTTATGATCCAGTGCATCAGCCTTTTCTATCGCTTCCATGTTTGCAGCCCAAGTAGAAGTATTTGGTGCTTTGGAATCCCATTTGCGAAAAAGCTCTATGGCAAGTTCATTAGAGTCGCGACGTAATGAAGACGCACCGCGCCATGAGTTAAATAGTGAGAAGAACCCAAGCAGGGCCACGCCAGTCAGTGCGATCACAGCAACGCTCCACAAGTTGTGCCGGGAGCTTCGCTTAGTCAATGAAGGCACTTGCGGAGCGGAGAAACGTTTTATTCGTGTTAAATCGCCGCCAATGATGCGTTCTAGGTCCGCACACACTTCATCTGCTTTCGTGTATCTGTCGTCCGGGTCCTTCGCCATACAATTATCGAGTACATTTTGCAGCGCTTTCAACTTTGGAGTGTTTTCGATCTGCTGGCTGATTGGAATTGGCTGATCATTGATGTGCCTGAACATAACTGAAACATTGTCATCGGCATCGAAAGGTAGCTTTCCAGTTAAGCACTGGTAAAAGATACAACCTGCAGAATAGATGTCCGCTCGCTGATCAGTTGTGCCACCGAGACATTGCTCCGGAGCCATGTAGTGACATGTGCCCAGCGCATAACCTGTCTCAGTAAGCTTCTGAGAGCTAATGCCATATCCGGGCATTAGCTTTGCCAGACCAAAGTCGATTATCTTCACTGATGATGCTCGATCGCTTGACGGTATCAACATTATATTGGATGGCTTGAGATCCCGATGGACAACACCGCTGGCGTGAGCGCACGCCAGTCCAGCGAATAACTGGGACATTACTGCCAGAACTACCTCCGGCTCTAGCTTATATTGTACTTCCAGAGTGTCGTCGAGACTCTTCCCTTCTATGAATTCCATCACCATATACGGTGCGTTCTGCCAGATGCCGTATCCATAAAGAGAGATGATGTTTCTGTGTTTGATGGAGTTGATCGATTTGGCTTCTCGCTCAAAGCGCAGGAGCCCATCAGATTCGTCAAGTAAGGTCGTTTTAAGAACTTTAATGGCCACGACGCGCCCGAATTGCTTGTGCATTGCTTTATACACATTGCCGAATCCGCCGGCGCCGAGCATGCTGATGATTTCGTATTTGTCGTCGATGATCGTTCCGTGGTCGATCATTTTTGCTCGCTTCGGACCGACTCCGGCTGAATTTCAAGCGGTAGTCGAGGCTTCAAATTGGGCAGAGCGTAAGGACCAAGTAACTTGATTAGGTCGTCGTAGCCGGCGGCCTTGAGCGCCGATGCGCACAGTTCACGATCCGAATCTTCAAAATAACGAGTGCCGGCGCAATAGGTATCTTTGGCATTGCGGAACGCGGTGACGAGCTGCTTGGCTTTTTCGTAATCATGTTGTCGTGCTGCCACAATGATTTGCAACATGACCACAGTTTCGCACGGTTTGTCAGGAAAATCTTCCAGGCACAGCTGCCGGGTGCGCTCCACATATCGCGCGGCAATGGCATTTTTATTGTTGTAAAGTGCGCTGCGTGTAAGCGCGGCCGCGGCCACTGATGCGAAAGGATGGGGAGTATCTGATGCTTCTAAATAAATTTTGTAGGCGGCACCGTAGTCCTTCTTCAGCATGGCGATGTCGCCTAACAAGCATCCGAAGCGCACTGATGCCTCCGCGCCCAGCTCTGAACGCATTCGCACTCTAATTCTCTTTTCCGCCCGGTCTATATGCCCGTGAAAAATGAGTATCTCATTGACACTGAGCCGTGAAAGCTCGACTTCCCAGGGTGAGTTAGGATAATCGCCTTCAATTGCATGCAAATCACATAGTACCGTCACTGCCTGGTCGGAGCGATTTGCCCGGTCGAGAGTGGTGGCGAAGAGCAGTTCATCGGGGGGATGTCGCAATCGGCGGGGAACTGTTGCTCGAATGTGCAGTGCTTCGGCAATCTGTCGATCTCTCTTTTTTAAGTCCTTTGCCAGGGCGTAAAAGTGCGCCAGCCATTGAGCCACCTTTAGCCGCCGCTCCGGTGTGAGGTTATGATCGAATGAGTCGGCCTCAAGGATCGCTTCCATCCTGGGCGTCAGTGACAGCCGATCTGGTGATTTATCGTCCCACTTACGAAAGAGGTTCGCGGCAAGCTCGCTGGAGTCGTGATGCGAAGAATTTCCTGCACGCCAGGCGCCAAACAGTGAGAAGAGCCCAAACAGCGATACGGCAGTGAGTGCTATGACGGCAACGCCTCGCAAATCCTGCTTAGAATTTCGCTTGCTCGATGCCGCAACAGTGGGGGTGGAGAAGCGTTTTATTCGGCTTAGATCGCCGCTAATGATGCGTTCTATATCCGTTTTCACTTCATCGGCCGTAGTGTATCTGTCTTCTGGATCTTTGGCTAGGCAATTGTCGAGGATTATTTGTAGTGCTTGGAAAATCGGCTTGTTTCCGCAGTGTTGGCTAATTGGAATCGCCTGGTCGTTGATGTGTCTGAACATAACGGCAACGTTGTCGTCTGCATCGAATGGCAATTTCCCCGTCAGGCATTGGTAAAAAATGCAACCTGCAGAATAGATGTCTGCTCGTTGATCAATTGTGCCACCGAGGCATTGCTCTGGAGGCATGTAATGACACGTCCCCAATGCATATCCTGTCTCAGTAAGCTTTTGAGAGCTAACGCCATAACCGGGCATTAGCATCGCCAGACCAAAGTCAATTATCTTCACGAGCGATTTTCTGTCACTTGATGGTATCAACATTATGTTTGACGGCTTGAGATCGCGATGGACGACACCGCTTACGTGAGCGCATGCCAGTCCTGCAAATAGTTGCACCATTATGCTGAGAACTTCTTCCGGCTTTAATTCATCCTTACCTGCTAAGGTGTCGTCGAGGCTCTTGCCTTTTACAAACTCCATCACCATATATGGTGTGTTTTGCCAAATGCCGTGTCCGTAGAGTGAGACGATGTTCTTGTGTTTGATTGCGTCTATCGATTTTGCTTCTCGCTCAAATCGCAGCAATCCATCGGTTTCGTCAAGCAAGGTCGTTTTGAGAACTTTAATGGCCACAACGCGCCCGAATTGCCTGTGGAGCGCTTTGTACACATTGCCGAATCCACCAATGCCGAGCATGCTGACGATTTCGTATTTGTCGTCAATAATCATGCCTGGTTCGATCATCACCGAATGGTTCCTGGACCGGTGGGGGGCAAAGTGCTGCGGGGCAGCATCTGCAATTTGTCTGCAAGGATATCGAAACCGGCGTTGTGTAGCTCCGTTGATGCAATTGAAATGTCCCGGTCGTTCAATTTAGCGGGTCTTGAGAGCGAAAGGGAAGGCGATTGCTTTTGAACAAGCGCCTCGACAGCAGCAGCAGGCTCTTTTGCTGCCGCTGAAGCTGCCGTAAGAATCAGATACGCACTTGCAATAGGAAAGGTTGTGTCGTGCGGCTCGCTCTGTCTATTGGACTCGAGAGCGTTCTTGGCATACTTTGCCGCCGAATCAAAATGCCGCTGATAAAGTTCGCTGCGCGCCAGTCCCAACCAGCCCCAGTCGTCAAATGCCCAGGTATCTTTCAGCGATTGCTGGAAATGCCTTTGGGCCGCAGCGTAATTACCCTTAGCCAGCTCCAGGTCTCCGAGCGAGACCTGGCAAAGGGATTTGTAAAACTCCGCTTGATCAACGTGGCTCCGGAGCCAAACTGCGACCTGGTCGGCTTTAACTAATTCGTCTTCTTCAATGTAGGCTGTGATTAACAGCGCACTAAGGTAGCATGCCGCCGCCTGCGAGCCATCACGAGTCAACAGACTTCTTGCTGCGATAGACTTTTCTAAGGTAACCATTGCAGCCGCGGTCTTCTGCTGAGCTAGTTGGGCAGTGGCAAGACTTACTATCAACCTTCCGTTGATCCAACTTTTGTCCAGTCGGGAGTTTTCTGCTAGAGCTTGTTTGCTGTACTGTTCCGCCTTTGCAAAATTGCTTCTTTGATAGTGAACATCAGAAAGCACTTCTGCGAAGAAGTAGGCTGCCTTGGCGCTTAGTGCATGATCTTGCGCGTATAGACGCAAAACGTTTTCTAGCTCTGGTGCCAAACGCTCGCGGGTAGCAAGAGTGTTGTCCAATTGTCGAACGAGCGGTGCGAACAGATCGCTGGAGCTTGGGGACTGGGTGGTTTTAAAAGTTGAGCCCTTGGTGCTGAGCAAAAATAAGCACAAGATACCGGCCGATACCACCGCTGTAAGAATGAGCGCTGCGGTGGCGTCCTTGGCTGCCCAAGATCTTTGTGATTTTCTGCGGATCTTCGTATTGAGCCTGACAATGGAGTCATAGCGTTCCTCGGCAATTGAGAGCGCATCGCGTGCAGCTTCCCGACCATCAGAATAGCGATCCTCGGGCTTTTTGGCCAGGCAGTTATCGATAAGTGTCTGCAAAGCTGAAGTCTGTGTGCTTTCGCCAAGGCTCTGTGTAATTGGTGGTGATTGTTCGTCAAGGTGTTTATACATGATTGCAACGTTATCTGCAGCGTCGAATGGCAGCTTAGCCGTTAGGGCCTGTTGAAGGATGCAGCCTGCCGAATAGATGTCGGCCCGTTGATCAACTTGCAGTCCGCGAGCCTGTTCCGGTGCCATGTAGTGACAAGTACCCAGTGCGTATCCTGTTTCGGTAAGCTTTTGCCCCGGAACGCCATAGCTTGGCATCAGCCTTGCCAGGCCAAAGTCGATTATCTTCACGACTTCAAATCCATTGCTATCAGTGACAATCATGATATTTGAAGGCTTTAAATCACGATGCACTACCCCGTGACGATGCGCGAAATCGAGAGCTTCAAAAACCTGAGCGATGATCTTAAGTGCCCGATTGGGTTCGAGTTTACCGTCTATGATCATTTGTTCTAAACTCTTCCCTTCAATGAATTCCATCACCATATATGGTGCGTTGAGCCAGACCCCGTATCCATAGAATCCGACTATGTTCTTGTGTTTCAGCGCGTTGATAGCCTTAGCTTCTCGCTCAAATCGAGGCAATCCTTCCGGATCTTCCAACATCGTCGTCTTGAGAAGCTTGACTGCCACAAATCTGTCAAATTGGATCTGGCGGGCCTTCACAACGGTTCCGAAGCCACCGACGCCGAGCGTGCTGACAATTTCATATCGGTCGTCAATTGTCGTTCCCGGTTCGTTCATAGTTTATTGAGCTCGGGGGCGATCTTTTGCGTCAGTAAATTGAATTTGGCGGCCTTTTCGAAGCGGGGCATGAGAATATCGAATCCGCCGGCGTGAAGCTCAGCTAATGCTATGGAGATGTCGCGCTCGTTAAGTTTCGTAGGCCGGGGAAGAATAATCATTGGCGAGTCCGTAGAAACTCGTTGGACAAATGCCTCTACGGAAGCGCGTTCTTTCTTCTGCGCGGCTGCTGTAGTCAGAATTAGAATGGAACTTGTTATCGGAAAGGAAGGGCGCTCCTTGTTTTTCCTGTTGGATTCAAGAGCGTTGCTTGCATATTTTGCGGCCAACTCAAAATGCCGCTGATAGAGTTCGCTGCGTGCAAGTCCTAACCAGCCTCGGGCCTCACCTTTCTCGTTGACCTCAATTGCGGATTTGAAATTCTCTTGTGCCGCACCATAGTTGCCCTTAGCCAGTTCCAGATTCCCTAACGCGATTAGCGAATCGATTTTGTATAACCCTGCCTGAGTAAGCTCTGTCCGGAGCCAATCTGCCAACTGGCTGGCTTTGCGCAATTCGCCTTCGTCAATGTACACAGTGATCAAAAGCGCACAAAGGTGGCATGACGCAATGCCTCCCGAACCTGAATCAAATTGATTCCTTGCGGCCATACCCTTTTCCAGGGTAATCATCGCGTCGGCTGATTTTTGCTGACGCATCTGCGCGCGCGCAAGATTTTCAAACAACCTTCCGCTAATCCAGTGTTTGTTTAGGCGGGAGTTCTGCTCCAGAGCTTGCCTGCTATATTTTTCCGATTTTTCGAAATTGCTTCTTTCATAATAGTAACTAGAAAGCTTTTCGGCCAGGTCGTAAGCTTCGCGATCCGTGATGTGGTTATCTTGTTCGGGTGCCGTCAGGATCTTTTCGATATCTTGTGGTGTGCGATCGTTGAGCGAGGTGGCAGGCATCAGTGGATCTCTGAGATTATAGGTATCGTCATATTTGGACTTGAGTTGTTTGCCAAAATCGCTGGTGTGCTTATCCTGAGCGGTTTTCGAAGACGAACCCTTTTGGCGAACCCAATCATAATAAATTGCCCCGGACAACCCCGCTGTGAGCACTGCCGTAAGGACAATAGCCTTGATCCAAACTTTGGTTGTGCCTGGTCTGTCGGATTTTCCAGAGCCGCCGGATTTTGCGTTCAGTCTGACAATGGAATCGTAGCGTCCAGCCGCCAGTAAGTGCGCGTCGCGCGCAGCTCCAGCACCGTCCGGATAACGATCGTCGGCATTTTTTGCAAGGCAGTTATCGATTAGTACCTGCAGAGCCGAAGTTTGGACGCTGGTGCCAAGTGTCTGTGCAATTCGGGGTGACGGACTGTTGATGTGCTGAAACATGACGGCAACATTATCTGGCGCATCAAATGGAACGGTGCCCGTGAGAATCTGCTGCAATATGCAGCCTGCCGAATAGATGTCGGCCCGTTGATCAACGGGTATACCGAGCGCTTGCTCTGGTGGCATGTAGTGACCACTGCCAAGTGCGTACCCGGTTTCCGTGAGTTTTTGCCCGGGAATGCCATAGCCGGGCATCAGCTTGGCCAGACCAAAGTCGATTATTTTCACGACTTCTGAGCCTGTGATATCAGTGATTATCATGATATTGGAAGGCTTTAAGTCGCGATGGACCACGCCGTTCAGATGTGCGAAGTCTAGTGCTTCGAAAACCTGAGCAATTACTTTTAGCGCGCGAGTGTGTTCCAGTTTACCCTTCTCGATAATTGTATCTAAACTAGTTCCTTCGATGAATTCCATCACAATATATGGTGCGTCTTGCCAGGCACCATATCCGTAAAAACTAACTATATTTTTGTGTTTTAGTGCATTAATGGTCTTAGCTTCTCGCTCAAATCGGGGCAATCCATCCGGATCGGACAATAACGTAGTTTTGAGAAGCTTGATTGCAACTAAGCGCTCGAGCTGTAATTGGTGAGCTTCGACAATTGTTCCGAATCCGCCAACACCGATAATGCTGATGACTTCGTACCTGCCGTCAATAATTGTTCCTGGTGTAATCATTGTGTAGAGATTGGATTGTAGAGACCCCAGGTTGGGCCAATTGGATTCCGCATTCGCGGCACAAGATCATCGAAGCCGGCCTTGTGAAGCTCAGTGGATGCTATGGACATGTCGAGGCCGTTCAATAAAGCAGGCGATAGAGGAGCACCATACAGCATCGAGTGTGCGTGTTCTTCAATCAACGCCTCGATGGGAGCGCGTTTCTTCTGGCTGGCGGCGGCAGTTGTCAAAATTGGATACAAGTATTCTGGATGAAAAGTTGTGTCGTTATTCTCTATTGTTTTCATGCGATTAGCTGCAAGAGCTTTGTTTGCATACTGGGCCGCCAGCCCAAAGTGTTCCTGATAGAGCTCACTGCGTGCAAGCCCTAACCAGCCCCAGGCGCCAATGCTCCCTCTAGCTTTAAGCGCCCCTCTGAAACACTTTTCGGCAGCGGCGTAATTTTTCTTGGCCAGTTCTAAATTTCCTAACGAGATCAGGCAGGGGAACTCGTACAATTCTGACTGACCAAGTTCGCTTTTCAGCCAGTCTCCCACCTTGCTGGCTTCTCCCAGCTTGTTTTGGTTAATGTACATTTCCATCAATTCCGATCCTCGGGACCATGTTGTGGCCGCTCGCACCTCTGGGTCAGACTCAGTTTTTGCCGCCAAGATGGCCGCTTCCATCGTAATGTTGGCGTTGGCTGTTTGTTGCTGAACCATTCGTGCTGTGGCAAGATTTAACTTCTCATTTAGCTGCTCAGCCAGATGGCTAGAGCTCGCTCTCTTGGTGGGTTTTAGATACGAACTCCGGGCTCCGAGCCATGAATAATAGGCTAAGAAGAATCCCGCTGTAACTAGTGCTGTGAAAATGAGTGCGTCAGTGATGCCTTTGGTTGTGCCTGCCTTTAGTGATTTTCCGAAAATACCGGTTTTGCTGCTGAGTCTGGAAATTGAATCATAGCTTCCGTTGGCTACTAAGAGCGCCTCGCGCGCGGCCTCAGTACCGTCCATATAACGATCAGCGGGATCTTTTGCCATGCAGTTATCGATCAGCACCTGCAGTGCAGAAGTCTGCTTGCTAATGCCAAGTTTCTCGTTGAGTG
Source organism: Candidatus Obscuribacter sp. (assembly GCA_021772155.1). Classification (GTDB taxonomy): domain Bacteria; phylum Cyanobacteriota; class Vampirovibrionia; order Obscuribacterales; family Obscuribacteraceae; genus JADYXS01. The sequence continues at coordinate 15,095 of JADYXS010000679.1, forward strand.
GTGGCGATTGATGGTTGAGGTGTTGAAACATAATTTCCACGTTATCCGGGGAGTCAAATGGAAGCTCGCCGGTTAGCGCCTGTTGCAAGATGCAGCCGGCCGAATAAATGTCCGCGCGTTGATCAACTGGTATTCCCAGAGCTTGTTCCGGGGGCATGTAGTGACAGGTACCGACGGCGTATCCGGTTTCAGTGAGCTTTTGCCCGGCAACACCATAGCTGGGCATCAGCTTTGCCAGACCGAAGTCGATTATCTTCACGACTTCTGAACCGTTGCCATCATTCACAACCATGATATTCGAGGGCTTTAAATCGCGGTGGACGACTCCATGCAGGTGTGCGAAATTGAGACCTTCGAAAACCTGAGAGATGATCTCCAATGCGCGATTTGGCTCAAGTTTACCGGCGGCAATAATCTGTTCTAAACTTTCTCCGTCGATCAGTTCCATCACCATATATGGTGCTTGGTGCCAAACGCCATATCCGTACAAGCTGACAATGTTTTTGTGTTTTAGTGCATTGATAGCTTTGGCTTCTCTTTCAAATCGAGATCGACCATCCGGATCGACTTCGAAAGTGGTTTTGAGAAGTTTGACTGCAACCAACCGGTCGAATTGGATCTGCCGAGCCTTCACAACTGTGCCGAATCCGCCGACACCAATGGTGTCGAGGACCTCGAATCGATTGTCGATAAGCGTGCCGTTTTCAAACATGTCCAGTAAGCGCCTGTGTCGTCTTCCGAGGTCAAAGTGCCGGCCATACCATTATTCCCCGGACAGACCGCCGAGCATCTGTTTTTCGCTAGCGTGCAGGTAGCCAGTAGCCATCGAACTGGCCCCTGAAAGTGCCAGGGAGCCAAGAGAAAGTTAGGAGTTGGATTCCTGTGAGCCAAGCCAGTTGAGCTTTTTGCCCAAGCGCCTGAGCCAATGAGCTGACATCCCACGGCCGAAATTGCAACATGGAGAGAAGACGCTAGAGAGGCATGACAATTGCCTGCCTGTCAATATCGACTCAATAATCAAGATTGCGGCAGTGTCAGTCATCCCGATAAGCGTACCGAGATAATCGTGGTCGGATCAATTCCGCCGCTTTGCCTGGCGTCCAGCCAGAGGAAAATCGGCAAACCAGATCGGCCAAGATCTAGCTTCAGGTTCAAGGGCCAATGCTCTGTTATACAATTTCCGGCCCTCTTCGTTGCGTTGTGTCATTCGACAAACATCAGCCAGTGCGATCATGACCATATAATCAGCTGGATACTCGCTACTCATGTTGTGCAATAGGTTGTACGCGGCAGTTAGATTGCCTCTATCGATGTACACGCGCGCCAGGGTGTGTTGATCGCAAAGGCGCGAATAGCCGTGCGGTGCAGTCGAAATTCGCGCCTGCAATGGTCTTTCGATTTCGGCGTCCGGCTCAAGTTTCTCCAGTAATTGACTGTTGATTAGACCGTAGTAGTAGCAAATGTGCCATGCCGATGCACCGGGCGCATCTGCCAGCTTCTTGAGTTTATCCAGTTGAATTCTACATTGCCGGGGAGCGCCAGCATCAAGAAATAGGATTGCTGCTTCTATGCGGAATACTTCCTTATCGTACGATTCCATTTTGCCGAAGCCTGGTTCGGAATCAGCCTTGCGGAATGCTTCTAGGGCAGATGCCCGCTGTGACATTCGGAGGCGAACCTTTGCCAGTTCCAGATACTCGAATGAGCGATGACTGTTGGGTGGAATTACAGCCAAAGCATCCTCTAGAATTCTAGATGCTGCAGTTAGATCGCCCTGCCACGCGTAATCATGCGCCAATGACGCAGTATGCAATCTACCGTTTCTTAAGGAATCGGGACTTCGGGTTTTGATGTTAGAAAAAAGCGTTCTCAGTTCGTCTAGTTGTATTCTTGCGAAACCGGGCTCGTTTCTTGCAAGGGATTCCCTTGTATCAAACAGCAACAGCCAGGCGCAAGTATTGAAATCACTTGCGTTGTACTTACCGAATGTCGGGTCTGCTTGTGCGCGACGTATTGCAAGTACAGCACCGCTCACGTCGGAAAGACGTAAGCGCATCGTGGATAGGGTCAACCAGATTATCGGTCGCTGGGGAGCTTTCGGGTAACGCTCCAAAGCCTGTTCAAGAAGAAGCGAAGCCGTTCGTGGATCGTCTATCCTCTTGTAGTAAAAATAGGACAATGAACGATAGCACTCTGCGTCGGAATCAGTCCTTTCCTCAGGTTTTTGACTGTCCAGTAGCTTTGAGATCGATTGTAGTTGCAGTTTGCATTCTTCTATTTTACTTTCGGCCAAAAAGTCGATTGCCGAGTCTGTGTCAATCGCGATGCGTTCATTCAGAGGCATGATTAAAACGTCTGCCGTTGCTAGAGCTGCCTTTCGCAAGTTGATTGCCGTTTGAAAATTCCTCATCCTGCTCATCAGTCGCGCCTTCTGTATCAGCTCACGACCATGCCAACCGGATTTCGGGTGAGAATTTAAACCTCGGTCGATCCATCTGAGCGCAGCGGTCTTATCTTGCAGCCGCCATTGCAGATCAGAGAAAGAAATGTACAAAGGGGAATCTTGCTGTAATGTCCCGTTGTGGCAGTTTTCCAACTTTTCTATTAGATTAGCTAAAAAAAGCACGCTCTCACGTGCAGATTCTGTTTTGCCAATTTCCGAAAGATGATTGCTAATTACGGCACAGACCTCCGCCAGTCGGACGCATTGGGGCGATTTGATGTCAAACTTTGCAATCGATTGCTCGATCAGCTTCAACGCATGTTCATGTTTGTCCGTCAATCGATATTCATTCACGAGTCTGGAAACAATCTCTGTGCGCGTTTCCGCAGGAAGTCTTCCGCGATCACAAGATAGAAAGATCTCCAATAGCGCTATTTGCTGATCGTGCTTTGTTGCGTCCATTCGAGGAAATGCAAGCAATTCGGGAGCTTTAAGTCCCGATGATGGTAGCAAGCTGCAAATCCTATTGATCGCTGTTCGAGCCCCTGAAAGGTCATGGCAGCGTATGTAAATGCAGGCTTGGTCGCGGTAACAGAGAACTGCCTCTTTGCGTGTTTTCATTCTGGTAGCAGCAAATTTGATCAGACGATCGGCAGCCTCAGGATCCTCATGATCGAGAAAGCAGCCGCACAATGCCTGGATGTTGCCGTAAAGTGAAAGTTCCGGATTTGAATGAAGTTCCATTTCCTTGATGTATTTCTCCAGATCGGCGTTGGCGTTCACCTCATGCAAAGTCGCAAGGCCATAATTCATGGTCAGCGCCATGTAAGCCGGACTGGAAGGATCTGCGATTTTCAGGCCGCGCAAGGATACTTCTGCAGCGTGTGCGATGTCGCCCGAGTCTGTGTAATAAGTGGCGAGCCACTGGTAAATTTGCAGCAACCGGGCCTTGGCAAATTGTTGTTGTGGAACAGGATTAATTTGTTGCTCCAACGCCCGGGCGCTGGTTAGCGCAACTGGCAGGGCCTGAGCACTCTGTCCCATTGCCTGGGCGCGCGATAGATAGCTCACCGTCAATAAACCAAATGCAGTGTCGGTCGGTGCCAACAGGCTTATTGCTTGCTTACTAACTTCCATTGCCTTCTTGTTGTTTTTTTGATCGGTGTACAAGTTAACGAGCAGAAGCAGTATCGTGGTTCTATCGGCGACCTTCATGGTCGCGCTCGCCAGTTGGGGCCGCAGCTGCTCCAGGAGCCTGGTTGCCTCTCTTGGATTGCTTGTCACGAATCTTTTTGCAATAGATAATGTGCGCTCAATGTCGTCTAGGTTGGCGCCGCTGTCCCTTTCTTTTCCGCCTTTGCTAAGGGCAGTGAGTTTCAAACTTTTCAGTGCTTGATAGAATTGTGTTTCGAGGCCACCAGAGTGCAGATCTTCGGTGATTGTGGAAGATGAAAGGTTTGCATAAAACCAGGTGAACCCAAATAGCCCCAATGTAGCAATTGCTGTAAAAGCAAGTGTCTTACTAGTGTCCTTGGTTGCCTGCGACTTTTGCGATTTGCCAGGCCGGAAGAATGCTGAATTGAATCTGAGAACGGAGTCGTAACGTCCATCGGCAAGTAAGTGCGCGTTGCGCGCAGCTTCAGCACCGTTCGGATATCTATCGTCAGCGTTTTTGGCGATGCAGTTATCGACGAATATTTGCAAAGCGGAAGTTTGCTTGCTACTGCCAAGCTGTTTCGAAAGTGGTGGCGCTGAATCGTGGACGTGTTGAAACATCACCGCAACGTTATCCTGCGCGTCAAATGGAAGGTCGCCAGTTAGCGCGTGTTGCAAGATGCAGCCTGCAGAATAGATGTCGGCTCGTTGATCTACTGGTAATCCCAATGCTTGCTCTGGTGGCATGTAGTGACAAGTGCCCAGCGCATATCCGGTTTCGGTAAGCTTTTGCCCAACAATGCCATAGCTTGGCATGAGCTTGGCCAGACCAAAATCGATTATCTTGACGACTTCAGAACCATTGGCATCAGTGACAATCATGATATTCGAGGGTTTTAAATCGCGATGCACCACGCCGTGTCGATGAGCGAAATCGAGGGCCTGGCAAACCTGAGCCATAATTTTCAATGCCCGATTTGGTTCCAGTTTACCTGCGGCGATAATTTTATCTAAACCTATTCCTTCGATGAGTTCCATCACCATATATGGTGCGTTGATCCAGGAACCGTACCCATAGAAGCCAACTATGTTTTTGTGCTTCAGTGCGTTGATAGCTTTGGCTTCCCGCTCAAATCGAAGTAGACCATCCGGTTCGTTCAATAATGTAGTTTTGAGCAGCTTGATGGCAACCAACCGGTCGAATTGGACCTGGCGAGCCTTCACAACTGTGCCGAACCCGCCGACACCAATGGTGTCGAGGACCTCGAATCGATTGTCGATAAGCGTACCGTTTACAAACATGCCCAGTAAGCGCCTGTATCGTTTTCCGAGGTTTTACTGATGAAGCCGGTGACGACTACGACCATTATTCCCCGGACAGGCAGTGGAGCATCTGTTTTTGGGTGATGCTTGAGTTGACAACCGGCTCAACGGTTGGCCGCTGCCTTAACAGCGGAAAAACCATCACATTAAGTCAGTTTCGTCTTCGCCAGCGGATGCAGGCAACCGTGAATGGCATCTCCAGCGCCGGCATTCTCAGGCTTCATGTGAATTGCCCAGCGCTTGCTTCGTCCGCTCGAGGGAGATAAAATCGGCAATTCGTACCCGATTCGGAGAGAACTCACCAATGCAGACTGCGACAAAGGCATCCATTATCGAAAATGCGCGCAAGTATGTGCAAGAAGAGATGTCCAAAGATAGCAGTGGACACGATTGGTGGCACATTCATCGTGTTTCTACCTGCGCCAAGAAGCTAGCTGAAAAATGCGGCGCTGATATCTTTACGGTTGAGTTGGCCGCTTTGTTGCATGACGTGGGCGACTATAAGCTGCGCGGCCCGTCTGGCGAAAAGGAGTCAGAGATTGCGCGCCGCTGGCTCGTAAACGAGAGGGTCGATATTCAGGTTATCGAACATATCTGCGACATCATCGATTGCATGTCGTTTAAAGGCGCGGGAGTGACGAGCTCTATGAAGACGCTGGAAGGCAAAGTTGTGCAGGATGCTGACCGCTTGGACGCAATAGGCGCCATAGGGATCGCGCGCACTTTTGCTTATGGCGGAAACAAGGGACAATCAATGCACGACCCGGAGCTGGCGCCGCAGTTTCACCAAACGATGGAGCAGTATCGCACCAGCCGGACAAGCTCAATTAATCACTTTCATGAAAAACTGCTGTTGCTGAAAGACTTGCTTAATACAGAACCGGCAAAGGTCATGGCGCAAGGACGACATGATTACATGGTCCAATTCATTGAGCAGTTCGAACAAGAATGGCAGGGTGAGCGCTAACTGGTTACCTTACTCGTCCCAGATGTCCGGATGGTTTTCTCTCAAGCTGTACATATCGTGAACGGGGCTGACAATAACGTGATCCAGAACCCCAATTCCGAGCAATTTTCCTGAACGCAACAGTTGATGCGTGGTATCGATGTCTTCCGGACTGGGGGATATGCTGGAACCACTCGGATGGTTATGGCACACAAGAATCGCATGACTGTTGGCGAGCAGAGCGGCCTTAAACACTTCACGCGGATGAACGAGACTGGCAGACAGAGTGCCATGAGACACTTCATGTAATCCAATGATTTCGTGGCGCGAGTTTAGATGAAGCGTGACGAAATGCTCTTCGGCTAGAGTCCGTATTGGCTCAAGAAAGTTTGCTACGTCTTCAGGCGATCTGATGGCGTGCATTTCCGCTTTATCATCGCTTTCATTCACCAAACAGAGTCGAATGCGCGGCAATCGATATTTTGTTTGCCTATCCAATGCAGTAGTTTCCGCAGCCATAGGGGGGTCCTCCTGGAATTGTGCGCTAGTTATGAATACGTTTTGGACGAAAAAATAGTTCAACTACAACGCAGCAAAAATTGGACAAACATTTGTCCTTGCAAAAACATGCTTACTGTTCAAAGGAAGGTATTGGTTCGAAAGTCCTGAAAAGGAAAAGAGGGGCAGTGATCTGCCCCTCTTTTGTTAGACCTTCTGGAATTTCCATACGCCGGTCTTGAATCGCCAGATGAACAAAATTCCGACAATGATCGATGAAAGAGAAATGGCTATCCATGTTCCCATCGGTCCCATTGACTGGTTGACAGTTAAGTACCAGGCAAGAGGTAAGCGGAAAAATGTCAAACAGGCAACCGTTGCATACATCGGCCAGCGCGTGTAACCGGCACCATTCATGCCTCCCATGAGAATCAGCCAAATTGCAACCAGTGGCTGCGATAGACCGACGATCTTGAGATATTGCACGGAGTACTCGATCACCTGGGGATCGCTGCTCATCATATGTCCGATTGGATCGGCACCAAAGAACAGGATGAGCGCAATTACAGTATTCAGTCCCGCACCAATGGCGGTGACTTGCCAACCGGCCCTTTCTGCCCGTTCAGGCTGATTGGCCCCGAGGTTCTGACCAATGATAGTGGCCAGTGCCATAGCTAACGCATAGATGGGAAATCCACCGATCATCTCTTCGATGCGCATCCCGACCGCCCATGATGCTTGCGCACCAGTAGGATTAGCCGTGTGTGCCAGGACAAAGAAGAGCACGAAGTTACCGCCGACCCATGACAGATCCTGAATACATGCTGGCATGCCGATGTTCATCAGTCGAGAAAACCATTCCCAGGACGTCTCTTTTAGCATTATGCGAACGTTGAGGCATTCTGATATTTCCGATCGTTTCAGCAGATAGAACGAAAGCGTAACGCCGAGGATGCTTGCAATGCCCCAGGACATTCCGATGCCTGCTATTCCACAGTGAAACGGCCAGATGCACAGACCGATGTCTAGCACGATCACTTGTGCGGTAATCAACGCCATGATTGCCATTGGAACCTTGACGCTGCCTTTAGCCCGGAAGATTGAGTTTGTTACCCAAAGGACCGTGAAGGGCATCTGGGCAAGCAGATCGAATTTCAAATAGTCCCAGCCCAGTTGCTCTACCTCAGGTGTCGCGCCGAGCAAGTGCATCAGTGGACGACAAGCGACCAGACCGATAGCGGCCGAGACGACGCCGAAGCCAACTGCAAAGAGAATGGACTGGCGGGCTGCCTGGATAGTTTTTTCGAGACTGCCTTCGCCCCAGAAGCGACTGACCAGAGCGTTGGTTCCTGCGGACAATGCCACTGCCAGCAACACCATGAAGAACCAGATTTGTCCGCCCATGCCGATAGCAGCCTGGGTATTCGAGCCAAGCTTGCCAGCGACCCAGAGGTCGCAGAAGCTAGCCAGAGCAATTGTGACCATATTCAGAAATAGCGGCCACGCCATGTGCCATATGGCAGCCCACGTTGACCCCTTGAGGATAACGTCGTTCTGAAGTGGACGCTGGACGGTTGCGGCTCCAATTGCACTGTCAGCAATTGTTCCGGGTGCCGACGCCATGCACTGAGTCACGACTTCTTCGATGGTGCCTATGTCTTTATCGATATTTTTTTCTGTGTTTGTGGAATTCATAATCCACGCTCCTTGTAGAGCGGCTCAAGTCTTGCAATGCTGACCAGGCCGCAAAAGAAACGACTTTGACCCAACTGGATAGTTAGGGACAAAAAAACCAACGGCTTTCGCAGACCCCGGAAAATGGAGTTAGGAGAGTTCGTTGGTGTAACGCTATATACGCATATTTCTACTCTACTGTTTTTTTCAAAGAAGGCAAGTGGTTTTTAACTCATGGTACGATTGTTTGCGCCCCATTCAGGTATAGATTTACATCGGTTGGCTGAGAAACCTTTTAACATAACGCAACCAAGCGGTGAACAGGTCTGGGCTTGCTTTCAACGCTGCCTCGCATTTGAGGATCCGCAAGCTCGCTGGGAACGACTTCAAAATCTGGTCGCAAAACAACTGCACGATGACGCGCTAAAAGTTCGTGATATGCCGACTTTGGCGTTGGAATATCAAGACCATTTGTTCGTTTCCCTATACGGCAGCAATGGAACAAACGCCGCTGAAGCTGAGTACAGCAACGCCTCGATCCTTCTGAATGTCGCGCTGGCACTGGAAGACTTCGACAACTTCACCCAAATTTCCTTTGATTCTTGGAAGATTTCGCTATCGGATAGCAGACCGAAGGAAATCGCCAAATTGTTTCCCAAGTTGCTGGACGATAGCGCGGTGACCGAACTATCCCTTGCGCTGGGTTTGACAGAAGCACAGCACTTGTGGCTACAGCATGCCAGACGAGCCGTGCCGAACTGGGCTGCGCTCTTCAGTCATGGACTGTGGTCCGCGGATGTGCGGATGCCGTTCGTTTGTAAGCTGCTCAGCGAGTTTCGAGATCTTCCGCTAAGTGCCCAAAGTTATCTGGCTGCAAGAACTTCCTTGCGATCTTTGTTGGCTGAAAATCGAGCGCAGTTGCCGGGAAACTTCCTGCCGCAGCTTATCTTGGTCGTTGAAGGAGAGACCGAGTCGATTTTGTTACCACATTTTGCCAATCTTCTTGGTCAGAATTTTTCGCGCATGGGCGTGATGCTTCTTGCAGCTGGAGGCGCCAAACAAGTCGCTCGCCGTTATTTTGAATTGCGTGATGTGGTGACACTACCGATGGTGCTATGTGTCGATGCTGACGCGGGCGAAGAGATTGAAGTTGCTTCTGAGGCGTTGCGTGATTCGGATCGTCTGCATGTCTGGAAAGACGGTGAAATCGAGGACACACTCGAGACTCCGGTTCTGGTACAGCAACTCAATGCCTTCTTGCAGACTTCCGGTGGACCTGGTTCTGTCTCACTCAACGATTTTCCAGATGGGCAAAAGCGCACCGTTCTCTTGAACAAACTATGGCGAGCGAGGGGCCTGGGCAATTTTGATAAAATTGGATTTGCCGAAGTGATTGCTGCCAACCTTAAAGACAGAGCGGAAGTACCACCAGATGTGGTGCGGGCGCTCAAGGTTTTGCAAGATGTTCATTCTCGCAGCGCGCGTAAAACCGTCGGAAGCGTATCTTCGAACGGTACATAGAATGACGGAGCAGGATAAAGCCCCGAATAAGGTCGCCTTGATCGGATTTGCCGTACCGACTGTGTTGTTGGCTACAGTTGGCGCTGTTCTCTGGTTTAAGCATTCCAGCAAGCCGATGGTTGCTTATCCGGAAATGCTTTTCTTGCTTGCCCTAATGCCGGTGTTGTTTTATCTGATCGGCAGCATGCCACGAAGCTCTGCCCGCCAGTTTGTTGGCATGACCTCCTGCGTCATTTGGATCCTTGGAATCGGTCTGGCTTTCGTCATTCCACCCGAATCCAATTTCATTTACGTGCCGGATGCGCTTTTAATGCTTGGATTCTTTCCACTTTTGTATCTTTGGAAGTACAGCTGGCCCTGGCTGGTATTCGGACTGTTGAACCTGGGGATAGGCATACTTCTTATGGTTATTGAGTACAGCCCGGATAATTTGTTTCCTGCAGATTTACTCAAGCCCAAGCATCATTTGGCCGACTATCATCCGGCTGTAGTCTGGTACACAACAGGCGTTTTCGCCACCATGTTCGGAGTTGGGCGGATGATCAAGAACATATATAAGATGATCGCCCGGCGTGGACAACCCAAAAGCAGTCAGCCGCCTACGGAACCGTCACCGTAGTTTTTGCCATGTCTGCTTGGGCCCGATTGGCTGCAAACCGGGCCGCTCGTATGGCAGACTCGGCGCTCGGTAAGCCTTGAGTGCTGTTATGGGCAAGGGTGTAATGTCCCTGCTGCAAGCTGATGATTTTTTCCAGGCGGGCGAAGTAACCTGGTCCTGGCACAACCATCGCATGCCCCCATCTCGATAACACTATTTCTTCCAGATGTGCGTCCAGCTGTGAGATGACCTTTTTAAGTTGATCGTGAACCGAGCTGGATAGCTTTTGCCGATCTCCTTCCAAAAGCAGTGTTCGCCCAGCTGAGCCAGGTTCCCAGGGCTGATAGGCTGTTAGAACTGAGCCCATGCCGGCGATATATTTCCCACTACGCAGATACGGTGTTTCTGCTACCGTGACGTCCGCTATGCTGAAAGGCGCGCTAAACCAATTGTCGTATGCGCCGTTGAAGATTTTTTTGTTGAGCAAACAGTTCGCCACTAAATAAGAGCCGTACTTTAGCGGCATCAATGCGGCTCGCATCCGGTCATCCAGATTCTTGATCTGGCGCCAGGCCACCATAGGAGGAACCGTGACGATTACATGCTTACAAGCGACTGTGTGCGGCTGACCGTCCCTATCAGTGTACATTACAATCGCGCCGCTCTCATTCAATACAACTTTCCAGACGAAAGCTCCAGTGGTTAGTCTCTCAGCCCCTGATTCTTGCACTGTTTTCACCAGAGCTTTTGCAATTGCGCTGTTGCCGCCTTTGAAGACGAAGTTTGAACTTGTGAGATCTTCAATGAGATAGAGACCGCTCAAAGCTGATAACTGAGCTGTGGTGCCGCAGCACCCGGACTTACAGATGTTGTCGAGCAACGATGTGAATTGTTGCGAGTAGCCTTTGAGCATTGAGGAAAATGGTATTGAGTCAAGCTTGGCTAATTGCGAGGTATTCATCGATTCAGGACAATCTTCCGCTGGCAATACTTTGAACGCTCCGGCAGATTCTGAAATCAGTCGTTTGAAGTCACGATAAATCGAAGTTGGCGCCGCACCACTTGTGCCTTGATGCCAGCGATTTTCAAAGTAGAACGAATTGTCGCCGGCAGTAAGTTTGACAGGAGCGATTCCCAAATCTTGATACAACTGACCATAAATTCCCTGGTCCGTATCAACAAAGGCGGCGCCGTAAGAATAGTCGATTCCCTTGTACGTGCTTCCGCGAGACTGCCCACCCAAGTCATCGTATTGTTCAAGTAGCAGAAAGTCATGCTGACGTAAGTAATATGCGCTGGTTAAACCAGCAATGCCACCGCCAATGATGATGACATCGATAGTCTTTTCCGGATGTTCCGAAAATCCCGTCGGTAAATCACCGGTTCGAAATTGATGCCCGCGGATGAAATCGTCTCCGGTCCAATTCGAAACGCGGTACTTGGCTGCCGCTGGTTTGCCCTTACCTACACCTTCAGTTTTGGCCAAAGCTGCCGTGGAGTTCATCAGCAACCCCTGCAGTGAGGCTGAAGTTCCTGAAACCAGCAACGCCCCCAGTCCTTGGATGAATTGCCGGCGAGATTGCTCTTCGTTCACTGAAATACCTCGACGCGAAAATTATAATAGAGGCGTTTCGAGGAATGCGCATGGGTTCTTTGGCCACCCACAGCTTTGGCAACGATGGAGCACTTGACTGGCTCAACGATCTGTTCGATGAGCAGGACCCTTATTTCATTCGCAACACGCTTGAAATCATCGTCGATTTTCCGCCGCACGAGAAGCCTGAGTCTTGGGATTGTTGCTGTGCTTTGGCTGCTGCCGAAATTGTTGCGGCGGCAAGCGGTCAGCCCTCCTGCGACCTTCCTCCTCAAGTCAAAGAATGGCTTGATGCATACGACTTCAAGGCCGATGAAGAGGCCCTTACTCTGGCAAGAAAAGCTGTGCAGCGGATACAATCAGACTCCGAGCTCAAGGATGAATGGCTGGAATCAAGCTCCAGTCAGGGCTGGTACCACTGTTTGACTGACCTTGGTAGGCGATTGGGAATCTAGTATTACCAGCCTCCAATCAACCTCAGCGCGCCGGCTAGTACAATGTCGGCGCCACTAGTTCAAGGAAAAAAAACGGGATGGTAACTGAATTGAAGTCAATGGATGACAAGACCCGCGACCTCGTCGAAAGAACCGAAACCATCAAAAAGGGCGGTGCGCCGAAGTATCACGAAAAGTTGAAGGAAGAAAGAAAGCTTTTCGTTCGAGAACGTTTGCGCTTGCTGCTCGATCCCGGCTTTGAACTTGAAGATGCACTTTTTGCTAATTGCGCGGAAAAGGATCTACCTGCTGACGGTGTGGTCACTGGCATCGGACAAATCGAAGGGCGCACCGTCTGTTTCATGGCAAACGATTCCACTGTGAAAGCTGGTTCATGGGGATGGCGTACAGTTGAAAAAATTCTCCGCATCCAAGAAACGGCTGAGAAAATGCGCGTGCCAATGTTGTACCTCGTTGACTCAGCCGGCGCTCGGATAACTGATCAACTTGAGATGTTTCCCGGACGACGCGGCGCCGGGCGAATCTTCCACAACCAGGTAAGACTTTCCGGTTATATTCCACAGGTTTGCTTGCTGTTTGGACCATCGGCTGCCGGCGGCGCCTATATCCCGGCGTTCTGCGACATCGTAATCATGCACGAAGGCCCGGCCTCAATGTATCTTGGCTCTCCGCGAATGGCCGAGATGGTCATTGGAGAAAAGGTTACGCTGGAAGAGATGGGCGGTGCCCGGATGCATTGCACCGTAAGTGGTTGCGGCGACGTGCTCGTGCAATCTGAAGAACGGGCAATTGAACTTTGCAAAGACTATTTACGCTTCATGCCGACAAACTGCGAGCAACAGCCACCGGCCTTACCTTCGATCGACGCGGCCGCCTTTGAAAAATCTATCGAAGAGGTCATTCCGAAACAGGAGAATGTGCCCTTCGACATGTTCCAAATAGTTGATCGCCTGGTCGACAAAGATAGTTTCTTTGAAATAAAGAAGCTGTTTGCTGCGGAAATGATTACTGGCTTCGCTCGCATCGGCGGACGAGCTGTAGGTATTCTGGCTAACCAACCCAAAGTGAAAGGCGGAGTACTCTTCGTTGACTCAGCGGACAAATCCTCTCGATTCATTTGGTTGTGCGATGCCTTCAATATTCCATTGCTGTTCCTTGTGGACGTTCCGGGTTTCATGATCGGAACTAAGGTTGAGCGCGCAGGAATCATTCGCGCTGGCGCGAAAATGGTGTCAGCCATGTCCTCGGCCGACGTTCCGAAAATATCGGTAGTTATTCGGAAAGCATACGGAGCGGGCCTCTATGCCATGTGTGGACCGGCGTTCGAGCCCGATGCTTGTCTTGCGCTACCCACCGCCATGATTGCTGTGATGGGCCCAGAGGCGGCAGTCAATGCTGTGTTTTACAACAAGATCATGGAGCTGCCCGAAGCGGAACGTCCGGCGTTCGTGGAGAAGAAACGCGCAGAGTATCGAGAAGACGTTGATATCTATCGCCTGGCATCGGAGCTGGTTATCGATGGAGTAATTCCAGGCAGCCGGATGCGTGAAGAATTGATCAACCGTTTCAACGCCTATTCGAATAAACGAGTCACTCCGCTAAAGAAGAAGCGCAGCGTCCTGCCCGTTTAATGAAAAATCCTTAAGATCCTTCATCTTGGCAACCAAAGCTCGATGGTGTTAAATGGGCTTAATGGCGCATTTGAGCTTGGGAAGACACCGGTCAGTGTTTCCGTGACAGGCATGGGGTGGAACTAAATACGCGTTGTGTTGTGGATAGAATTCCCATTGCTTTGCATTGCAATGGAATCTGTCTGTGGCGTAACTTCGGCGGCGGAAGGATGACAATTAAACAACCGGCTTACGATCCGCTTCTCCGAGCGGTCGGTTTGGCTGTGCAAAAACAGCGAACTGCTCTGGGCATTTCGCAGGAGGAATTGGCGCGTCGTGCGAGCTTGCACCGCACGTACGTCAGTGATGTCGAACGCGGTTCGCGCAGCGTCTCGCTGATAACGCTTCGCAAAATTGCCGAAGCTTTGGGAACGCACGCGTTCCTACTGGTGCAAGAGCCTGAACTGACGTTCGGTAAGATGAACGATAGGTAATAAATTCGTCTCGTCACAATGAGTAAGAACGGCAGACAGCAGGAGTTTTGGCTGACGGTTATCAAGCATTAAGGTTCGCCTGCAAAGTGATCTAGTATGATCATCGGGCCTATCTATTCAGCTGTTGGCGAAACTGGATGTTCACTTGGATTCCGTAACCGCACATGTAATCATGCACGACCGATCACGCTTTGATCCGATGATGAAGCGGTTGAAAAAAATGCGTGCCTCTCGCCTGACTCGTTCGCGGGAAGAGTGCGAGGCGCTCTTCCATAAAGTGAAGGCTTTTGCCCGGAACGCCAGATTGGACTGGATTAAAGGCAAAGTTCGCTGGTTCACTGAAACTGAAGAATTCGAAAAAATTCGTGCCAACTTAGAGGTCGAGAAGACCATGGGCCGCCCAGAGCCACAACTTTGGCGAGGGTCGACCGATCAAGCTCATAAGTATCGCAGCGAATTGAGCAAGGAAGGCAAGGCGCCGGCTAAGTACATCAATGCAGCGGATGAACAGTGGCAGCACCAGATCAATCCGATGATGTTGGAAGACTTGGACCTATACCAAGGGCAAGGAATCCCTGTTCCCAAACAGCTTAATCAGGATCAAAGCGCGCAAGAATTGCCTGAAGGTAAAGAGAAAGAAGATAAGAAGCGAGTTCGACGCGCTCGCAAACCGCGAGCGCCGCGCGGTCGCATGCAGGGATCATTGCCCGGGGAAGATATTGTGCACAATGCAGAAAGTTTGGTCGAGGAGATCAGGCTACTGTGCCAAGACGATTACGCTTCAAGCCAAGGTCCTGATCAATTTGAAGCGGAAACTTCGACTTCAGAATTGAAAATGATATGCCAGGACGACTACGCTGAACCTATAGATGTGGCACCGTCCCACAACGATATAGTTGTGGCGGAATTGCCTACTCTTGCGGAGCTGCGAATTAGCTAAGCGAGCGACAAGAGGCGCAGATTGCGCTGCTTGGATCGTTCGAAACTCACCATACATTCACGAATGCTGTTGTATAACTCATCAGCATCCCCATATTTCTGAGAGGAACTAAGCAGGCGCTCGTGCAATGCCGAGGAACCCTTTCGTCGATCCAATTGACGGCGTTGGAAATTGCGTTGTGTGCGGCGAAACTTAAGCTGAGAAAGTTGAGGACATTGCGCTGGAACATCGCGATGCAGAGATCAACAAAGGCGGAATCCCGCAGTTTCTGAATGGAGAATTATATGCTGACACCTGAACAGATCGACACAGCAGGCCAACAGATCTCTGATGGCATGGACGCTGGTAATGTAGATGAGGTCACTGCTCGATTGGGATCTGCTGCCTATCAAATGGAACCGAAAGAGTTCCTCAAACTGATCGCCTCAGTTCAGCGCCTTGAGAAAAAGGGTGAAGGCGCCGATATAAATATGCGCATAGAGCCTGATGGCAGCATAATCATTGGCGTCACGCACCCAAGAGTGGATGCATTGATAGCCAAGGTCAAAGACAACAAAGTCGAAGCGCCAATTGCCGCAATACCGGATCGTCTTCGCGGAAAGAATGTCGAGCAGTCGGACATTCCTATTTTGCCAAAGCTTTCCGATGCGCAAGAAACCGTCCTCAAGTCATTTGTGCAAGCGTTGCGGGAAAATAATCCAGAAAAACTAAAATCGCTTTTGGTCGAGTTCCGCGATAGGAACAAGGATCTCGAACCGATCATGGAAAATCTCGCCGCGCAACTAAGTAAACACGGCATTGTTCTGCAATTTACTCACGGCGGCATGATGACCGCCGGGGACGAAGACTCGCATGATGTTGGTCACCTGCGTATCTACGACATAAAAAGTGGACCGGTAATCAGTATGTTAGGTCATCCAAAACTTGCGCCATATATTGAAGGTGATCTTGTCAGCAAATCGGCCCTGGAGCTTATTCCAGAAAATCCAACTGCTCTCAAGTTTGTACCAAGAAACTACAATGTCAATTTCGTCAAAGAAAATCCGCCCGGCACAACTCAAAGCGCTTTTGAGTCATTCGCCAAAAAACTTCGCTGAGCTCATCGATTGGCAGCTAACCGACTGTTTCCGCCAGCACCGCCTATGGTGCCAGATTTAGAATTAATTGACGCACGTCTTCGCCTTACGCCTTGAGGTCACGAAGATATTGCACAAGCCGATTGAACCTGTCATCGGAGCTGTCAAACAAGCTCATCTCCTGTTGGAAGCCGCTGACGATCTGCTCAAAGTCAGGGTTCTTCGCAAGATGGGCAACGATCACGGCAGACATTGCTCCAGCCGGATGGTGACTGCTGTCAAATGGAATTCTCCGAACATTTGGCTCCAAATTTGACTCTGCGTTCAGCAATTTATCGAGTGCTAAGCAATCTTGCACTTCATTCAGCAGTGGAATTATCTTTTCCGTCACTACTGTAGAAAGCTTTGCTTGGACATTCGATAGCTCTGCTTCGTTTGCTATAGCGTATTCCTTCCGTCGTCCGGAAGTGAAATATTCCAGCTGTGTGATGGAAGTAACCGTAATCGCGTGATATTTGGGTGGGGAGCCGGAAAACATATTGAAAATGGACTCGACCGTGTCTAAACGAATGCACACAGGTGTTGCCAAAAGGAATTTGGGACTGTAATCAATTAGCGAAATAGAAATCGTCTGCTTCCCTTCTGGAATCTTCCTGACGAATGCTGATTCGCTCTTCTTTAGGCGAAACCCGCTAGTTGAAACCACCGAGACCAGACTGTCAAAAATGCGCTGTCTAACCAATGCCTTTCCCCAAGAAGGCTCTGGTTTGGTATGCGTCTTTCTGTAGTCTTGGATGAACCGCTGAAGTCTGGCAATCGTGTCCGGCTCTGATTTTGCTATGCAGAGTAATTCGCGATCTTCCCAGACGACCGGCACCCCGACAGCCTCTTCCAGTTGGCGGTCAAAATTGTCAAAACCGCCCAAATTGTTCTTGTCACAAAATGAAGGCGGCATGAAGTTGAATACAACATACAGTGTTCCGTCATGCAGCAAACGAATTTCAGGCTCTCCGGCGGGATCGAAGCCTTTAAGAGTAATGGTTCTGGCAACATCATCCAAACCCGCGCACTCCATTTGCAACGCTGCTGGAACTGGAAGGCACCATTATCGGGCTGCGGTTTTCTTGCCTTCAATGCGCACTAACTTGCCGCTTGTGTCATAGACGTCAACAGGAAATAAGTAGCGAAGTTCCGGTTCAATGGTCTTAGCATCACCGACAACCGTGATGACCAGGTTGTTGTAGTCGATGTGTCGATGCGCCACGCGACGCACGTCTTCCGGAGATATTGCAAGTACTTTGTCTGTGTAATTTGCCAGATAATCATCCGGAAGGTTGTAGAGTTTTTGGTCCATCAGCCTGGCTGCCACTGATCCCTGGGATTCAAACCCCAGTTGGAAGTTTCCGACGATGTACTTCTTGGCCGAATCCAGTTCCGCTTTGGTGACCGGAATGGTTCGGATGCGATTGAGCTCGTAGAGAAATTCCAGTATGGATGGGGCAGTAACAGGGGTGCGTACAGCCGCACCGGCTGTGAATTCACCAGGGTCTTTGCGGGCTGAAAAACCGCTATAGGCACCATAAGTGTAACCCTTCGCTTCGCGGATGTTTAAGAACAAACGCGAGTTCGCTGAACCACCAAGGATTTGGTTTGCCACCATGGTCGGAAAATAATCCTTGTCGTTTTTGCTGATGCCGACGTTTCCGATCTTAACGCTGGACTGAACCGAACCTGGCCTATCAATCAAATAAATGCGCGAACCTTTGACTTCAGGCGGAGCCGGTTGTGTTGTTACTGACACCTTGCCGGCTTTCCAGTCACCGAATTTAGTGGTAACCAACTGCTTCATTTTTTCAGTATCGAAGTCACCAACGACTACGAGGGTAGATACATTGGGCAGAAACTTGGTGGCATGGAATTGAACCAACTGATCTTTTGTAATCTTGTCAACGCTTTCTGGCGTCGGTGCGACGATTGAGTACGGGTGGGAGCCGAACACCACTTTGTTGAATCGTTCTGATCCGAGAAAATCTGGGTCAGTTCTCTTTACGCTCAAGGATTGAGTGATGTTGGTTTTCTTGAGTTTTAACTCGTCTGGCGGAAATGAAGGGTTTTGAACGATATCCGAGAGAATGTCGAAGAACTGATCCTTATGCTCGGACAGTCCGCTGCCCGAGACGATTGTGAAATCGGCATCGGACGCCCCTTTCATCGCAGCACCAATGCTGTCGACCTGCTCGGCAATCTGTTTGCTGCTCCGAGTTTTTGTTCCCTCAGTCAGCATGTCGGCAGTAATGGCCGCCAAACCTTCCAAGTTTTTCGGATCGTCAACGTCGCCAACTCTGATACCAAGTTGAAATGTGACGAAAGGCACTTTGTGATCCTCGAGCATAACTACCGTCAAGCCATTCGGCAGTTTGTAGCTCAGGGGTTTCGGCAACTTGAGCGGGCGTGGTGGCAGAGGCGCAGGCTGTTTCGATGCTTCGCTCGGTGTATTAGGGACGCTGGGAGTTTGTGCTTGAGACAATGGCACGCTCAGGCAAAATAACGAAACCAAACTCGAAGCAATAGCTTTCTTAAACATCGTGATCGACTGACCTCTTTTAAAGTCTACTGTTTAGTTGTTGTTGGTGTTGAATCAGCCTGCGCGGTCTTCTTGTCCGGGACTACGTCCACAACGACGACCGAATCGCGCGTCAGGTACTTTTTAGCAACGGCTTGTATGTCTGCCGGCGTCACTTTCATCACAGCTTCAATGTCTTGGTCGATCAGCTTTGTGTCGCCATAGAAAGCTGCGTACTCAGCAAGCATGTTGGCACGGGAAAGAGTTTTTTGCAGACTACTTGAGCTGTTGCTAGAGAAGAACCCGCGCAAGATTTGATTCTTTGCTTTATCCAACTCCGCTTGGGTAACCGGAGTGGTTTTGAGTTTTTCGATTTCATCCCAAAGAACGGCGCGGGATTTTTCTGCAGTAGTATTCGGCTTGAACATCACGAAAGCGCCGAATGCGCCTGGTCCGCGACGAGAGTCAATTCCAGCGTCGGCACGCAGAGCCGTCTGGTCGCCTTTGACCATCCGCTGATAAAGCCTCGATGATTCACCGGATGAAAGGATATTCTCCAATACTGAAAATGGGAAGTATTCCGGATCTCGAGATGACGGTATCTTCCACTGCATCCAATAAGCCGGCATTTCTGCAAGCTTGTCTTTGATCAATTCATAACGCGCTTTGGTGATCGGAGGCTCATCCACATTCGGCTTGGGCGGATCCGGCTGCCGCGGAATGTTGGAAAAATATTCCTCAACGGACTTATGCACTTCTGCTGGATCTATGTCGCCGACAATGGCCAGAACCGCATTATTTGGTGCGTAGTATGTCTTGAAAAATTTACGCACATCTTCAATGCTGGATGCTTCCAGATCTTCAAAAGAGCCGATGACCGCGTGCGCATTGGTCCAGTTGTCGAATGTCACTTCGTCAACGCGAATTGCCGCTAAGCCATAAGGTTGGTTATCAACCCGCAGGCGCTTCTCTTCCTTAACGGTCTCCAACTGATTCTGGAAATTTTCCTCTGTGATTTTTAGCGAACGCATGCGGTCGGCTTCCATCCACAAAGCCAACTTCACTTCATTGCTGGGGACACGCTCGTAGTAGTTTGTGAAATCGTGGTGGGTCGAGGCATTGGTTGAGCCACCAGCGTTGGACACCAATTTGAAGTGTTCTGACTTAGCGATATTTTCTGAACCCTGGAACATCATATGTTCGAACAGGTGCGCGAAGCCGGAGCGACCCTTTTCTTCGCTGCGCGCGCCGACGTCATAAACCAATGCCACCGATACGACCGGTGCGGAATGGTCCTCCGATAAAATTACGCGCAGCCCGTTTTTCAAGATGAAGTCTTGAGTTATCGGAATCAGCGGTTTAGGCAGACTGACTGCCAGCGATGGCATCCCAGTGGAAAACAAAAGAGCGCAAGCGAAGGTTGCACTGACCAGTTTTTTATTCATCATCCTCATCGTCAGCCCCAAGATTTGTTGCGGACCAAAAAATTGCAACTACCAGGATCGACAGAATAGCAGAACCCCAAGCAATCTTGCCCGGGACTCCCATACGATTCATCATTTGAAAAACGGCCAGTGCCAGCACAACGGCAAGCACGGCAACGGCATGATGAATTGTAAGACGAGGCGCCATATGATGGAATCATAGGCGCCCCGGCGCATTCTGGCTAGCCGGTTTTACGCAAGTGCGCGAGTTTTTGTTCTGCCCTAGCTAATCCATTAAGATGCGCGAGCTGGACAGTGTGTCTGCGCATGAGCACTTTTCCCGCTTGTTCGGAATTGTCTTGAGCAGTGCCGCAAGCATGTTTTGGAGCTTTCCGACGTTGTCGTTAAACACCTTAACAACATCGGCGTGCGAGACTGGCTCGACATCACCGTGGAGCCCGGAGTCGAAATCGGTGATCAATGAGACGTTGACGACACACATCTCAAGCTCGCGGGCTAGGTGAGCTTCCGGATACTGCGTCATATTGATCACTTCCCAGCCCTGGGCACCGAACCAGCGCGATTCGGCCTTGGTTGAGAATCTTGGGCCTTGAATGACGACCACCGTGCCGGTAGGGTGAGTTTTTATCCCGCATGAGGTTCCAGCCGCCACAGCCAGCTGGCGCATTTCCGGGCAATAAGGGTCAGCGGCTGAGACGTGAGTGGCAATTGGACCATCGTAGAAAGTATCTTTGCGTCCTGTGGTGCGGTCAACATACTGATCGCAAACGACGAAATCTCCAGGCACGACATTCTTTTGCAAACTGCCTGCGGCGCAGGGGGAGATAATCCGCGTGACGCCCACCTGTTGCATCGCCCAGAGATTGGCGCGGTAGTTTATTAAACCTGGCGGAATCGTGTGCTTGCGACCGTGGCGCGGAAGAAAGGCCACCCTCTTGCCCTCGAGTTCTCCGATGAACAGAGTGTCGCTCGGAATACCATAGGGGTTGTCGGGCAGATATATCTCTTTGGCATCTTTCAGCAGGCTGTAGAAGCCGGAACCGCCAAAAATACCGATGTCTGCCAATGCTTTGGTCACACGCCTGCCCTCATAAATGGAATCCAATCGACCGCTGCATTCACCCGAGCACATCAGGGAAAATCCTCTTTGCGCACACTGCGTCAGCGGCTAGCATAGTAGCACCCTGAAAACGCCAACTAGCTCAGCTATTAAGACTTTGGAACGTCTAATTATTTGAATAACGGGGTAGATACAAAATAGAGGGTGGCAAGCCGCCCAATTCGGTTATTGCTATGATGGCTACAGAGCCTGCACCTCCTGCGGCTCAGCATTTACTACAAAGGAAGCCTTAGATGCCCAAAATGAGTCTTTGGAAGGTTCTAGTTGCCTTGCCGTTGGCGCTGTCGTGTAGCCTTGGTGGCACCGGTCGAATACCGGGCGATGCTATGGCAAGTACTAAAGACGTCCGCACCAAGTACGTGGCCCAGTTGCCAGTGAAGCACTCAGCCCGGATCGTTGAGCCCGAACGCCTCTATAAACGGGTCTGGGCTCTGATACGCGAAGAATATTACGAGCAAAAATTTGGTGGGCAAAATTGGGATCGCTGGCAGCATCACTATGATGGCAAGCTGAAGACCCTCGATGATTCCCACAAGGCGATCGAAACCATGCTTGCTAGCCTCGGCGACCGCTATACTCGCTTTCTTGACCATGATGCTTTCGACGACGAGCGTGGGCAAATAGAAGCCAGGCTCTATGGCGTCGGCATTCAAATTGGCATGGACAAAACACACAAAGTGGTTGTCATAGCGCCGATAGACAATACCCCCGCCTCCAGAGCCGGTTTGATGCCAGGCGATGAGATTGCCGAGATCAACGGTAAGCCAACTAAAGGACTTTCCGTTGAAGATGCCGCTAAGCAAATCAAGGGACCAAAGGGCACGGACGTTTCACTCACTTTGATCAGAGCGCTTAAGCCAATTAAAGTGAATATGAAGCGTGATGAAATTCACATCGCGGCGGTTGCAACCTCCAAGATGATTACGCCGGACATTGGCTATATAAGGTTGACCAGTTTCATCTCCCAGGATGCGAACAAGGAAATGCTCAAAGCTCTGTCCGATCTGGCCGGGGCAAAAGGAATAGTCTTGGACTTGAGAGACAATCCCGGAGGATTGCTCACCAATGCCATCGAAATCTCGAACATGTTCCTGGACGGACGCCATGACATAGTTTCCACCGTGGACAAGGATGGTTATAAGACTCCTGCCGTTTCCGACGGACGTCCTGTAACCAAGCAACCACTGGTCGTTTTGATCAACCGCGGAAGCGCAAGTGCATCGGAAATCGCTAGTGGCGCCGTGCACGATAACAACCGGGCGCTTTTGGTTGGCGAGACATCATTTGGTAAAGGGCTGGTTCAAGGCATAACCAGGCTTGAAGACGAAACCGGTGTCAATGTCACTATCGCGCGATATCTAACGCCGAACGACACGGATATCAACAAGAAGGGCATCGTACCGGATGTGGTTGTTGCGCTCAACGAGAAGGATTATAAAGAAGGTCGCGGCCCGTGGTGGGCAGATCCCGAAGGACCTTCTGTCAAGCGCTCGCCCGATGATCTCAAGGACATGCAGCTGAAGAAAGCTGTCACTGTTCTGCAAGACAAGATAAATGGCGTTGCCGTGGTCGTAGGTTCGGCAGAAACAGCCAAGTCAGCCACTGTCAGCAAATAGTTCGACCAATCAAGACTACTTTTAGGGCGGCGCACATGCGTCGCCCTATCTATTTATAAGGAAGTGACATTGAGCCTTCCCCGAACATTGGTCCTTTTGTCAACGAGCAAGGAACTCAATAGGAACAAAAGGGACGGTCCGTGAAGAGAAAGTCCCCACAAAGTTGGGCCTATGCCTGGACTGTGGCGGCAACTGCCGAAAGCCTCACCAAATGTGGTATCACACAGTTTGCCGATAACTGGCACGGAGACTAGCATTATCTTATCCGCCCGCCTTGTCATTTTCAGATACAATTCGTGCTAAACATAGTGAGCGGAGCCGTTCGTGCGGCAGGCAAGAGATGAATATGGAAAAGCCAAGTTTGTCAGTGGATAACAAATTACCGGTCGGTGAGCGCGAGCTGATCATTTTCACCCTTTCGGACTCTAGCGGTGAAACTGCCGCTTCTGTAGCGCAGGCCGCGCTCGTCCAATTTCCGCCCGGTCACGCCAGCATTTATCGCTTGCCTCAGGCGCGTAGTTGTCAGCAAATTGCTGGGCTTGTCCGAGAAATCGCCAGTGGGCGGTCTCTCATTGCTTATACGCTAGTGTTGCCGGAGTACCGGGAGATGCTTGAGGAGGAGGCGAAACGCTACAACGTTCCGACCCTTGATTTGCTCGGGCCGTTAATTGCCCGGGTGGCCTCTTTGACGGAAGCTCAGCCTTTGGCTCAGCCCGGACGCCTGCACTTACTTGATGAAAGTTATTTCCGCCGGATGGAAGCGGTCAATTTCGCTGTTCGCTATGACGATGGTAAAAATCCGGAAGGCATCAGTCAGGCCGACGTGATTCTTGTTGGGCTGAGCCGGACCAGCAAGACGCCCAACTGCATGTACCTGGCTCAGCACTATGGACTGAAAGCGGCCAATGTGCCTATCGTACCGGGTGTTGATCCGCCGCTGGCATTGTTTACCATCCCTTCGCGCAAGATCATCGGTTTGACTATCGATCCGCATCTTCTGCATAACCTCAGAAGTACTCGTGCCCAGGTGATAGGTATGCCTGCCAATAGCGAGTATGCCGATCTTGATGAGATCAAGGCCGAAGTGCAGTACGCCAAACGCATTTTTAGAGAGTTGAAATGCCACAGCATTGACGTTTCAGCTCGAGCCATAGAGGAGACTTCTAGCGAAATCTTCCTCTATATGCGCGGAGCCCAACAAAGCTAGATGGCGTAAAGCGCCATCCATCAACAAGGAGAAAGACCATGTTATCCACACAGGGAGCTAGCCCCAAGCAGCAAGCTGTAGGTGAGAAGCGCGTGTTCTTGTTCGAAGACGGCTACAAGTCCTTTGGTGCTGATCGAAGCGCCATGCGCGAGTTGCTCGGTGGAAAAGGTGCCGGTTTGGCGGAAATGACCGCTGCCGGAGTCAACGTACCTCCTGGGATGACGCTTTTGACTTGCCTGTGCCGCGAGTACTACGAAAATAAAGGGAAGATGCCCGAAGGTCTCTTTGAGGAAATCAAAGAAAATTTGACGGTGATCGAAACGAAGCTCGATCGCCGACTCGGTGACGTTGAAAAGCCTCTTCTACTCTCGATTCGCTCCGGCGCGAAATTCTCCATGCCCGGAATGATGGATACCATTCTCAATCTTGGTTTGAATGACAAGACAGTGGAAGGTTTGTCCAAACTGACTAACAATCCGCGTTTTGCCTGGGACAGCTACCGGCGCTTCGTTCAGATGTATAGCAATGTGGTTCTCGAACTGAACAAAGATAAGTTTGAAGATCTGCTTGAAGCAAAGAAAGAGAAGCTGCGCTTCAAATTCGACACAGATCTGACCGTGGAGAATTTAAAGGAGCTTGTCGGCGAATATAAAGCTCTGGTGAAATCGGAGCGCAAGATCGACTTCCCTCAAGACACTGAATTGCAGCTGTCCGGGGCTGTTGAGGCAGTGTTTAGGTCCTGGAACAATTCGCGGGCGGTCTATTACCGTAACTTGAACAAAATCGATCATAACCTGGGCACTGCGGTGAATATTCAGGCAATGGTTTTTGGTAATTTCGACAACACTTCGGCAACTGGAGTTTGCTTTACTCGCAACCCAAGTACCGGTGAGAAACTGCTTTACGGCGAGTATTTGGTTAATGCTCAAGGTGAAGACGTAGTTGCCGGCACGCGTACGCCGAACAAAATTTCGGAAATGGCAAAAGACATGCCGGAAGTGTACAAAGAGCTGGAAGCGACTGCTTTGCGTCTGGAACAGCATTACAAAGACATGCAAGACATCGAGTTCACCATAGAACAAGGCAAGTTATTTTTGCTGCAAACGCGCAATGGCAAAAGAACTGCTGCCGCTGCCGTCAAGGTGGCAGTCGATATGGCATGCGATAAGATCATCTCTGAAAATGAGGCGCTGTCCCGGGTAGAGCCTGTTCAGCTGAATCAATTGCTTTTGCCAAGTTTCGATCCCGAAGATAAGAAGAAAGCAAAATCTGCCGGTCGACTTCTTGCCACCGGGCTGAATGCTTCACCTGGTGCGGCAATCGGTGAGCTGGTCTTTACTCCGGACGAGTCGGAAAAACTGGCCGAGCAAGGGCGCAAAGTGATTCTTGTTCGGGTTGAGACCTGTCCTGATGATATTCATGGGATTGTAACTGCTCAAGGCGTTGTCACCAGCCGTGGTGGCATGACCAGCCATGCGGCAGTGGTGGCACGCGGGATGGGTAAACCTTGCGTAGCCGGTTGTGAGGCATTCAAAGTCAATCTGGAGAAGGAAACTGTTGCTGTTGCTGGTAAGAATTTCAAAAAGGGCGACGTCATTTCCATTGACGGTTCAACCGGTGAGATCTTCGAGGGCAGCATTCTTAAAATAGAACCAAAGCTGAGCGCAGAGTTTCAAACGTTGTTGAGCTGGGCGGATAAAACCCGCAAATTGCGCATTCGCACAAATGCAGACACCCCGGAAGATGCTAAACGTGCCCGGGAATTCGGTGCCGAAGGTATCGGTCTGTGTCGCACGGAACACATGTTCATGAGCCAGCAGCGGCTGCCGGCGGTACAGGAAATGATTCTTGCTCACACAGCAGAAGAGCGGCAGAAAGCTTTGCAAAGGCTCTTGCCAATGCAACGAGAAGATTTTATCGGCATCTTCAAAGAGATGAAGGGCCTGCCGGTGACGATCCGCCTGCTGGACCCACCACTGCACGAGTTTTTGCCAAAGCACGACGAGTTAATCGTGGAAGTGGCTTTGCTTCGCGCCAAAGGTGCCAAGGGCAGCGAGTTGCGTGAAAAAGAATCATTGCTGCATAAAGTCGAAGAGCTTCGCGAGGCAAACCCGATGATGGGTATGCGCGGCTGCAGGCTGGGACTGGTTTTCCCGGAAATTAATCGCATGCAGGTGCAGGCCATTTTTGAAGCGGCAATTGCCGTCAAGAAAGAAGGCATTGAAGTCTTGCCTGAGATCATGATCCCACTGGTTGGCCATGTAAATGAGCTTCGTCTGACTCGTTTGATGCTTGAACAAGTGGCGAAAGATGTGATGCAGGCTGCCAACACGACCGTTGATTATAAGTTCGGCACGATGATAGAGATACCGCGTGCCTGCGTTACCGCCGATGAAATCGCAGAATACGCGGAATTTTTCAGTTTCGGCACTAATGATCTAACTCAGATGACATTTGGGTATAGCCGTGATGATGCCGAAGGAAAGTTCCTTCAGCGGTACCTGGAAGGGGTCGAATGGGCAGGAGAGTCCCACAAGATCCTGCAAAACAACCCATTTGAAGTGCTCGATCAAGCCGGGGTTGGTAAACTTATGAAGATAGCAGTAGAGTACGGACTTAAGACCAGACCCGACTTGAAACTGGGGATTTGTGGAGAACATGGCGGCGAGCCTTCATCTATCGCTTTTGCTCATCAACTCGGGCTGTCGTATGTCAGTTGCTCGCCGTACCGCGTGCCGCTTGCCAGACTTGCCGCTGCTCAAGCGACTTTTACCTCGGAAGAAAAGGATAAATAGGGGTCTGGCAAAATTGGACAATAACCAGCTGCCTGGACCGGTACATTAAATGCCAGCAACGGATGACGCAGTTCCTACGGCGCGAAGAGTCTGCCTTGTATGCCAGGAGCAATTCTTACCTGAGCAAAGACATTGTCCTAAAGATGGCACCGTTCTGGTGGCAATTGCAGCTGATCCCTACACTGGAAAAACTATCGCCGAACGATACGAAATCGAAGAGCTGATCGGCTCTGGTGGCACAAGTGTGGTGTACCGAGCATTGCATTTGCAATTGCGCCGGACAGTTGCTATCAAAATGCTCAAATCCCACCTTGTGACCGATGAAGAAAGCAAGCTGCGTTTTGAGCAAGAAGCTCGTGCGGTAAGCTCCTTGACTCACCCGAACGTGATAACCGTTTATGACGTGGGCGTCACCAAATACGGTGAACCGTACATCGTCATGGAGCATCTGCAAGGCGGCTCATTGTTTGAAGCAGTGAAGGAATCCGGCCCGATGCCCTGGAGACGCGCCCTGCCGATATTTGTTCAAGCTTGTAGCGCTCTGGCGCACGCGCATAAGAAGGACATTGTGCACCGCGATGTGAAACCTTCAAACATCATGATTGTGCCAACAGACGACGACCCTGAGTTTGTGAAAATCGTTGATTTTGGGCTGGCTAAGCTTCGCTCTTTGACAGGAGCAGGGCAGAGGCTCACGAAGACCGGCGAGGTCTTTGGCAGTCCGCAATACATGAGCCCTGAACAGTGCACCGGTAAAGCCCTGGATCAGCGAACGGACATATACTCGATGGGCGTTGCTATGTTCGAGGCTCTGGCTGCGCGTCCGCCGTTCAGAGAGAAAACGACGATTGAAACGCTTCGCCGGCAGATAAAAGATCCCGCGCCAAAATTTTCCGAAGTCGATCCCGATTTGGTTGTGCCTCCGCCGCTGGAGTACATCATTTTGAAGTGCCTGGCAAAGAACCCAGACGATCGCTATCAGAAGATGGAGCAGCTGCGCTCTGAGTTGGAAGCATTTGCCAAACGTTCCATTGGCACCACCCAGAACAACTTAGTCAAACCAGTGCTGATCTTGCCTAAAGAACAAAACGCGGTCGCCATTGCCGTTTCGCCACCGGCTAAAGAGCCGGGGAATCTCAAAATGCCGATAATCATCGTGCTAAGTCTATTGTTGGCGCTGGCGGCATTCAAGTTATTCGTGCACTGAGGAGGGCAGAATGTTAGAGTCGGTCCTCCTATGGCTTCCATGACTACAGCCACTCAACAATATCTGGGCAATCTCCGGCGTAGCCTGTCGCAGAACGAAAGCCGCCGTCCCGATGGCGGCGGGCTCGTTGCCTGGCAATACCGTGTTACGGCCGTCAAAGAACCATATATCGACGAGCGTCTGGACAATTGCCTGATCCTGGAGCGGGTCGGTCAAGGCGCTATGAGCATCGTCTACAAGGCGCAGCAAGATGAAACCGACCGGATTGTGGCAATCAAGATGCTTCGCGCACAGCTTTGTTGTGACCCTGCCAACGTCAAACGGTTTCAACGTGAAGCCAAGGCCATTGCACGTTTGAGTCATCCGGGTTTGCTTAAAGTCTTTTCTGTCGGGCGAACGGCAGCCGGACAACCATTTATTGTCATGGAGTTCGTCGAAGGCAGGTCGTTAACGCGGGTTATCGCAGAAGAGAAACAGATTCCCTGGCAAAGACTGGCTGGAATATTTTTGCAGGTCTGCGATGCGATGCAACATGCGCATGCTCACCGGATTGTGCACCGTGATTTGAAGCCAGACAACATCATGCTGGTAAGCACTTCTGTCGGTCTCGATTCAGTCAAGGTTGTAGACTTCGGGATTGTGAAAATTACCGATGAATCACAGGCCCTTTCTCAAAAGTTGACGAAACATGGGGAAGTTTGGGGCAGCCCCATTTACATGAGTCCCGAGCAGTGTATGGGGCACGAGATAGACCATCGATCCGACATTTACTCACTTGGCACTGTGATGTATGAGTGCTTGATTGGGCAGCCGTTATTTTCAGGCAAGCGCATTACGGACATTGTGATGAAGCAGTTGAATGAAAAGCCTGCGCCATTTTCCACTGTTCGCCCGGATTTAGATGTTCCTCAATGGTTCGAGCAGGTTGTGATGACTGCGTTGGAAAAGAATTCACAGAATCGCTTCGCCAGCATGGAGGAGATGAAGCGTCGGATAGAGCAGGGTTTGCTTTCGAACAAAGATACGGCCGACTCGGTGTTGAAGCCGACGGCTCCTGCGGCTAAGGCTGTCAGTGCACCTGTGCCTTCACGGGATCCATTCATTGGCAAAATGATCGGCGGAAAGTTTTCCATTGAGTCTTTGATTGGCGATGGGGGCATGAGCATTGTTTATAAGGCTATCCAGCAAGGAATCAATCGCCCGATTGCCATCAAGATTCTACGTGATGAGCTCTGTGACGACCAAGCTAATGTAAAAAGGTTTCAGCGCGAGGCGAAGGCCGTAAGCCAACTGATGCATCCGAATTTGGTGTCGATTCACGACATCGGCGTAGCAAGTACTGGTCAGCCATACATGGTGATGGAGTATCTACAAGGCAAATCGTTAGCCGAGATTTTGGAAGAAGAAGGCAAGATGTCCATCGAACGCGCGCTGCCTATATTTATTCAAATTTGCGATGTTATGCAGTACGCGCATGCCCAGGGATTTGTTCACCGTGATTTGAAACCACATAACGTGATGCTAATCAAAGTGGCTGACCGCCTCGATTTTGTAAAAATCGTGGATTTTGGCATTGTTAAATTGGACGGTGACAAGCAAAGCATATCGCAAAAGCTTACGGCGGCCGGCGAAATCTGCGGCAGTCCGATCTATATGAGTCCCGAACAGGTGCTCGATGAACCTGTGGACGCCCGCAGTGATATTTATTCATTCGGCATTGTTATGTACGAATGCCTGGCCGGGCGCCCGGTATTTGGTGGCAAGAAGATTACAGATGTGCTCACCAAGCATGTAAACGAGCTTCCGACTCCGTTCTGCCAGTCTTGTCCGGAGTTGGATGTGCCGCCGGCGCTCGAAGGTATCATTTTCAAAACTCTGGAGAAGCGACCGAACAATCGCTTCCAATCAATGCAGGATTTGAAAGACTCCTTGTCCAACATCGCTAAGCGCCTGCCGCTCGATTCCAGCGGCAGTCTGCGAACAATCATGGATTCGGAGCGGACAGGTGTTGTGCGCGAATCAGTTCCGCGCCTGCCGGTGGATCGTCTGCAAATGGTGGAGGCGCGTGCTTTAGACAAGACCTTTATCGCAAAACTAGCTTTTGCCGTAGTGCTTGTCTTTGTGCTTTTTCTGGCCGGCGTGTACTACTTTGCAAGCAGATCGGCTCCTTCACCGCCTGCTGCAAAACAGTTGCACGGTTCTCCAGCGGCAATAGTGGTGCCGGACAAACCCGTCATTGAAGACAAGCAGCCTGTAGTTGCGCCAACAATTCAGACTCAACCAAAATCGCACATAAAAGCTTCGTTGCCTGTTGCAGCTAAGAAGAAATTGCCCGTGAAAAAGCGCCTCCGTCAGCCTCGAGAAACTTTGATGGACGAGTTCCATGCTTACGAGGGCGCCTATCTTCACCAGCACAAGCGTCCGGCTGATAAATACAGCGGAATGCCGGACGATTAGTTATTCCAACGCTTCTTTTAGCTTTGCTTTCCAGCCGTCGGCCTGTTCTTTAACTTCATCACGCAACGCTTTGATCTTGTTTGTGCGTTTGATTGTCTGCTCAACTGCCGCCATATCCTGGCTGGCAAATGCTGCTTGACCTGCGGCCGACTGCCTTTCCAGCTCTTCTGCAAAGGCGCTGGGCAGAGTGTCGATAAATTCCGTAATTGGGCAGCGGTTCTTGACCGGTATCACTTTAGCTGATACTGCATTCGGTGCTGCCGACCGCATAGTTGCCTTTGGCTGGGCTCCGCTGGATGGTTCGTAACTTAGCGCGTCGAATGCCGGATTGTGTTCATCAAATGAATACAAGGCAGGTTCCACCACACCGGAGCCGGATTTTGCGTTTCCGGCGCTCTTGGATTTTGAGGTGAATACTAGCCCTTCCGGTTCGCTGGTTTTGACCACATGCACCAGTGTTGAAAAAATTTGTTTGGCGAACGCTCGGATTTTATCCCATGTCACCTGGACGTCGTCGACGCTCCAGACCATATCGCC
>JADYXS010000680.1 GCA_021772155.1 Candidatus Obscuribacter sp.
CGTACCCACAGGCGTTTAGCCCATGAATTGCTGAATCCACTTAGGATCCATCTCAAAATTCGCATAGACGTTTTGAACATCGTCGTGACTTTCGAGCGTGTCCAACAGACGAAGAAGGTTCTTAGCGTTATCAGCTTCGTCGATTTCCACTGTCGAAAGTGGCGACATGACTACGTCTGAGCCAGTTACTTTTACCCCAGCGACGGTCAAAGCTTTCTGAACTGCTTCCAATTTCTGCGGAGAGCAAATTACGGTGATGTGTTCGTCGGAGCTGCTGTCAATGTCATCAGCACCTGCGTCCAATGCAGTCATTATCAAGTCGTCTTCGCTGGCAACTGCCTCACGAGGAATCTCAAGCTCCCCACGCTCTGTGAACATCCAGCCCACGCAGCCGGTTTCACCCATGTTGCCGCCATACTTAGAAAAGTAGCTGCGCACATCGCCTGCCGTGCGATTTCTATTGTCAGTGGCGCACTTCACCATAATGGCGACGCCACCTGGTCCGTATCCTTCGTAGGTCAGCTCCTCTATGTTGTCGGCCGCCCCTGCTCCTGCGCCCTTCTCAATGGCTCTTGCTATGTTGTCGTTCGGAACACCCTCGGCTTTGGCGCGATCTATTGCTTGCCTCAGGCGAAAATTGGATGAAGGATCTGCACCGCCAAACTTTGTAGCGACGATGATCTCGCGTGACGTCTTTGCATAGACGACACCTCTCTTGGCATCCACGACCGCTTTGGAGCGTTTAATGGTTGCCCATTTAGAATGGCCGGACACGACGAACCTCCTTGAACGGATATCTATTTATATAGATATAGATTTGCGGAAACGCTGGCTTTTTTCTATTAACAGTACGAAATGTTATCGCTGTATAAACTTGGCGCACGCTTGAGTTAGCGCTGACAGCCAACTATTGCATCACGAACTCCCCACGTTCGTAGCCTTTTTTACCTCATAAGCGATAACATACAACGATATATCTTGATGGAACCATAGTGTTTGCATCATAAAGCCGCTACACGAGCCGATTTCCGACATTTCCAATCGACAGTGTAATCAGAGAGGAGCTTATGAAGTCCACATCTAAAGCATTTGTATTGAGCGCGTTGTTAGCAGGCACAGTTAGTGTCGCACTGCCTAATAGTGATGCAGCAGACAAGGGAGCGTTGATCGCCAGCGCCGACGGTCGTCAAGTCGTGAAGAGCAAGTTGAAAGGTCGCATCGAACGCGAAGTGATGCAAGCAGAAGAGCTGATGGCCAAGCGCGACTATGCCGGTGCCGCAGAACGCTTCCACGACGCCATGAACAAAAACACAAAGAACGTCACGGCCATTGCCGGATACGGACTGGCACTCGGTAAGCAATTCAAATTGGATGCTGCCGAAGAGCAAATCGACAAAGCTTTGCAACTAGATCCATCAAACGCTATGGCTCACGTAGGCAAAGCTATGGTGGCTATGAATCGCCTGCAGTCGTCCAATGTGACCATTCTAAAACAGCGTGATTCGATGCTGAAGATGGCCGAATCCGAGTGCCGCACCGCACTGCAATCGGATCCGTACTCGCCGGACGGACACTACTATCTGGCTCAATCACTAAAAGAGCAAGGTCGTCTGGACGAAGCGGCAGCTGAGTATAAGGAAGCAATTAAATCCGACGACAAAATGTCAGAAGCTTATGCCGGCCTTGGACTAACCAAGTTGGCGCAGAACTCGCTCGGCGAGGCTGGTGCTGCCTTCAAACAAGCAGTCGAGATCAATTCCGGTAACTCGACCGGGCACTACGGCTTAGGTCGCGTGTACCTCGGACAAGGGCAGGTCGATGCTGCTTTGAAAGAGCTCAACACAGCTCTTTATCAAAATCGCAACAGCGCCCCTGTACACCTTACTTTGGGCGAGTGCTACAACACTCAAGGTAACACCGTAGCAGCTATCAAAGAGTTCCAAGAATCGATTCGCATCAAAGCTGAGAATCCGGATGCATACCTGCATATCGCCGATATCCGTGAAGCACGTGGTGACCTTGAATTCTCCCTTGCAGAATTGCGCTCGGGTCTCGAGTTGATGCCGGGCAATCCTGACTTGCTCACAAGAATTGGTGATGAAAGCTTGCGTCTGGAAAAACTCGACGATGCAATCAAGGCTTACGAGCAGGTGCTGAACAACAACCCTAGCCATGCTGCAGCAGCCGGCAAGGGTTTGACTCGCGCCTATTATTTGAAGTCAGCCAAAGACGCTGGTGGAGCCTTCTTGTCATCGAATGATTACGAGACCGCCAAACGTCAAATCGATAAAGCGATCGCTCTCAATCCAAATGACATGGAATTGAGATTGGCAGCCGCTAAGTTGCGTTTGATGTCCGGAGAAACCGTCGATCTCAAAACCATCGCAACACCAAGGACTGATGGTGAGCGAATTGCGTACGCAGAAGCCCTGCTTGCGCAAAATGATTTCAAAGGCGCAAACGAACAAATGGGCATTGTCATTGGCAGTGCAACTGACATGAAGCAAGCCTTTGCTGTCGGCGATCTCGCTCTGATGATCAAGGATCTTGATGACGCGCAAGCCGCATACAAGAAGGCTCAAACCTTCCCCGGCGGAGAAGAGCGTGCACAGCGCGGCATGGATCTGGTCGCGAAAGCTCGCGAGACGGCTCGCCAAGACCTCACAATGGCCGATGATCTGGCCAAGCGAAAGCAAATCAACAGCGCCGTCGACAAGTACCACGCGGCCGTGTTCGATGATCCAAAGAATGGCGACTCACGCATAGGACTGGCTCGCGCGCTTGAGCAGATGAAACCGACCAAGCCAACCGACCTGCGGGAAGCAGCAGTGCAGATAAAAGCCTACATTGCTTTGACTCCGACTCTGCCACCTAAGGAAAATGAAAAGCTCACCAAGAAGATAACCAGTCTTCAAGAAAAGGCTTACAAGCTAGAACAGAAAGCCAAAGGCAAATAGTCCGCCTTACATAAAGGCAATATAAAGTCAGAACGGGCTGTTTAAAGAACAGCCCGTTCTGCTTGTAAACCGACACCAGCGCACAAGGTCCGACCAGAAGAGCGCTTTCACTCGATGATAAAATGTCAGGGCATATTTCATACCTCAATCGGAGCGGATTTTGACCCAACCTTGGTCAGGAAAGAAAGTTACAGTGCTCGGACTAGGGCGCAGCGGCAGTTCTACAGCTGAATATCTGCTCAAACGTGGCGCCTCGGTTACGGTCTCGGAACGGGATGGGGCAAACAGGCAGACAGAAGTCGATAAACTCAAGGCGCTGGGCGCGACGGTGGAAACCGGCGGGCATTCAGAGCAAGCGATCGCATCGGCGGCTCTCATCATTGCCAGTCCCGGAATACCGCCCACCGCAGAAGTTATTAGGCACGCCCAGCAGCTTGGCAAAGAAGTTATCTCCGATATCGAGCTTGCCTTTCGAGAGTCCGCCGGATCGGTGCCCATAATCGGCATTACCGGCACGAACGGCAAATCGACCACCTGTGCGCTGACAAGCCACATTCTTGAGAAATCCGGATTCTCCGCGCCTCCCTGCGGCAACTTTGGCGTGCCGATCCTGGATTTGCTGGAGATCAGACCGAATTTCTTGGTAGCTGAAGTAAGTTCGTACCAACTGCACTATTGCCCAACTTTCGCTCCAAAGATCGCCGTTTGGCTCAACCTCACTCCGGATCACATCGAATGGCATGGCGGGCTCGATTCTTACATCCAAGCCAAACAGAAGATGTTCAGCAATCAAACGGCCGCCAACTATGCAGTCTTGAGCCAAGATGATCCAATCGTTGCAAACTTCAAGCCACCATCGGAAGTGTTTCCCTTCGCGGTAGGAAGCAACCTTGAAGGGTGCATTCAAGGCGCTTTCATGCGCGACGATTACTTGACCTATCGCATCCATGGTGCCACCAATATTGTCTGTCACCGCAGGAACTTGAAGATACTCGGCAACCACAATCTGGAGAACGTACTGGCATCAATTGCAGTTGCTGCCCTGCTTCAGTTGCCGCATGCAAAGATCGTAGAAGCCGTGACGACTTTTACCGCACTTGAACATCGCCTGGAATTTGTCGCCACCGTATCTGGTGTCGATTTTTACAACGATTCAAAAGCGACTAATCCAACGTCGACAATCAAGGCGCTGGAAGCTTTCGGCGATCGCAAAGCGGTCCTGATAGCCGGCGGTCGCGACAAAGGTACTTCATTGACCGACCTTGTGCAGGCGGTTAAGAAGCATGTTTCTCACGTCATACTACTGGGCGAAGCGACAGAACGCTTTGCCCGGGCGTTCGACGAGGATGGCTACCGAAACGTAACTTCGGTTAGCAGCATAGAAGAGGCGGTCGATTTGGGCGCGTCGCTACAGAAAGGACCTGTTATCCTTTCTCCAGCGTGTGCCAGTTTCGATATGTTCCAAGACTACGAGGAGCGTGGGCGTGTCTTCAAAAATCTTGTCCACACAAGATTGGAAAAAATGGCGCCATCCCGCTAAAAAGTCGGAGGAATCTGCCGAACGATCCGGGACGCCCAGCGATCCGGAGTTCCGCGGGCTGCCAAACAAAGCCATAATCACACTAGTCCTTACACTGGCTGGCTTCGGATTGATGGCGGTTTACAGCGCCTCAGCGCCGGAGGCTTTGGAAAGCTATCAGGATTCAACTGTTTTTCTCCGAAAACAAGCCATCGCTTGCGTTATCGGGCTGTTTGTCATGTTCACGCTCAGCCGCCAGGATTACCGAAAGCTGCGCAGACTCGCCTGGCCCTTCGCGCTGCTGTCCTTCGGGCTTCTGCTTTTGACATTGATTCCGTCATTGTCCATTGCTGCAGGCGGATCATCACGCTGGCTGGCAGTAGGACCGCTTCAATTTCAGCCCTCGGAAATGGTCAAGGTCTCAGCAATCATCTTGCTGGCATCGGGGCTATCGAAGTATTTTTGGTGGCATCGCCAGGTTTTGATGCGCGTGATTCTTGTTTTAATAATGGCAGGGATCGTGGTGAAGCAGCCGGACCTTGGCACAGCGATGATGATCATGGGCACTTTGCTTGCCATGCTCTATGTCAGCGGCACGAACACAGGCTTGATCGTCAGCGCTCTAGCTGTGGGCGCCACGTTAGTCTGGCACCACATCCAGAAGACGCCGTACCAAATGGCGCGGATTCAAAGCTGGCTAAACCCTTACCTGAACCCTCAAAAGGAAGGATGGAACATCATCCAGGCGCAGCTGGCAATCGGCTCCGGGGGATTATGGGGTGCGGGCTTTGGTCGTTCTCTCCAGAAATTGCACTACTTGCCTGTTCAGCATGCAGACTTTATTTTCGCCGTAATTGCCGAAGAGTTCGGACTAGTTGGTTGTGTCGCCGTAGTCGGTATCTTCGGCTTGTTCGGCTACTACGGATTTAAAACAGCACTCGACGCTCGCACACTGTTCGGGCGATTCCTGGCAATCGGCATCACCAGTTCAATTTGCCTACAGGCTGTAACGAACATAGCAGTAGCCACCGGATTGCTACCTGTTACTGGTATCACATTGCCATTCATCAGTTACGGCGGAAGCTCGTTAGTTATCACCCTCGGCATGGTTGGCATTTTGCTCTCCATTTCACGAGATAAGGGACACGTAGAAACAGACGATGTCTATGAGATTGAAGGCGCAGCAGTTACGTAATGGTCACTCACAGAATTGTCCTCACAGGCGGCGGAACAGGCGGGCACATTTACCCAGCGCTCGCCGTCGCTGAGCAATTGCGTGAACACCAAGACGTTGAGGAAATACTGTACATCGGCGCAATCGGGCATCTTGAAGAAAAGCTGGCCAACGAACGGGGAATCAAATTCATCGGACTGGATGTGTCCGGCATGCCACGCAAACTCTCGCCCAAGCTACTTAGTTGGCCATTCCAGCTAATTAGCGCCGTTATGGAATGTCGAAACTATCTGCGTCACTTTCGTCCGACGGTGGTGCTTGGAACTGGTGGCTATGCCTCGGCACCACCTTTGATGGCATCTCAAAGTCTCGGTATCCCTTATGCGATTCACGAACCGGATGCACATCCCGGTCTTGTAAATCGCCTTCTTGCCTCGAACGCCAAACTGATTTCGTGTGGAATGGAAGGCGCTGTTGATCGGCTGAAATCAAAAGCAGGCAAAGTCGTAGTAAATGGAAATCCGGTCGGAAATAGCTTCGTAAACTTGCTCAGGAAGGACAGTGCCTGTGCAGTTCTTGGCTTAAATCCAGAAATGCGTACACTGCTTGTGACAGGCGGCTCCCAAGGCGCACGAGCCGTGAATGAAGCGGTGATTGACGCACTGCCAGCCTTGCTAGAGGCCGATCCGCCGATCCAAGTAATCCATCAAGTCGGCGAAAAGAATCTTGTTGAGTGCAAGGAGCGCCTATCTCCGGCTATCCAGAACAGTACAAGATACTTTTTGCGCGATTACTTTGACGATCTTTCTCTGGCCTATGCGGTGACCGACGTGGCAATTTGCCGCTCCGGCGCTATGACAATTGCCGAGCTCTCCGTCACCGGATGTCCGGCAATCTTCGTGCCATACCCGTTTGCAGCAGCAGATCATCAAACTCATAACGCCAGATTCATCGCCAGCAAGGGTGCTGCTGTTGTTATCCCGCAGGAGCAATTGAGTGGCGAGCGCGTACAAACGGAAGTGCTACGGCTTCTGCACGACGACGAAGCTCGACGCACCATGAGCAAGTCGATGCTCAACTGTGGAAAGCCACAAGCCGCAGCGGATCTTGCCATGCAGCTCAAGGAAGTGAGCACCGAGTTTCAAATCAAAAAGAGCAAGCAGCAAACCGTAACGTCCTGATCCGCAGGAGCGTGCGCCCTTTGCAGAGGTCCTAGGGGCGGCTCGCGAGCCGCCCCTAGCCACATGGCAGCATGAGATGCTGCCACTACTAAAGCGAAAAGAGCCGATTGTTTCGACTCTTCGCAGATAATTTAGTTTGCCGATTAAAGAGCAGGCAGGCCCTGTATAAGCGGTGGTGCTGGAATGTCGATAATCAGTTTTTTCTTGCGCGCTTTGCGCTCGATCTCGTCGACAAGCTGTTCCATTTGCTTCACGAGCACAGTGGTTTCGTGATTTGCGCCTTGATTGCGATTCACAATTTCTTTAAGGTCGCTGATTGTGCTCTGGAGCGAGTTTAGGTTTGACAACATAAACCTCCTCTTGGCATCTCCCGGCTTCACTCGAAGGCGAGGATCTTTTTTAAACATTCTCGGGCGAGGTGAACCCTGCGCCTTTAAGATGCCGAGATACTAACACAGGTTAGCAACGTTTTAGGGCGAATGTGTTGTAAAGGTTTCTCAAAAAGATGATGCTATCTATGCATCAAATTGGCTACCAATTTTCAGAAAGCATGAACTATTCAGTTCTAACGGTTTGAAACCTTGGAGAGGCAGCCAAGTGGAGAATGAGGTAATTTTATGTTTCGTCGCATAGCTCATCTATTTGGTTTCCGGAAGAAGGACGAAGCACTGGAAAAGCGCTTCGCTCAAATCAAGAACCGCTATGTCGCAGATCAAGAACAACAAGATTCAGACACCTTGCGTAACCCGATGGGCCACATTCGGATCACCGGCAACTTCGATAAGAGAACCGTAATCGGCGCTTCTACGGCAACCCGCGAGCGGATAACTCAGAGCTTGCTAGAATCGTGTGCACGGTCTATCGACAAAGACTCGGACCGCGCCGGTACTGACGTTTCAAAGTAAAATCGTTGTTCAACAAGCAGCAAAAGCTGGCCGAGCTTGGAATCCATCAGCGAAAGCTGTCTGAACTTATCAGCAGGTTGCTTGAAAAGGCGGATAACATCGACCAAGAAACGCAGCAGCGTCAGGCAAAACTGACGCCGCAGTGGCACGAAAATTTTGCAACTACCTGCAAGGAGATCGTTTCGCTCAGCGAAGCCGTTAATGGTATCAACTCACTGATTAAGAACGGTCAGGTTGGCGCCACCGAAAAAGCCATCTTGCGTTCTACAAATATAGCTAAGTACCTCTGGCAAAAGCTGCAAGAGATTCAAGCCACCGCAGAGAAATAACAAATAAGAGGTTCAAAATGACGACAGCTCAGCTTAAGGAAACACCGGTCGCAGATTTGCATCGCAAACTTGGTGCCCGTATGGTCGACTTCGCTGGTTGGAACATGCCGGTGCAATACAAATCGATCGTCACCGAGCACCTGGCAGTCAGAACGAAGGCCGGTTTGTTTGACGTGTCGCACATGGGCGAATTCGTCATTACCGGATCGCAAGCGCACGACTTCGTGCAACATATGGTCGCCAACGACATCAATAAATTGACAAAACCGAACATGGCGCTCTACACGCAATTCGTCATGCCCACTGGTGGCACCGTCGACGATCTTATTGTATACAGACGAGAAAACGATTTTCTCCTTGTAGTCAACGCATCGAACATCGAGAAAGACTGGAATTGGCTCAAGCAGTACTCACCGAAGTTTCCCGATGTGCAGATGCGCGACATTTCAGACCGCACCGGCTTGCTTGCATTGCAAGGACCGGAGGCTGTCGCTTTGTTCGCCAGTGTAGTCGGACAGACCTGGATTAAGGACATGCCCTCATTCACCTATGGTGAAGCTAAGATCGATGGGGTGGCGGTCAGCTTCGGACGGACCGGCTACACCGGCGAAGATGGCTTCGAAATCTTCGTTGACAGCGATAAGACCGGTCGCATCTGGAATACATTGCTTGAAGCAGGACAGAGTGTCGGCGTCGAACCTTGTGGCTTAGGAGCTCGCGATACTCTTCGTTTAGAGGCAGGTCTACCACTATACGGACATGAACTCGACGACACCACCAGCCCTCTTGAAGCCGGTTTGGGCTGGAGCGTAAAGCTGGAAAAGGGCGAGTTTCTCGGACGCGAAGCCATGCAAAAGCAAGCAAAAGACGGTCTTCCTAAGGCGTTGGTCTGCCTCAAGTCCGAAAGCAAAGCATTACCACGTCAGGGTTATCCAATCTTTGACGGTGAAACACAAGTTGGTGCCGTGACCAGCGGCTCGCAAGGTATCTTCGTCGGATATCCAATTGCTTGCGCTTTCGTGCCACCGGCATTGGCTAAAGTTGGCACCACATTATCAGTTGGTATCAGAGAGACGAAGGTTGCTGCTCAAGCAGTAAAACGTCCGTTCTATAAACGCAAGTAATCAACCCGAAAGAATTTGATCTTCAATAATATCTTGTGCCACCGGATACAGTGAACGCGGCGTGCACTGATCTTTGCATGCAAAAAGATAAACAGAAAGGCCCATAAACAGGTAGTAGTTTCCCGGCATCAAGCATTCCGCTTGTTCGGCAGCACCCTTTAGCTTTGGAAAGCCGAATCCTGGAGGCACCTGACAAACAAATACCATCTCCGCTCCGCAGCAACAGGTAGGAAACTCAGCCTCGCCCTCCCATAATGGAACACCGCCAAGCTTGAATCCTGCAGAACCACGCTCCGTCCGTCCATCCCAGTCAATCACTTCTTCCAGTTCGCGGTACTTGAAAGAAATCAGTTGCAACGGATTTGCTTGGTCCAACTTGACTTCAGTTTTAGAAGGTTTGTTGAGGATCAACGCGTAGTGACCAAAATCCCCGTCCCAATACTTCTCAGGCAAGGTCCGATCGCCGTATTCCATAAGCCTGGATGGGATGTCGTTGTGTATTGGACACATAAATACGAGCAGGTGACTCCCAGGCTTTAGCTGCAAATCCGAACTCTTGTCGATGTCGAGCTGAAAGAAAAAAACCATCGGAGCCTTACACAGACCGCACTCAGGCCAATCTTGCCCTAAAGACACAATGGGTGAACCGCCCACAGTTATTCGACTTGCAGCCGCTTGCTCCTGCTTCGGTTCAACTTCGATGTAATGGACGCGCATATTGCTCGTAGAAAAAGTTGCAGCTTTGAAGGTAACATACTAAGACTCAAAATTGGTATGCAGAGGAAGTACAAATGGCAGACACTGGTGGCAAAGCGCTTCTCCATCCGGCAGATCTCAAATATGTCAAGACCCACGAATACGTAAAGGTCGAAGGCGACATCGCCCAGATTGGAATCACGGCGTTTGCAGCCGATCAGCTTGGCGACGTGACCTTCGTGGAACTGCCGAAAGTAGGCACAAAACTCAAGAAGGACGACAAGTTCGGAGTAATCGAATCAGTCAAATCCGTCTCCGATTTGTTCATGCCTATTGCCGGCGAGATAACCGCAATTAACGACCGGCTGACATCCGAACCCGAACTGGTGAACCTCGACTGTTACACCGAAGGCTGGATGATGAAGGTCAAAATAGCCAACCACGATGACCTCACCGGCGCTCTAACAGCTGCGCAATACAAAGAGTTCATCGTCGACTAGCCAAGCGCCAATCAACACTTGGTCCTGGTCAGCGGCTAACCTGGTCGGGTTAACTATTTTGCGGGCCCGGATTGTAAGGGGGCGCCAGGCGTTGCCCGGGTGGCGCCTGGCGCCCCCTTGAGGGCGCTTTTGCATGGGGAAGGTTTTGTTAGATAAACCTACCGCAGAAGATTCATACTTGTGGTCAAGAACGGCATTTCTTGAAGTTGCCTGATTCGCGTATCTCTCTCACGAAAGTTTGCTGGAAACTGTGTCCAAAAGACTGTTCAACCGTTGACGCCGAAAAGAATCTTTCTCAACTGCAATAGACGTCTTGAGCGCCGTCGAAACTTCAGTGGCATGACCGCTTTCCGCGAGAAGGGAAAGTGTCTTGGTTGCCTGGCGTGATACCGACGCTTCCTTCGCACCGGACATCTTTACGGCGTTTGGAATGAGATCAAGTAGCGTCAACTTCTGCACGCCGGACAATGCTGTTACCCGGACGGGTGCTGCGGGATCATCCAAAGCGTTTTTGACAATTCCACTTATCGCAAGACCGTACTTGGTTTTGATCTCGCTGTTAGATCCAGTATCTATCAACGATGCCAGAGCTTGCTGCCGCTTATCCGATGCGAAATCGTGCGAGCACTTCAGAAGGCAGCTAACCGACTCATCTTGAGGAAACGAGCCCATCGCTTTCAACGCCTGCCAGTAACTCTTCGCTTGTACTGGGTTTTCTTCAAAGACCGGCTGCTTGCTTGGAGTACGCGTAATTCGAT
This sequence comes from Candidatus Obscuribacter sp., assembly GCA_021772155.1. Taxonomy (GTDB): domain Bacteria; phylum Cyanobacteriota; class Vampirovibrionia; order Obscuribacterales; family Obscuribacteraceae; genus JADYXS01. The sequence goes on from JADYXS010000680.1 coordinate 11,144, forward strand.
CGTCAACGTCTACCAGTTGTTCCACAAGGCGCACTAAATGCGGTGCGGCATCTGCAGAACCAATGCTAGCGATGGCCTCTATCGACTCATCTAAATAAGTCGAATCCGGGTTCAATTCTTCGATGACAGCGGAAGCGGCTTCCTCTAGCTGGTAGTGCGCAGCCAGTTTGATCGCATGACGAAATTCATGGTCTTTTCGCAGCTCCGGTATCTTGAAGTATTTGAGCAATCCGCTGGCATATTCCGATTGGCTAAACTTAGTCCGAATGTTATTTGCATGCGCTTTCATCTCACTGCTATCACTTTGGGCTGATAGGAGATCGCAAAGATCCCACAATGCACGAAGCCGGCGCGGCGTTCTCTTCTCCTCGGCAAGCCTGGCGACTTGTTCAAGGACAGGTTCCAGATCCTCTAATATTGTGGTGTCATTTGCAAAAGTACTTTGTGCTGCTTGTACCAAACCAATTATTACTTCCAGCGCACCCTCTTGTTGATCGGAGGACAACTGCAATAATTCACCAGGCTTGTGCTCCCTTGTGATTGCCACGGCTGCGTAGTCGGTCATGGGATGCGGGTTCAGCATGGCGTGCATGAGGTCAGAAGAGACATCTTTGAGCGGCCATTTTGCCAGCGCACCAGCTGCATCAACTCGCAGCCACGGATCTTCCGTTTCTAGAAACTTGACCAAAGCCTGGCGAGTCTGCGGCGTCTGCATTTTAGCCAGCGAGTAGGCGACATACGGAAACGAAGCTTTTTGCGAATCATCTTCCACGGCTAGCAGTGGCACCATCTCCGGTATCGCTTCCCGCACGTCCAAGTTCGCTAAAATTCTTGCAGCATTGGCACGCACTCGCCAATCAGGGTGAGCAAGCGGCGTACTCTCCGGTACCATCAAAAGCGGGTTCCCGGGAGGTATCAGCGAGGCAATGACTTCGTCACGATATTGGTGTGCCTCAGCAATGATCGCTGCCAGTTTGTCTTCCCACCACAAGGGAGGCAACTTAAGTGCGATCGCCATGTCTACTGAACTTCGTTTTTGGATTGCGTCAAAAATATCGACGCGAACATCTCTAAATTGCGGCTGATCTTCAGGGCTTGACCCGACTAACCCGTGATACATCATTAGATGCTCGAGGATATAGTCCTCGAGTATTACGGCGGGTTTCTCCCGAAAAGCTGCTCCTAGGCGACGCAATTTGCGACGGATTGTCCCGAGCAGTCCACTATCTTTTGATGTAGTCATACTGGCAAGTTAGCTTAACAGAGAATCCGCGTGGGAAGTCACCGGCTGGTTCAGCGGTAGTATCTTTTTACGTTTGCTCTTCGGCTACACTAGCGGCGGAGAATAAACGAATGCGCCTTTGGGACAAGATTTTAGCGATCGCCAGTACCGGCCCCTATGCCGCGCCGATCTGGATAGCGTGCGCCTTCATCTTGCTCTCATTCCTCCGTGGTCCTTTGATAGGGCAGCTCTTCAAGGCATTTAGAGTCAAAGACGCAGCACTTGCAGATACGATGAAGGGAAAAATCGACCGTCCGCTTCAAATGCTTTTCTTTGTGCTGGCAATCACACCATTTACCTTGCTGATCCCCGCGCCCACTGGGCCGATATTGGTTGTAATAGTCAATCTCCTGGCGTTCGCCCTGCTCTTCCACATTGTCATACAGTCTATCGACCTTGCTGTATTCAACTGGTACCTGCATCGTCGCCAAGCCAAAGTAGCGTCAGTTGTCAGAGTCTTCATCCTCTCAATTTTGTACGCTATCTGCGCAATGTTGCTACTAGATTGGGCTGTTGGCGTCAGCATCTTGCCCATCTTAGCGACGTCAACGGTATTGACAGCTGTACTCGGTTTAGCGATGCAAGACACGCTAAAAAATGCTTTTGCAGGACTGAACATGAGTCTGGAAAACAGCTTCGAGCAAGGCGATTGGGTTATGTTCCGACTCGACTCTGCCACAGACCATCTCTATGGTCAGATCGTGGAGATAGGCTGGCGGACAACGAAAATCAAAACTCTCAACAACAACTATGCAATCATACCCAACTCGAAATTCACAACGCACGAGTTAATTAACTTTGACAAGCCAACGCCTGTTCATGCTCGCACCGTAACTATCCCGGTTAGCCTCAGTGCCGACGGCGAAAATGTAAAAACGGCTCTCATCCGCAGCGCTGCTGGGGCAACCGGCGTTCTTGAGGATCCACCGCCCGACGCTACACCTTTGGAAATAAAACTGGACCACGTCGTCTACCAGCTGCGGTTCTGGATCGCCAGCGGCGCCGAACGAGAACATATGACAGGCTCTGTGCTGCAAAGGTGCTGGCAGGAACTCAAAGAACTGGGCGCTCTGCCCAAACCACCGCAGTGATGTAGGGCGCTCCCAAACGAGCACCCCGGAGCGCACACTCCACAAGCCCCTCCCTCAATAGCTCAGCCGGAAGGATGCACGCGTTCCCGGGAATCGTTTGCTCAACTCCAGTGAGCTGCAAAGAATCGATCGGAAATGAAAGCGCTTTTCTTCAACTGCAGTGGGGCTCAGTGATAGAATCTGCCTTTGACCACATCAGCGGAGAGAACCGTGAATACCCTACTAAATTCGGCTCAGCAAGCTCAAGTTGACCAATTTCGTTCATTTGCTCGCCAGCATCTGACCTCGGTCTCTGAAAAGCTGGTCAGCCGCGAAGCTTGCTTGAAAGAGTTTCTCCAGAAACTGGGTCAGCAAGGTTATCTCGGACTTCATGTTGCAAAAGAGTATGGCGGCAGTGGTGGCACATTACTGGATGTCGTCCTGCTAGTCGAAGCCCTTGCAGAAATGGAACCAGGACTGGGATTGACCATCGGAAACCATGTGGCGGTTATCGAGACAATCCAAAAATTTGGCACCGAGCAACAAAAATCGAAGTATCTGCCGCTACTCGCCAGAGGCGAGCAATTCGCGACGTTGGCGTTCTCCGAAGAATCCGCCGGAACGGATTTCCAGGCTGTACAAGCTACCGTCCGTGGTGCCTCTGATTTGACCCTGACGGCTTCAAAGCGTTGGGTCGTAACCGGAGACTTTGCCGGACTGTTTCTTGTATTAGCGAAATCGGAAGAAAACAAGCTCGTCATGGTTCTTGTTGATCGTGCAGCAGACGGGGCAGCATTCGAACTCCTCAAGGATCACAAGTTAATGGGCTTGAGTTCGGCCTATGTGAACGATGTTGAATTCACAGATCTGCCCGTAAATGCAACCAATAAGATTGTTGGGGACGGCGCTGAAGTTGCTCTGTTTGCCATGGATGTGGCAAAAGTTGTACTTGCCTCTGCCGCCATCGGTCTTATAGATGGAGCTAAAGGACAGGCTGTGGGCCATGCCCGGGAACGAGAGCAATTCGGCACGACCATCGGACAGTTCCAAGGCGTTCAGTGGAAATTGGCAGATCTGGAATGCGATCGAGTAGGCGCCCGCTTGCTCGTGCAGCGAGCAGCCTGGAGCCTCCATGGCGAGCCGGGACTGTTTCGGCAATATGCTTCCATGTGCAAATTTTTTGCTGCTCGTGCCGCTCGTCTCCACAGTGGAGAAGCGTTGCAGATCATGGGCGCAGCCGGGCTCGAAGCAAATAGTCTAACTGCGCGATTTTACAATGACGCAAAAATGATGGAAGTTGCTGAAGGCACGTCGGAATTTCAAAAAATGCTACTCGTTAAGGAATTGAATATCTAAGCCTTAACCCGGGCACAAGCTTAATGGAAGCACGGCCAGTCGCCGACCGGGTAAAGCCAAGTCAGCAGTGGAGCAAAACCATGTCGTTAAACGTCACGCGTAAGATAACGTCTTCACTCATTGCACTTATTGTAATGAGTATTGTCGTTGCCCCAGAAGCTAACGCGGACGGATACTACGACAAAGGTACACAGCTATTCGCCAAACGGCAGTACGCGGCAGCTCGTCCCTATTTCGACAAAGCGGCCGAAAATGCCCCTTGGGACAGTAACGCTTTCTACTACCAAGCCCTGACAGCGCAATATCTAAAGGATTGGAAATCAGCGAAAGTGCTTTGGGCCGGCATCATTGATCGTTTTCCCGGCACACCTGCCGCAATTAACGCGACTGTCGCTATGAAGGCGCTAGACCCTGGATTTTTCAGACGTCCGCGAGCAGGTGCAGGCGCTACAGCAAGCGCAGGCACCAGCTCAGCAAGCACCACAACTGCGGCGGCCCAGCCCGACAATGCCGATGCGGCTCTGGCAAATGTGCAATTCACATCTCCTGCGCAAGCGCGGATCCCCATCACACGAACCAATGACCGCGTTATTGTAGATGCTCAGGTGAACAACCGGGCACTGAAAATTGAATTCAACGGAGCGCAAACCGCTCTCAATTTAAAAGATGCCGCGGCAATGGGAATCGTCAATGCCGATCGCACACCACTCAAGGCAGGGACTCGAAAGCCCGTGCCTATGCGAATCGGCGATATCGCAACTGCGAGTTTTCCGATTGCAATAGAAGACATTGAGCGATCAAGAATTGGCGATGATTTCTTCCGCAAGTTCTCGTATTCGCTAGAACCAAGCGTGCTGGTGGTGACGAAAAAGGCTTCATCCGGCGGCGGACGCACAAGTTATGATGTCCCGTTTCGCAAACAGGGCACGGACATGCTTGTCGAAGTGACGATGAACGGGCGGCGCTGCAACATGATCTTCGACCAAGAGGGCGGAGAGTGCATAGTACCGCGCAAGAGGACGAAGGAATTCGGCCTTGATGTTCAAGAATCAAGTGCGTACGACATCTATGACGCAGAGAAACAATCCGGTCCTTTACGCGGGGAAACAGGCTTTGGAGAAGTTAAAACAAAGCAGCTTGCCGAAGCGAAGATGTCCCTAGGTCCGGTAGCCAACCAGGTGATTCAGGTCAGAGTCGATGATACAGCCAAGGAGGCGAAAATCGGCGGAGGCGCTCTGGGAGGCTGGAAGTTCAGCATCGATCCGGGCGCAAGCTTGATTCGATTCAGCAGATAACCGGTTGCCAGGAGCAAGCTTCGTACTCTGCCCACCTTGACATTGACATCGTTCTAAGCGGCGCTTAGGATGAAACTCAACCACAACAAAACATACCTTAGGATAAGTCCGAGCGCGGGCTCGTATTATGCTGCACAAAAATACCGTCCTAACCTACAGTCTTCTACTAACAACAATTGCCGTCGCCCCCGCCTCGGCGCAATTAAGTAGTTCAGAAAAAATCAGCCCTGGACATCCAGAATATAGTTCCACACTCAGCCTTCCCGGACAGCTTTCCGGCAACGTCACGCAGAGCGCCACCGCATATGATGGCTCCGACATGCAAGGCATGAATGGAATGCAAGGCATGAATGAAATGCAAGGCATGAATGAAATGCAAGGCATGAATGGAATGCAAGGCATGAACGGAATGCAAGGCATGAATGGAATGCAAGGCATGAATGGAATGCAAGGCATGAATGGAATGCAAGGCATGAATGGAATGCAAGGCATGAATGGAATGCAA
>JADYXS010000681.1 GCA_021772155.1 Candidatus Obscuribacter sp.
CGGCGGCGTGAGGCTGGATGGCGGTAAGGTGGATGATGTGGCGATGATATTGCCCGTGCCGCCTTCCATCGGTACGGTGCTGTCGCATGGCAGGCGCTCATTCGTGCGCCTCGTTCCGGCTTGAACAGTGACTGCATCCAGCTTGTAGGGGAGGGGCTTGTCCCCTCCCGTGATTGACAGAGATTTCAATTTCAATCCTGCAGGTTCTTGGAGAGCGTATCTCCGAGAACCTGTCTGCGCGTTCTAACAAAACGCGCGGGGCTCTTGCGAGCTGGGAACCAAGGTTCGTCCGGTAATCGGACAAGGAGCATTAGCATGAGTATCCAAAGCGTTTACGAGCAGATGGGCACCACCGGCATCACCGGGCGTGTGGTCAGCGTCAAGGGCAAACTGGTCGCGCAGATCAGCAAAGGCAACCAGTGGCAGCGGGCCAACACCAACCAGGCGACGGCGTTGTTTCGCAACGCGCTGCGGCTGACGTTGTTGAAGTCCGGTGAGACGGTCGTTGCCCGGACCGGCGAGCGGATGGTTCTGGGCACCTACGTCGGGTGCGTCGGCGACCGGTTCGAGGTGTGCGTCAGTCGGAATGAGCACGTCTTCACCGAGCACATGTTGCCGGTGGACGTGGCCGTCGAAACCGGCGCATGGTCGTTCCGTCCGAACATGCAGGTTGCTGCCTACGTCGAAGGAGAGTGGCTGGCCGGCACGTGGCAGGGCTACGCCGATGGTCGGCATAGCGTCCAACTGACCAACGGTGACTTCGTTTCCAGTGACCGCGCTTACACTGCCGCTTACGCAGTTGAGCACGGGCTCGTTCAGTAGTCACCGCTGGGGGATGTTTTCCACGTGTCTTTTACAAAGTGGGCTATGCAAGTTGCTGGCCCTAGAGTTCAACAATTGTCTTGATTTCGACGGAAGGTAACACCATGAGACGTTTTTTCAGTGAAGCAAAAGAACGCGCGGCCGCGCGTGACGCCCGTATCGATTCGCAGCGGACCATCGACAAGGAAGATCAACCGGCCTATCTGCAGCTGGTTCACGAAGCCCTGAATGAATTCCTGCCGGACTTCATCTGCGCCCCGCATGGGCATCGCTGGTTTGATACCATTCTCGGCTGGCACGACTGTCAGTTCCGCGCCGACGGCAGGACTAGGGTCATGTTGGTGACGTTCGATGCCACTGAGGCAATCTCGAACAAGTTCGTCGTCAGCCCGTCGTGGTTTGAGACCGACGGTCGCAACAATCCGCTCAGTGTCGATTGCGATCTTGTGCGACGAGCCTTCAAGGGGTGGCTGCGCGGCAAGTCGGGCCCGGCGCCAGTGGCGCAGGTTGATTCGCCGCGGCGCAAGGTGGCGCTCAAAGGCGGGTTGTAAGTTCGCTCGTCGAAGATTGTTCTTCGGCGGACCGCAATTGCTTAATGGTTAGGCGCTCACTGTCGGTGAGACGAAGCAGGTTCGATTCCTGCTTGCGGTCTTGTGTTTTGAAAAATCTCAACCAATATTCGGAGGTTCCCCATGCGCGGTTCATTTGGATTCCCGGTGCAGGTGGTCGATCGGATCGATGCTCACAGCAGCAGCGCCAACAAGGACTTGTTGGCGTATCTTCAAGTGGTGTACATGGCCTTGGCTCAGGGCGGCGATGCTAGGTTCGTTCACTGCGCGCCAGGCAAAGCATGGCAAGAACAGTTCCCCGGCCGCGAGCAGGAAGCCGGTCTCTGTTGGGACTGTGGATTTCTGGTTCACGGCGATCGACCGGATGAGATGTTCAAGGTGCTGCTCACGTTCGATGCTAACGAGCCGAGCATGCATGCTTTCATTCTGGACCGGTCGTGGTTTGAGATGGACGGAGACAATCCGGTTGCGGTGGATAAAGACAGCTTGCTCATGGAGTGGGAACTTCAGATGATCAGCAGAACTTCGGTGTACACCCGCCGCCAGAAGTGACAACCGTTTTGCATCTCGGTTCAGGCATGGTTCTGTCCGCAATGCAGCTTTGCGAAAGGAGCAACGCATGTTTCTGTCAATGGAATTGCCTGGTGGTGACAAGGGTGTCAGCCTTATGGCAAATGACCTGGCTGACGACGAGCGCTTCGATCCAACGTGTGGTTACGCCACCGCCAGCTCAGAGCGGAACCGAGTGGACTGCGCTGTCCAAGGGGTTAACCGAGCCATCGGCAAGCCTCCACAGAAAGCGTTCTTCGGACTGTTCAATCAGTTCCGTTGGCCGGGCACCACCGGTTGGGAATACTGGAGCGACAACTATCAGCTCATGCTCAAGCACGCGCTGCTTGTGGCTGCCGAGCTGACCGTACCGCTCCATGTGAAGATGAACGTGATCGATGCGGTGCTGGCAGCTGCGGCGGCCAGTGGAATCACGTTCGAGTACGACTTCGCCAGCTCGGTGCAGACGCTCAATAACCCCGATTTCGCGTACGTCAATCGTCAGATCGAGCAGGGCGAGTACGTTGTCTTGACCAACGTGGTGATGCGACAGTTGTAGGGGCAGCGACATGCGCTTCCCCTGCGATGCATGGCATCGCCCCTACCGGTCGTTTTTTGGAATCGCAGTACCAAGGGCACTATTGGTGGTGCCTCTCGCTCTGTCCTGTCCTACTTCGGCTTCGGTGCGTGTGCGCCGTGTCCGAGATTTTTCGCTTCCCAAAACAAACGCAAAAGAAAGGTCTCCTAGCATGAAAGAATCAAAATCCTCCTGGGCTCAGTCAGAACCAAAGTCCTCCCGGGCTCAAGCAATTGGCTTGTTGACCCCCGGGTACGGTCAGCTCCGACTCAAGTCCACGCGCTTTGGCACTCTGGTGACGAGGGGCGTTCGGGCCGAGCAAGTCCAACAGTTAGTGAGCGGGATTTGTCCGCCCTGCACGAGCCTTCTGGCCGGCGACTACAACTTCGGCAACGGCGTGGATTCCCTGCCGGCGGTTGCGCTCGACGGCTTCTTCGTTCCGTTCCTCGGCAATCCGCCGAACCAGGTTCCCGGGCTGGGCGAGCGTCGCTTTTCGGATCACCTGCCGGTCTGCGTGTCGCTCAAGCTCGGCGGCGACAAGTTGAACTAAGGCTTGAGGATATCGCCAAAAGACCGTCAGCGAACCAATTGCCGTCCTCAAGAAGGCGGTGTCTACCCAGACGGTCTGAGTCTTTAACTAGAGGGCACCACTTTCGGTGTCTCTCTTTCTCTCCTGTCCGATTCGGCTCCGTTGCTCTACGCGCGGTGGTCGAGGTTTTTCGCTGCCCACAAAGCAGCAGAAAGGTCATTACCATGACCGGTTTAAATCTCAGTCAGAATACGTTGGAGCTGCTGCGTCGCGGTATCCTTCCCGCCGCCACGCGGGACTCGTTGATCCAGCAGGCGGCCTTCCGCACGATCGAGATCAACGAAAACAAGATCGAGTGGCCGAACCCGGAAGAAGTCAGCTCGTACATCGCCAGGACGCCGGTCGCGAAGCAGCTTCCCGACTGGCGCTGGGTCGAGCGGGCATTGATCGAGTTGATGCAGGGCTACCGCCTGGCAGACGACACCAGCGGTAACCTCGTCTTCGGCGAGTTCAACCTCCAGTTCGGCGATGACCGCAAGGCGCGCTGGTTCCTCGGTGCGTACAAGCAGATGTTCTGGCGTCACCACATCATGGCGTTGGAAGAAGTGCGTCCCGATGCGGTGCAAACCATCTGCAACGCGCTCGGCTACACCGGGTTCTGCACCCAGCCGAACTCCCGTGGGCAGGGCGTTGCCGTCATCTTCAACCACACCCGGCTGGAGTTGATCGGCGATCCGTTGGAAGTGATGGAAATCACTGGCGTGCAGGGAATTCCCCAGCTGCGTCCGGCGATGGTGGTGCAGGTTCGCGACAAGGTCACCGGTCGTGAATTCGGCTACGGTGCCGTGCACTTGAAGTCGATGCTCGGTGGCGAGCTGGAGACGGCCCCGGTCCGCGCAGAGCAAATCGAGAAGCTGGCGACCAAGCTCGGTCCGGATTGGGTCGGCGTC
>JADYXS010000096.1 GCA_021772155.1 Candidatus Obscuribacter sp.
ACGCGGTGGAGCTGTGCCTGAGTCATGCTGTCTTCAACGACGAGCACTCGCATCATGCGACGGGGTGGGACGTTTTTCATTTCGTGCTAGTTGTCCAAAAAAAGGTGGATTCGTATAGAACCAACTGCCGCAGTAAACTAGTGTACACCGATGGATATTGCTTATCAGCTTCACTCACTTCGCCCCTACATCTTCGATCTAGCGGGGATCGTCTTGATTGGGTCGATTTTGCTCTACTTCGTGTATATTCGCTACAGTTTTCAATGGCTGGCAAAGATTAGTCTTTTCTTGTTTCTGTTGGGCGGCGCCCCGATTTTGTACTTCATTTGCACTGGTTATCTTGGTGGCACTCGCTAATGAGCGGCGTATTGATAGCCGATAGTTTAGCGTTAGACCGGCTTCACCACGCGCGGTGCCCATAGGTCATTGTTGTTTATGACGATGGTGGCATACCGCTGCGGAGTGCTCTCGCGTAGGTATTGTTTCTGTCCTTCGATGTAACGTTGATTCTCAATTGCTTCAGGATCTGGTGAACCAAACCCTGCACCGCGCGCGGCTCCCCGTGGTATAGAAATTTCGAAATCCACCTCAAGAAAGATGGAATAATCCCAGTAACCTCGGAGCTCTGGGCGATGGAGAAATATCCCGTCGAAGACTAGAACAGACCCAGATTCAGCTTGTTCGAATTCTTGTGATACCGGAGAGTCTGATACATAATCAAAGACTGCCTTGTGATAGCATCCGGAGCCGCCAGGGCTTAGCGGTTCCAGCAAAAATCGTTTTAGAGCAGCATAATTATAGGAGTCCATATAGAACCCTATGGGAGAACTGCGTCCTCGTTGATAACGTGTGTCTCTCGGGTTATGAAAGCCATCCACAGAGCTTCTTATCACTGGTCTAGATCGAGCGCGAATCGCACTTGCCAGTTCATCGGCAAACCATGTCTTGCCGGCACCATCCACTCCGTCCACTCCCACGCGCAAAGTTCCAGAGGTTGAAGCGGCAGTTATCGAATCGGCGAGAATTTCGAGAAGCTCTTGTCGTTGGTCGAACACGCAAGCGGTCTCCATATGCAATTGCGGATCTCATTATACGTGGTGCTATCCTTCAATATAATCATTAGACGGACGCAATTTAAGTAGGTGTCTGACTGACGTCACTTGAAAAAACGTGATGCCAAGTCATTTTGTGCCTGTATTGAATAGTCTTTGTTCAGCTGGTGGCTGATGACGCGGTTCTTTGCCGCGAAACGAAAGTCTGATTTCTGTCGGCTCGGTCCTTTGGCGTCAACTCGGCGATATTCTTCCGTTTGGACGTTTGGAACTAAGCTTATATGTCCGGTGTTCCGGTCGACTTCATAATGGGAGCCCTTCTCCATCCAGTTGTAACGATCAGCTAGAAAAACATCCGCTTGTTCGTTAGGAACTAAGCCTATTTGTCCGGTATTCCAGTCGACGGCATAATGGGAGCGCTTCGTGTCTCCTGCTGGTTTCGGAACTGAGATTTCCGGTGTTTTATAGATTGACGAGAACTCAAGTGTGCCGCTAAGCGGCTCGCCAATACCAGAGACTGTTGGGAATTGATATGGCTCATACATGGCAGCGACGTCATCGCTGAAATTCGCTCCTGTCGGTTGAATACTGGTCGGAATTTCCCTATGGTCATTCTCAATTCTCATGTATTCGATCCTCGCCTGCTTTCATGCCAAAATGCTGCTGCCCATAGAAAGACCTTAGCTTGCGATTTTGAGGAATTTTTGTGCGAATGAACCGCCTGCTCAAATACAATATATATATTGAGCTAGGAACGATTGGTAAAAGACGATGTTTGTCGATGACTTTGTCTATTGGGTAAGTTGGCTACAGTCCGCACCCGAAGAGCGAAAGCGATTGGCGCAACAGCGGCATTGGGATAGGGTAGTGCAGCCCGCAATGAAGAGGGTTCTTGCCAAAACCTCAAATCGGGAGCCCCGAGTCTTCAATAATATGTTTTTCGGGGCTACGGGTATAGATCCGCAGCACTTATCGATTTGGTACATTTTTGCTACTGATGCACAGTTGAAAGAGTCCGAAATCAACGGTCTGGCCGACGAACTCCGAGGTCAGACCAAAGCTGAATTGCAAGCAGGAGGTTATCCCCTCAGTGCGCTGTCAGAAATTTGTATAAGCTTTGCGTCACAGGAAGACATTGAACGCACCGCAGATGGTGACTATCATGAGTACTTTCAGTGAGTGTGTGCGAATCTAGAGTATCTAGCTTTGAGGCAGGAATTGCATGGAGGCCGTTTGAATTATTTTGCTAGGCTGCCTGTCTGCCAGAGCGGGCTGGTCTTAAATTTCTCCATCTCTTTAAAATCCTTACTCCAAAGGTCTTCTAGTACGAAAACATTCGGATAGCCCAATGCAATGATTTGCGGCAAGCAAGCGAAATTGAGCGAGATCCTGCGCGTCGGCATAAACGTATTGGTGCAATAAACTACGACTGTTGCTTTCTTATCTGGTACCAGCCGATCAAGGCGTTCATTGGTGACATCTGCACCAAAATTCAGTGCCCCCTTGATATGACCGGTTTTGTATTCTGAATCGCTACGCAAATCGAGAATGACCAAGTTTGGTTTTTCTAGGGCCTGCTTGAATTTATCCAGTGGCATCGTGTGGTCTTTGATCGAGACGCTGTTAACCACTTCTTTGTATTCTTCAAATTTTAGGGGCTTTTCTTGTGACTGAGCCAGTCCGGCTGCACAGCTAAGCAATACTGCGATGGATGACATAAATGCCGCTAAAAACCATGTTCGCATGTTGTTATCCTTAGTTCTTCGGAGATTGATCGTAATTCAAACGCGGAGTGTTGGTGCCCTGAGATCGAACATTGTTTCGCGTTCCGCCTGAACGCTGGCGATATTGCTGAAGTGCGGGTAAATTAGGCTGGGAGCTGTTTGGACGCAACGAACGGTCCGTTGAATTTAGGTCCCGCGACGGTATTCGTCGACGCGCGTTATAGTCCTCGCGCGTGGGGGCATTGCCTCGATAACTACCATCTGGAGGCAATTCGCGCACTCGGCGACGTTGAATGTTGTTGTATTCATCGCGCGTCGGATTTCTGCTTGGTCTTCCTTCTCGCAAATTGGAGGAAATCTCAGGAATGTTGGTGATGATTGGACCACCAGGTTGAATTTGAGTTCTATAGTTGCGATTTGCTCCAGAATCCGGCTGACCCGGGTGTTTGGCTGGACGACCGATAGCAGAGTCACGGGATGGACGTTGGTCCGGCTGGCTGCCGTTCTTTGGTGAAGGATCGAGAAAAGAGTCACGAGACTGCCGTGGGTCAGGCTGACTGTTCAACCTGGGTGGACGCACAACATCCGAGTTTCGAGAATTCTTTTGATCAGTGTTATCGGTGGTCTCCGGAATAACCGAGGGTCCATGTCCGGTGTCAGAAGAATCAGAACCAGCTCTTGGTCGAGCTGTTCCTGTTGGCACATTCCCCGAAGTAGTCTGCTCCACTTCCGAGTCGTTAGATGGGCGGTGCTTAACTCGATTGGAAGAAGCATCTTCAGAAGAAGTTTTGGTGTCCCCGCTCAAGCGGTCCTGTATGCTTGCGCCTTTTGCTCGAAACGCTGCTTCGGCCTCGTCGGCATGTTTTTTGATGAGCGCTTGGGATTGCCCTTTTGCCTCATCCGAATGATCGCGTATCCAGTCGGCCCCGGAGCGACCGATATTTCCTACAGCATTCGCCCCATCTCCTGCGATTTCGCCGCCGGACTCCAGCACTCTGCCAGTCTTGTTGCCAACGGCGCGCCCGATTGTCGAAGTGGCGTTGCCAGCATCTTTTGCGGCCTGTCCAGCAGCTTTTCCAATTCCTTTACCGGCATGCTCTATGGCAGCTCCATCAGTCTTAATCCAATCACTTACTTTTTCGCTGGCCGCGTTTGAGGCCTCGTCAACGACTTTACCCGTTGAACGTGCTGCACCACCGACAAGCATTCCGCCTTTTTCTGCAGCGTTGCCGACAGAGCCGGCTGCTGCTTCGGCACCACGTGCAACACCAGTACCGCCTCTCTCGATCACTTCACCTGCAGCGTGTCCAACGGCGCCAGCAGCTTTGCCCGTGGCCTCCCCAACGCGATTGACTTTGCTGTCAACAAAGTTGCCTGTGCCTTTTGCCGCGCTATTTCCTGCTTGCCCTGCTGCATCTGATACAGAACCAGCGGCATTGCCAGCTCCGCTCGCGGCAGCGTTGGCTCCGCGCCCGACAGCATCTGCTGTTTGTTCGACCTTATCGCCGGCAGCACTGGCTGCCCCACCGACAGCCTTGCCAGCTTTTCGGGCTGCATCTCCGGCGCTTCCCATACCAGCCTGATCTGCGGCCCCACCAACGGCGTTGGCAGCGGAATTGACT
>JADYXS010000682.1 GCA_021772155.1 Candidatus Obscuribacter sp.
GAGCGCGACCGTGCGCTCTTTATCTTGCATTACCGTACGGTCAAGCCTCCCGGTAATGTCTCGCTGCGCTCGGATGCTTGTTGCGCGTCGGTGCCACCTTCTCGCGACGACACCGCTTGCAGTTACTCTGCGTTGATTGGTGTTGCTGCTGCGACAGATGTTGGTGGCATCTATTCGGATGATTGTTATCGTTTGTTCTGCGTTACAGATCCGCTGCCGAGCGTCTCAGCCGTGAGTTGTATACCGGACGCAAGAACTCTGCCTAAGACTCTAGGCAGAGTGATCAGGAGGGTGCTTTCGCCACCACTAGAGGTGACTGATGATCTAGGTGTTTCGCTGGCTGCGCTTTATCGGTGGATCCCAGATGCTGCATCGATTCGGCGTTAAGCTCAACTACAAAAGCCGCTGGGAATTCACAGCGTTGGCACCGAATGTCAGCCCGACAGTCTCACCGCTCCTTTGCTTCGCTTTGACGAAGGATCTCGTCAACGACGCGCGCGATCGGTGCCGTGGCGTCGATTATAATACCGTTTTTCGGAGTGTCTTGTTTTGTTTGATGCAATCGCGCAATGAGTTCACGTTCCGTTCGTCTTCCGCCCCACTCATTTTCCGGTCGCTCGTCAAGCCGCCGGTTCAATGTTTCAAGGTCGACCTCAAGGACAAAAACACCGTCAAATAGATCAATGAATTTGGAAAAATTCCTAGAACCCCCGCAGAAAAATGTTATCGCGTCATCCTGGTTGGCGACTAAGGCTTTTACTTTATAAACATGCCAAATGTGGTGCTCGTGCGTTAAGCCATCCATCGGTTTACCCGTTTCCGGATCGCCTTGATAAGCCAAATCTCGGTCACCATTAATGGCGTAATAGCCGCGCCGCTGCAATTCTTTGCAGACCGAAGTTTTGCCGGTGCCAGAAACGCCTTCAATCAGATAATTTCTAATGCCCATTGCTAGATGATAACAAACAATACGTGAGACGAGATGCTGTCTTTGACGGTTGTCGTGGCTGTGCGGGTCTGGATCCTGGCGGGACATCGTGAAGCTGGAAATCGAAGAGTAACCAACAAACTGGTGACACAACCAATCTTGGGTAGTCCTGTCGAGATGTCACAAGCTGACCGAGGTTTTGACCAGAACCCTTACTGCCGGTCCCTTTGGGTATACAATATTTTGTCAAACTGGTGTTGAGCAATAGGCTCGAACGCCCAGGAGGCTGTGCTGAAGCAGGTACATATACCTGAGCTTGAGTCGGTGGGCAAGGAGATCTCATGACCACATTGGGATGGAAGGCACTCGGGCAGTGGGGTGAAGACGCAGCTCGCATCGAACCACTCGCTGGCGGAGTGGCCAACGACGTGTGGAGCGTGCGCGTCCACGGGCAGCTAGCGGTCGGGCGTCTCGGTGCCAGGAGCGACGCTGATCTCGCGTGGGAGACCAAGCTCCTCCAACACCTCGACCGTGAGGGTCTGACCGTGCCGGTGCCGATCCCGACGACGGACGGACGACTGTTTGTGGACGGTTTGGTGGTGATGACATATGTGGAAGGCGGACCGGCCGAGACAGAGTCCGACTGGTCTCGCGTAGCCGACACGCTCCGCCGGCTACATCAGTTGACGCAGGGCTGGCCGCAGCGTCCAGGTTGGCGATCGTCGACCGACCTCCTGCACGCCGCGACGGGGACAAAGATCGATCTCGGCGCGATGCCGCCTGAGGGCGTGGCTCGGTGCCGAGCAGCGTGGGCGCGGCTCATCGGACGTCAGACATGCGTCGTTCATAGTGACCACAACCCTGGCAATATCCGCATGACGTCGAAGCGAGTCGCGCTGATCGACTGGGACGAGTCGCACGTCGATGTGCCCGATCTCGACCTGGTCCTGCCCCACAACGCTGCCTGTCTCGACGGCGACGAGCTCGAAATCGCCGCGCAAGCGTCGGCCGCATGGGAAGCCGCCGTCTGCTGGGACGACGAGTTTGCAATCAGGCGGCTTGCCGAAGTTCGCGCGGTCTGAGCACCGGCAGCGGTATCACGCGGGAACCGCGAATTTAGTTGTCATTGGTACTCAGTTTAATTTGACGTTGATTAGCAGGTCCCTAACTTGGCAAAAACGCGCACCGCGCATGCTACCAGATCCAGTCAAAAGACATGCACCAAGTTTTCTAAAATTGCTTCAGTTTTTCCGCCTATTAGGCCACCATTAGGCCACCGAAAAAGAGTCTGAAGTCTGGAATTGGAGCGGGCGAAGAGTCTCGAACTCTCGACCTACAGCTTGGGAAGCTGTCGCTCTACCGACTGAGCTACACCCGCATCACGATCAGTATTATATCAGGCTCGTTCTCTCATTTATTCCATGCTAGCTTGACGGTCATTAAACCTGATATAAGAGGACGGCCCGTTGCTTGAGCTTTAATATCGGCGAAAAGGCAAGCGCACGGAAATAGCCTTTTGTATGGAGAATGAATCATGCGTATTGCCCAACAGCTGATCCTTTCCTTGCTTGCCGTATTTGTGTTCGCAATGGGCGTCTCCAGACCAGCTATCTGTGCCGACCGGACCGTTACTCCGCTCAAGATTGGTTTCATTATGGTCGGACCGGTTGCCGACAAAGGATGGAATTATGCTCACGACCAGGGTCGCAAATTCACAGAGTCCAAACTAAAGGGCCAGGTGGTAACCACGGTAGCCGAGAACATTCCGGAAAGTGCTGAAGTTGAGCGCGTAATGGAAAAGATGATCGCTCAGGGCAACAAGCTGATCTTTGCCACCTCGTATGGTTACTTGGAACCTGCTCTACGTGTAGCAAAGCGACACCCGGATGTGACGATCATGCATTGCGGACGCGACAATCCGCATCCGATGAAGAACGTTGGTTCTTACGGAATAGACTTTGGTGATCACTACTTTCCGACATACGCTTCTGGAATCGTGGCGGGGAATATGACTCGCAAAGGTAAGATCGGTTATGTCGCAGCGCATCCGGTGCCACCACTATTGCTTGCGATGAATGCGTTTTGCATGGGTGCACGCTCCGTCAACCCTAAGGCAGAAGTCCAGGTTGTCTGGACCAACAACTGGAGCGATCCTGCCACGGAAGCCGAGGCGGCCAAGGCATTGATAGATCAGGGCTCCGATGTTGTTGCCGCTCACATGGACAGCACCGTCACCGTGGTGCAAACCGCCGAGAAGCACCACGTCTACTCTGCCGGATACCATGCAGATATTCATGAGTTGGCACCTAAAGGCTGGCTGACCGGAGAACGTTGGGATTTTGGGCCGCTCTATGTCAACATCACTAAATCGCTGCTTGCTGGTACTTGGAAGTCCGGAAATATTCCGCATGGTGTAAACGATGGCTATGGGAAGCTTTCGTCGTTTGGACAGGCAGTGCCTCAGACGGTAAGGCAGCAGGCGGCAGCAAAACTGCTGGAATTGCAGACCGGGAAATTGATCCTCTTCAAGGGACCGATGAAAGACCGAGACGGCAAGGTAAGGATCCCGGCTGGCAAAATCTTGAACAACGATGAGCTTGGAAGAGTGGATTGGGCTGTTGCCGGCATAAAAGGCAGCTTGCCCAAGCATTAAGTACAAACAGGGTTCGATGTTGGCGATAATTTGTGTTACGACAGCAGAAGCCGGCAGGATGCCGGCGCTCTCAGGAGCAACGCCGGCCGGATCAAAGCGGGCAGGATGCCGGCGCTCCCACCATCAAAGCCGGCAGGATGCCGGCTCTCCCGGGGATGGTTATGCTTGCGGAGTTTGCTCATCAACTGAGCGCTTATTCATCGACTTCAGCCAGCTTTCGACGTTTTCGAAATTTTTCCCGTAGTCGAACGCAATGTTCGATGCCAGGCAAGTGCTAATGCACTTAACCCGCCATACATTTTCCGCTGCCGGCTGAATCTGCACTCGCATATTCTCGCCTGGAGATTTCCAGCTTGCGCCAACGGATGCCCGGATCCCGAACTCGTTGTTTTCGTCTGCAACGGCTTTGACATTAGGCACCGTCAGTAGTGCGTTACGGCTCAGGATGCGTGCCTGTTTGATGGTTCCCTGC
>JADYXS010000683.1 GCA_021772155.1 Candidatus Obscuribacter sp.
CACTGTTCTGGCAGTGACCTTCGGGTGGCAATGACCGACGCTCACAGTAACGATTCCGGCAAACATATCGAGATACTGTTTGCCTTTTTCATCGTATAAAAACTGCCCTTTGCCTTTGACAAAGTTGGGCGGATCAGCAAACAGGTGCTTTATTCCGGGCACCATGTATTTATCGCGTTTTTTCTTCAGTTCTTCTGCACTCAGCGGACTACTCACGCCTGCCTCCAATTTTCATTCTAAGGGGCGCCGCATTGCTGCACCCTTCAAGGGGCCAATTACATAAGGTTACCCAAACTCAAGCGTGAGCATTGCAGGATACGGTCTGACGAAAAGCCACGCCTGTGCCTATCTTCACCTAAGTTTACATGAGTATGTGGTCTATATATACAGTCGTAACCCGGCTATACGATTAATGCTTGCTAACCAACGACACTGCATGTGGTGCCGATCATAAACGCACAGCTGATTCCGGGCGACAAAGAGGACCTTATCGTCGACGGGCGGCGCACGGGGCACGCCCCAATACAGTTCACTTAGGCGAATTGAATCCTCTGTCCATGGCCGTCCTTGCCGATCCTGGGAGCGCCGGCGTCCCGCCGGCTTCTGACCGTCGCAGGCGTGGCAGCATAAGATGCTGCCACCACAAGTGCAATCAGGTGCCGGCGGGACGCCGGCGCTCCCGGGGGGTCACCCAAGCGTTAAGTGAACAGTATTGGGGGCAAGCCCCTACATTGCTCCGAGGGTGGGAAAGAAAAAGGGGTCGGCTTTCGCCGACCCACTTACAATTTGCGCCCTCTGCGATTCGAACGCAGGACCAATCGGTTAAAAGCCGAGTGCTCTACCGCTGAGCTAAGGGCGCTCAGACGCGGTTTCCCATCCTATCAGTGGAAAATACGGGTGTCAACCTAAAACCCGCTAGTGTTAAACCCCGGCTGAACGCGGTGCACCAGATGCGGTGCTACCAAGGAAAGTTACAGCGAATGTATATAGGCACAGTTCTAGCAGAGAGCCCGTCTACGAAGTCTATGACCCCAACTTGCACACCGCGTTCCTCAACGGACTTGGGGTACAGATAAAGAGCAGCACTGAACTTTTCGACTTTGGAACTCATCGATTCACCGGGGCCGAATGAGAACACAGCCTCTAATCCGCGCGGAGACTTTAGAGGTGTTTCGAGTTCGAAATATTTCTCTAACATCAAATCATCGTGATACGGCGGCGGCTCATCGTAATCAATCGGCGTCGAATGACTGGACCATTGCCAGAGAATGACATCCGTCCCTGTACGCTTGAGCGTCACATTAAGATGCGGAAACCAAGGGTCGGCACCACTTGACTCGCGATAAACGCTTAGCCGTCCGCGCGTCAAGACCGGTCGCTCAAAGAGCATTTGGCGTCCGGCGGCGTCGATTTCATCCATTGGGTTCCCTCCAGAGGCAAACAAGCATAGCACCCCAGATCGCTGCCTCTGCGTTAATATGAAGTCGGTACGGCACGCGGGGTTCAGCACTTTGCACAGGGCAAACAAACTATTGGCATCGTTCACGACAGCAATCGTGTGCGCAGTTTCAATTTGGCTACCGGTGCCGGCTGCAGAAGAGAACGCTAAAACCGGGGCCGTAACAGTGCTGAACTACGCCACCGGATGGACTCACGACGCAATCGGCTACCACCCTGCTCTTTTCATGCTTCTGGAGAACTCCAGCGAGCGCGATCTGAGCAACAAGCTGATCCGTTTTCAAGCTCGCTTCACAGACTTGCATACGGCGGAAGTGACCATCGGGCGAGCGGACGTCCGTCGTGAGCTCAAACCTCACCAGCAGTTTGGCGTCGCCCTCGAGGGGGCTCAGGGGTTCGAGCTACCGTTTGAGCTGCATCAATGGCCAAGTATTGAAGCCAAAGCTATGTGCCGAATGGACAGCGGTGGTGACGAAGGCACGGAAACGCTGACTATTGCCAAAGTTGAACCGGTGGCAAGAACTCAGACAGAAGCTTTCGAGTCACTCAACCAGGCAACCAGTTTCAATCCGTCCACTCGACACAGCACGGCGCCGGCGCGGTCAACGCCTACGCACAATCGCCATGCACAACATCGAAAACCGGAACACGTTGAAAGACCGCTAGTAGCGGCAGTCGAACGGTTCCCTGATAAAAGCAAACTCAACGAGCACGGGCTGCACCACATCGAGAAGCACGTTTCCTCCAGATCCGAGGTTACCTCTGCTTTGAGTTTGTTGAACAGCAAGGCTCTACCAGGGCTTGGAGACGATTTCTACAATTTCGAGCAGCGATTCGGTTTGCCCCAATCCTTCGATGCGAAGCGCCCGGACTGGACATGGGCCAAGTACAAACACTCCGCTTCGGGTATCGAAATCATCGCTGGAGCCAAGGACAGAAGCGGCAAAGTCGACGTGATAGTGATGAAATTGCCACGCACTTCCGGGGTGGACGAAGCATCCCTGGTAAACGCCTCGCGCCAGATGTCCGGTAAGCTGAAGACTCAGCCTCTTTCCGCGCCAGTTCGCTCTGTACGATACTTGCCCTCGGGCCGCCTGGAGCTTGTCTCAAGCAAGAGTGCCGGCTACAAGGTCGTCTGCATGACCCCGGCTTCAGGCGATTCTGAAAACAGTTTCATTCTAGTGCTGACGCGAATGCCGCAAGAAACAGATGTCCTCCTTGCTTCATTAGTGGCCAAGACCGCACTCTTGAAATGCCTCCATTTTCTTGACAGCAAAGACTCCGAGCACGAGTAGTCAAATGGTCGTTGGAACGGCAGCTTGTAGGGGCGCGTCCAGACGCGCCCGCTACACGGTCATACGTGGGAAATCTCCCCTCAGGTATTCCTTAAAATAAACCGGATTGGAAGCAAAGAGCGCACCGGCGAATTCTATAATATCGCTGGGTTGTCGCTACTGTGGAATTATAGGATTCGCCCAAAATGCCAGTACAATTGCAACTTCCAGGCAACACAGAACAAAAAAACGTGGCTCCTACTGCTGGTTCCTCCGGCCGATCGCTTATCGATAAAATTCCCGTCAAGCTGGTGCTTTGGCTCGCCTCTCCTTATCTGGCCGGGCAAACTTACGATAGCGCTATCGACAAAGCCCACGAACTCTACAAGAAGAACCGTTTCACCGGCACTATAGACATCCTCGGCGAGGATTGTACTAACGATGATGACTGCGTTCACTTTCTGAACGCCTACAAAGCGACTATTGATGCCGTTGCGGCTAGACAACTTCCTGCGGCAAGAGACACAGATAAGCTAACTGTTTCCTTCAAACCTTCGATGTTCAGCGTTATCGTTCCGACCGACTCGCGTCCAGATCGCATCAAGTTACTTGCGGAAGCGTACGACCGCATTCAAGAAGTGGTGGCATACGCGAAGGCTCGCGATGTGAGAATGACACTTGAAGCAGAAGATCACCGTTGGGCAGACTTCCATCTGGACACTTATTTTTCGTTGCTCAAAGCCGGATACAGTAATCTCGGCACGGTTCTGCAAGCACGCCTATTTCGAACGAAGGACGACATCAAAAGATTCGACGAATCAACGCGAGTGAGAATGGTCATCGGTATCTATAATGAGCCTGCCTCGATCGCGCTGACAGAGAAACCTAAGATGAAGGAAATTCTTGTCGAGTACGCGGCAGAGCTGGCGGCGCGCGGTTCATACATCGAGCTTGCGACACACGATTCTGATTGCGTCGACAACTTCATGCAAAAAGTCGCGATACCGCAACGCTTGCCTGCGAATCGCTTTGAGACGCAGTTCTTACTTGGCGTTCCACGTGACGACCTGCAACAGGCACTTGTAAGCGGTAAGTACTTTGCCGGTGTGGCAGACAATGCCTCCGGCAAAACACTGGAATACCTCTCCGACATGGCTCGCACTGGAGTTCCTGTGCGTATGTATCTTCCATACGGAAAGGATGCGGTAGCCGGGCCCTACTGCAGAAGGCGACTAAAAGCTAATCCTAATATGATGGCCTACGGCATCAAAAACTTGCTGCACTTAAAGTAGATTGTAGGGGTGTACGCCCCTACACAAATGCCGGCGAGACGCCGGCGCTCCCAGGCAAGCTACGGCTGCGTCACGTCAGTCAGTCGATTGAATGAACCTGTAGATTTTCGTGTGTCCTTTTTGATAAAACCGGCATCAAGCATATTTTTCAGTGCCAGCAAGAACGTGTATCGATCAGAATAAACCTGATCGGCAACTTTCTCGTTATCATCGAGTCCTTCGTCTAGCAGGATCCAGATATCGGCGGCAACTGAAGCAACCTCAGGATCGAAATTCGAGCAATCCAATACTCGCGTGTTTCGAGAAAAACTTGCTCGAGGCCAACCCACAGTTTCCAGCAAGGTCGGCAATTCGTCTGCACGACGAGCGGCCTCCAACAATAAGGGGCTGATATGCCGGCCAGCCAAATCTCGATCCATCGCGGTGCCCACATCACCATTTTCGAAGACGAAATTCAATGCGTCATTTCGAGCGAGCAGATCAAACAAAGCGAACAAACCCTGCAAGTGACGGAAGCTGATGGACATCAGTTGTCCTTCTTTCAAACTAATGACCGCAACTTCTTCCTTCTTATGGTTGCTCAGCTTGAGCCGACCAGTATTTCGGGAATTTACGATTGTCTGCAACACGGTCATCAAATCGAAAAACGCCAGGTTGCCCTGAAGACCTTGATGAGCAGAATTTCGCGATCCGATATTGCGTTTCTCGGAGACTTCCGCAAGTAGTTGGGCGAACGCAGGAAACTTGGTTTTGAAATCGCTTATGGACGAACTTGGAATACGAATCAAGCGCGCCTCTTCCGGAACCCGCACTGTACCCCGGTGTTCTACAGTCCGTGGCGAATCCAGATCACCGAAGCATTCACCGGAGGAAAGGTAGGCCGCAAGTCCGTCCTGCACCAGTTCAACAGTGCCCTGTAGCACTATATATAGTGCCTCAGGTTGTTCTCGGTCTTGCAACAGAACCTGTCCCGACGAGCAATTCAGCTCTTCAACCAAGGCGCTCACGCGCTCTACGATACGTTCCTCAAGAGTGGAAAAAACCGTTTCGTTTTTCAAAAACTGAGCTAGCTCTTTACGCCGTCCCGAGTCTTTCGTCAAAATGACGGCGGCTGCCTGACGCATTTGTTCGGCCATCGCATCATTGCCTTGCGCTGCCTGCAGCTTGGCAATGGCTTCAAGACTCGATGCTACATCCGGATGATCTTCACCAAGTGAGTTCTTGCGAATTTCTAGAACTTGCCAATGCAAAGACTCCGCTTCCGTATAGCGTTTTTGCACGTAGTACAAGTTCGCCATTTTGAACAGACAGGAGGCCAGCTCGAAACTATTATGGCCCCAACATTGCTTGAGGATCGACAACGCACGCTTGTAAGCGTTTTCCGCATAGGCGAATTTGCGGGCATTCGTGTACAGCTCACCTAACTTCAACGCGATCACTGCAACACCAGGATGATTAGCCCCGAGCGCCTTCTCTGCCGCTTGCAGCTCGTCGGAACTCTCCATAACGGCCTGCAGCTCTTGAGTATTGATTGGATCAGGATGCCAACCCATTTCTTCAAGAGCATCCTCGAAGTCAATTGATTTGTGCGCAACTAACCGCAGAGCATTCGTCGCCACCGTAGCCGGTACCACACCGTCTTGAATGAGCAGCTGTGCCTTCAAACCACCACTCAAAACATTTTCCGTAATCGCTTGCATCTTGAGCATCGTTTGGCCAAGCGGGATACTGTTCGTATGTGAGTCTTGCAATGCGCTTGCAAGCAAGTTACTTGTAATCAGTTCCGCGTCCAACAATATCTCGCCAAGACGCTTGTGTTCCGATTGCTTAGACTTGCTCTTCCAAAAGGATGAAAGGTGGCGCAACGACGATTTTAGTTCCGGATGCTCAACGCCGAGCTGCCGCTCCATAATCCGAATCGTCGAAAGGAGATATTGCTCCGCTTCCGAGTGCTTCGATTGAGCATCCAGCACACGGGCTAAACGCTCCAGTGCGCGCGCCACTTCGAGATGCTCCGGTCCATATGTGTCCTGATATATCTGAACCAGCTTCCAACAAAGTGGCTCGGCGTCAAGATAACGTCGTTGAAACATGTACAAATCGATGATTTTGCTTATAGCTGGTGCCGTCTTCAAATTCTTCTCGCCATGGGAATGGATGAGAATATTGAGGGCACGCTTATAGTGCTGCTCTCCATCGGCATAACTTCGCAGGTCGCAGCGCGCTTCGCCCAGACGCAGGAGCACAGGAACGAGTTGGCGTTGTGCCATCGATCCGTCTCGTTCCACCGCTTTCAACTCTTGCTCGATAAGTTCTGCCCTGCGCATCTTGGGTTCTAGATCGGTAAGGTTGTCTTGCACGACCTCAAGGGCTCGAGTGAGCGGCAATCCATCCCGGCGCATAATTTTCAAAATTTGGACGGCTTCTGGACCATCTACCTCGCCCAGGTTGACCAGTCTCTGAATCTCTAAAATCGGTTCCAGCTCGCTGACGGAAAGATAGCGCATCATAATCAGCACTTCGCCAATTTTGAGCTTACGGTCTGCAGCCATCTGCAGCGCGCGCGGAAGTTGATGTTCCTGGACAATTTCAGCCTGAACCAGGATCTCACCGATTAGTAGCGGGCGCGTGGCAGGTCTGTCCGAGGTTGTCATAGATTTGTGGCAGTTGTCAGCTAAGTAGTGCCCGGCCTCAGAGCAATTCAAACCGCATTATTGCGCTGTATTGCTCCACCTTGTTGATTCTACCGGTGATCAAGCCGCGTGACTTCTTCTAAGTTGAAATGGGCATATCAAGAGGGTGACCGACCTTGATGCAAAAATGTGGCCTACTCCGCAAGATTACAACGAAGCCGTCCAGAATCCGAGGCAATGCTTTGCGGAGCAAGAGCTGATGGAGTGCCTGCCGGAGTTAAATGCACTGGGATTGCCGCGAGCCATTTCCGGAGCGTTCGCCAGTGTCTATCAAATGCACGGCTCAGGTAAACAATTTGCGGTCCGATGCTTCCTGCAAAACGTGCCCGATCTTGAGAATCGATATGCGAAAATTTCCGAGTGCTTGAATTCCACCAACCTCAAATACACTGTCCCGTTCGAATTTATCGCCCGCGGAATCAAAGTTGGGGGCAAATGGTACCCGATTCTGAAAATGCAGTGGGTGCATGGACAGTCCCTGGTAGAAAGCATCAAAAAACATCTTCACGATAAGGACGCACTCACTTATCTTCTGAATGAATTTCGGCAAATGAGCTCCACGTTGTGCAGTCACGGTATCGCCCATGGTGACTTCCAGCACGGTAACATCATAATTGAGGGCAGGCATCTTCGACTCGTTGATTACGACGGCATGTACGTCCCAGCATTACATGGCTTTGGCAGCCGAGAGCTTGGGCATCGCCACTATCAGCATCCGCAGCGAAACAGCAGGCACTTCGGCGCCTATCTCGACAACTTCGCCGCATGGAGCATCTACACTTCGTTGTACTGCCTGATCCAGGATAATCGGCTATGGGCTCGACTCGATGCCGGTGATGAATGCCTGCTGTTTCGGTACGAAGACTACCAGCAACCGACTCAGTCGATTGCCTTTCGATATTTGGAACATCATGACTCGGTCGTGGTGCGAGAGGCAAGTCGAACATTGCGCGCCCTTCTCAGCACGAGCCCCGAGTCCATACCGCCACTCGGGGAGCCGATTGTGGACCGCGACCAGTTGCTCGATCTCGAACAACCGCAACTCTGGCTTCCCGGCTTTGCCAACTCGCCGAGCGGTTCGACTGCACAAGCGGAACCGAACTTGCGTACCGCTTTTCGAGATAGCCTTGCAGTGACAATTGCTCCGCCAATTTTGCGGGTCGTCGATGAAGAGCAGGACGATCAGAAGTGGTATCAAACCATGCCGGCGGAGCCACAAATTCCTATCAGGCGGGTGCGGCCTTATTCACCAACTTACACGATGCCACCGCCGGCCAATCCTCCGGCAAAAAAAACATTCCCTCCTCTGCAACCAGGATGGGGTGGCATGGCTCTAGTCTGGGGCTTGCTGATAACGATGATTGGCAGCAATTTGATTTATAACGCGACACATAATGTCGGTTCTGTGGTGCCAGATCAGATCATGGAATCGGCTGCTCAAACCGCAAATAGACTCCCTGACGCTCCGAATAATTTTCGTGGACCCCAAAAGCTTGCGTTCACAAAGCCCGCTAC
>JADYXS010000684.1 GCA_021772155.1 Candidatus Obscuribacter sp.
ATACTAAGCGGGTCTGGCGGGCCAAAGCCGCCGACCGTTCCAATTGCCGTTACCAACTCCGGTATGGCAAAGCCACAGACTAAGGCGTAAGGACCACCCAGCGACCAGCCAAGTACCGGAAATCGGTTGATCTGCAGAGTGCTTGCCAGTTGTCGGACGTCATTGGCCCAGTCAATCAGAGATCTATTGGCGCTGCGGTCAGAAATGCCTATACCCGGGCGGTCTATTGCCAGCAGTCGGACGTGCCGGTCTTGACAGATCTTATCGGCCCATGAAATATCGAGCCGACTTGAAAAGCCGCCATGGAAATACAATACCGGCTTGCCCGCAGAATCCCCATACTCGCTGTATCCGAGGGAGCGGCCGTCCGCCAGCCGTATCTTGTTGTTATTTGCTTTAGTCTGGCTCACGTTAAACCTGAAGTTCTGTGGAACATTATCTATTATTGGCCGAAAGCGCGGGCATGATTATTGTTGACCAGCAGGCGAATCGAGGAAGAAGAAGTGCAAACTACCCAGGCAACGCGTCCGGAAGAAATCATCGAAATACTTCGCAGGCACGGTACAGGATCACTGTCCTATTCGGCATTGCAAGAAGGCATGCTCTGGTACACGAAACCGGACGTCGGATTCATCCAGTACGAAAAACTCGATACCTTGGCTCACAATGCTGTATGCCTTGGCGATCCGGTCTGTTCGCCGAAACAACAGGAGTGGTTGCTCACTGAGTTTCTCAAGGCATTTCCCGATCCGATACTGATTCACGTATCCAAAGAAACCGGAAAGATTCTGGAGAAGAAAGGTTTCTACATAAACGAAATGGGCGTAGAGACTATTGTGGATGCGCAAACCTTCAGCACGGCCGGTTCAAAGAAAGAATTCTTGCGCAGTCAAAAGAATCGCGCACAGAAGGACGGTGTCGTGGTGCGCGAGATGAAAGACGTTAATGTCAGCATGGAACAATTGCAGCACATCAGCGACGAATGGTTGCACAAGAAGGCCGTGCATGATCACGAGCTGGCATTTCTTGTTCGTCCAGCTGTTTTTCAAGATGAGCCAGATGTGCGGAAGTTCGTTGCGATGCGAGGCGATGAGATAGTCGGATTTGTCTTTTTCGATCCAATGTATCGAAAGGGAAAAGTCTACGGCTATCTAGCAAACATATTGCGTACACTCGGAGCCCACTCATACAGCGTGACTGACTTCATTATCTTAGAAGCGATCACGACTTTTAAGTCTGAAGGAATTGAAGACCTTTCTCTTGGGTTTTCACCATTCACGGATGTTGATGATCAAGGGGAATTCAATTACAGTAAACCTTTACAGGATCTGTTCAAGTACACGTACGAGCATGCCAACTACATGTACAGTTTCAAATCTCTGGCATTTCACAAAGGGCGCTATCGCCCAGACGCACCTGGGGCGCGGCAAGTAAAGGTTTATTGTGCCACGAAGCATTCTTTGCCGCTATGGATGTTGTATGGGGTGTTTCGCAAGATGGGCATCGCACCTGTTGCGCAAACGGCCGAGCATGCAGTTCAGTGCGTGGAAGAAATGGTTAAAGGCGTTCCGGACGAAGTGCGAAAGATCATCCGCCACTTGCGCCACGCTGATCAACCCAGTACGGAAGTGTAATTTGCTCCGTCGACACCTGCTGCCCGTGTGACACCACGTTAATCGTTGGTCGCTTCCGGCAGCCTCAGGCGCGCGTGTGATACCAAGGGCGATGGCAAGCGGGATGCAATCACTAATCATCTCCGGTTGTCAAACGTAGTGCGGTTAGCACAAGGCTCACGGACCGTTCAGTGTGATTATCACGAAATCACTCCCACCATAGAAATTCAATGTCGCGAACCGCTGGTGCTGCCGCCGGTTAGATTTTGGCACCTCCATTTCACTCCCAGCGGACTCTAACAGCCGAACAGGCACCAGCAACTCTTAGCTAATTACTTCCGACGACTCGTGTTGTCAGAAGTGGAGCTGCGCTGATGTGAACAGAGGGACGGATCTCATACATGACCAGCCAAACCAGCCGAACCCGTGACGACATCAAGGCGACTGCAGTGGACTTGCTCGGCAAGACCGAGGAACTGCAACAGCAGACCATGTTCGTCGCCCAGGAGCCGGACCAAGCCTTGCGGGCACTGCTCGCGCACGCTCACTCACTGTCCAACGCAACCAGCGGGTTGCTCAAGACCGTGTTCAACTCGATCGATTACCTGCCGCCGGTATTCCTGTTCACTGGCTCGACCGAGCCCAAGGATACCGGGGTGACACCGACCGTGCACCACCTGCTCGCCGGCAGTCTGCTGTGCGATTTGGCCACGGAGGCGCTGCAGAGCGCAACCGGTGTCTACGATTTCTATAATCAGGCCAAGGCGAACCGCGATGCCGGGAACGATTCCGTCCAGTTGCCTCCGCCGGATGTTCAGAACGAGGCGTTCTTGACGGCACTTGCCGCGCGAACGCAAGAAAACGAATTCGCTAACCTGCAACTGTCCACCCTCAGCGCGCGACTGGTTGAGCTGACCGAGCGGTACGGGGACCGCACTGCCGCAGCAACTCTCTACTGCGAGGCGATCGCCCATCTGTTGAAGGGCGTCAAGGAAGATCTCACAGTCGCCCGTGGAGAAGAGCTGAAGCTCGACTTCGACCTTGAGAAGGAAAAGGCGATGGAACAGTTGCAGCTCGAGGGGAGCGGCAGCGCAGGCGAATTTGTCGCTTCGATCGTCAACGACCTCTTCGACGCACTTGGCGGCGACGGAATGGTCGACATGATGATGGACGCGATCGGCGTCAAGAGTGCAGGCAGCCGGTTCGGCTTCTTGCAGGCCGCCGAAGGCGAAGGCAAGCTCGCCAGCAAGGCTCTGGCGCTGCTGGTGTCCGAGTTGGCGGACATCGAACCGATCAGCGCTGTCGAGCCTTGCCTGATCGGATCTCACGGCGTGGGTGCCGCACCTGCCGAATCCGCCGTCACGGAAGCGCCGCAAGGCGACGTTGCGAGTGCCTGATTGCGACACGCCTCCGTTCGCCCAAGCAGGTTGGTGCAACATTAAAACGATCGCCCATTGCAGCTCGATCGTCACGCAGACCAAGCGTGACTAAACCGACCGCCTAATCAGCGGCCTACACCAGTGGCTGCCTTCTGCGCAGGGCAGCCACTAAATTACAAGAGAAACAGATGCAAGGGACGACGTTCAACACGGTTAAATTCGGAGCACTCAACATGCGAAAGCTCCGCAATTTCACCGCTTTCTGTTTGGGTTTTCTCGCTCTGGCTTCGGCGGGATTCGCCGTTGCCCAGGGCAGCGCACCAGCCCCAAAAGACGCGCCGGCACCCAGTGTGTACGGTATGACCAAGGCCTTCGACAGCGCCGCGAAGTTCGTGCCAGTCAACGACTGGAAGGGCAACAACGACCTGCAGAAGGAGTTCGTGCAGGACTTCATTGGTTTGGGCAAAGAGGCAAATAAGCTGCCCAAATCGATGCTTGATGCGGTGGCTTCGGACGACGTTAAGGTCGTCAATAACTTCCTGAAGAAGCATGGATTGACCATCCAGCTCCAGCCTTTCGGGACGGGAGGATTTGGCGCTGCTGCGGTACTTTCCGTCGAGGCTCAATGGTGGGCCGAGACAACCGAGATTACCGGAGTCGACGGCAAGAAATATCCCGGCGTGAAGCGGGCCGGTGTTGAGTTCTTCAAGATGCCTGGTCATCTCGAACCGGTAGTGCGCATCTACGAGAGCGCAAGCTTTAACGTTTATGTGACGGCTTGGGATGGAGAAGATGAGGGGTTCAATGCCGTGAGAATGGCACAAGAGCTGACTCCCGGCAAGACCGCGAAGGTCTATCCTAAAAACTACGAGCGCATCCGGATGCCGATGGTGGACATGGATCGGACGTCTGAGCTGAATTGGCTGAAAGGGATGAGCGACAGCAACGGACACCATGTGCAACAGGCGGTTGCTCAAACACGCCTGAAGCTGGATGATAAGGGCTTCAGCGTCAAGGAGGGTTTTGCCTTCGGTGGGTTGGGTGCGGCGCGTCGCGTTCCGACGACCTACGACCTGAACAAGCCGTTCCTCCTGTGGGTCGAAGTTGACGGTCTGACCTATCCGTTCTTCGCCGTCAAAGTCGACACCAAGTACTGGAAGAATCCCAGCGGGCAAGCTGCGAAGTAAGTGACAGTTCGCACCACCGCTGGTGCTGGCGATCGTATCAGTTTCGGGCTCGGTTGTTCCATGAAAGCGCTGTGGAAAGTTCCGTTCGCCAAATAGTTAGACCCAGTTTTGGGTTTAGCTATTTGGCGGAGGTTGAGAGTGCATGGGTGAACGCGCAAGGAAGGAACCTTGCGCTTTTGCTTGTCGAACGATTTACGATAGCATATGGTATAGCGCTTTAAAATTAAAAGCAAGACCGCCTCGTGGCGGGCTTGCTTCTCATTGGGTGCAATCAATTCTCTAAGGAATCAGCCCAAAAGGCGCAGGCGTCGGAGCATCTCACGAGGCGACTCGTCGAGACGAACGGACTCCTCGAAGAATTCGTCGGTGCCGTTCGTCAGACCAGATGCCTCAGCGAGTTGACGAAGCCAGGCAGCGTTGCGGGGCGGGAAGGGTACCGGTGCGATCATCCGGAGATACTCTTCCAGGCGTGCGGCCACCACCTTCGGCTTTGTGGTGCCCGGAAGCGCGGCGCCTTGTCTGAGATAGTCGTTGTACTTCAGCACGGCTGCGGTCAGTCCATCTTGATCGAGGGTCTGACCCTGTGACCTGCTAGTCGCCCGCTCTTCGAGCTGGTCCATTGGCAAAAGAGAGTACTCAGGAGGGTTGGTGAAGGTGTCGGTGAACCGCACTGTCCCTCGTTTCAACTGGCGGTCGTCGGAGCCGGCGAACAACAGCGCGTTGCTTTCCGTCCGCGTCTCCTGCTCAGCGTCGACCTGCCTATCGCCGAGTTTGATGTTGATGACCGGCTGTTCTTCGGTCCGAGATTGATCAGCCATGCATACCTCTGTGCTTGCGCCTGTTGGGGACAAAAAGCAAGGGTCCCAAGCCGGTGCTGGTAGTTGATGCTGCCAGCCCGCGCCCAGGACCCGGTTTTTAGCGGCACCGGCGGTGGTGCCGCTGCTTAGGCGTTTTCGCCGACGACGATGGCTTCGATGAAACCGACGCCGGCGAGTTTCGCCGCGATGACGCGGTGGCGACCATCCTCGACTTCGTATCCGCCACCGCAGTGGGGGCGGAGGACGACGCGGACCATGGTGCGGCCGTTTTCGATGTCGGCGCGCATGCGTTCGATCTGTGCGTGGTCCTTGCGCATGATCCGTTCGATCGTGCGCGCGGGGATGAAGAGTGCGTCGAGCGGGACGCAGATGATGTCCTCGCCGCTGCGGCCGCCATTGTGCTTGATGCGCATAGAGACTCCCTTTCCGGGGAGTCGCTACACGGCAGCGTTGTCACAGCGCTAGCAGGATGCTAGGCGCTGGTCTGCCGGAAGGACTCCCTAAGAGGGAGTCGAAAACCGCGCGATCTCTTTCTTCATGCGCTCTTTCTCCTTTCTTTCGCCCTGGCGTCGTTACATTCTTGCAAATGGAGAGTTCTGCGGTCGGGGTTCTCAGCCCATCGATCCGCTCAGTCTCTTGCCACCAGTAACGGTGACTCCGCGCGCCATTCGGCATTGGTGCCGGTTGGGCATTTCGGGCTGATGCAAACAAGGCGGACAGGAAGGTCACACAGGTGACCTTCCTGTCGTTCGCAGCTTACTTCTTGGTGGTCTCGGGGGCGTCGTCCTTGAACAG
>JADYXS010000097.1 GCA_021772155.1 Candidatus Obscuribacter sp.
ACCGGCATGGTCACCCTTGATCGCGAAGAATTCGAAACTGAAATCAGTTTGTATAAACAGTACGGTCCGGTGGCAAAAGTCTCGACCCGTTTACGACCTTATCTGGAAGTGCGGATCAACCTTGTAGTGTCACACGAATACGGACACCAATTAGAATTTACTCTCTCTCAAGCGATGCAAGACAAGATTACAGATTTGTACCAAGGGCGGCTGAAAACCTGTAATAGACTGCATCCTCTCCCAGCCACCTACGAAGGCTATTCAGAACTTCTGTTGATGCACCAGATCGAAGAGCGAATATTTATATCCGGATACGCACGCACCAGCATGCATGAATATTGGGCCGAGTGCGTAGCGGCATTTTCTGTAAAGGAGAGCCGCGAAATGCTTCGGCAAATGGACCCCCCGGTGTACCAAATTCTCCACGATGCACTCTATTTACCTGAAAAGACACTAAGTCCAAAGCATGAGACTGAAGCTCGTCGTTTGCAGTCAAGCTTACGAGTTGGTGGCGAACTAACGGACGATTTGTTGGCGAAGTGAAAATACCCGACAGAGTAAAGAAAATCCTTATCAGTGTCGTAGTGACAGCGGCATCAGTCAGCATGCTCACCGCTCCTGCGTTTTCTGCGCCCAAGGCACAACTCAAGCCGGTTCTGAAAGCCATCGATCCTTCTCAGGCCAGATTCGAAACGTCGCCAGAAACACCGGCCGAAAGTGCACCTGTCAATCCGCAACTGGAACAATTGATTCCAGAATTCGGAAAACCAAATCCACAGGTACCACCTTCCATGTCGGCACCGATGCCTCCGGGTCCCGGCTTCGGGACAGGCTGGGTACCAGCTGCAGCGCCACAAGCTCAAGCATCGCCGGAGGATCCCAGGGTAGCTCGCTTGGAACAACTTGCTTTCGGATCAACTTATCCTGAGCACGAAACAGATGATCGTATCGAGCACCTGGAACGAGAGGTATTCGGCAAGGTTAGCCAGGGCGATCCTGACTTACGAATACAGAAACTCCAGGCGAAGCTTGGAGGAGGACAAAGCGCTTTCGGTGGCGGGCCGCCAGCCTCAGTACCGCAAACTCCAATTCAGCCAACGGCATTCGGGCAACTTCCTCCTTACCTCCCACAACAAAGGTCTGCGCAGCAGTCTGCGTATCAGCAGCCGCAGCAGCCTGCATATCAACAGCCTGCATATCAACCTCCGCAGCAGCCGTATCAACCAGCGCAACAGAGTCCTTACCAGCAGCCAGCGGTGCCATATCCACCACAGGCTCAATACCAGGCACAACCGTTCGACCCGTCCGCTGCATATCCAACACAGCCGTTTCAACAGCAGCAACAACAACCGTACCCGCAATCGGCCTATCAGCCACCGCCACAAAGCTACCAACAGCAGTCATATGCATCACCTTACGGCTCCTTGCCACCAAATGCGGTGGCAGCTCCAACATCAATTCCATTAGGACCTGTTACGATGCAGTCGTTCAATCGCCCGGCAGCTCCGCCTTCAATTCCCCAGGGGCAACCGGCAGTGCCAGCGACTCGACCTGTCGACCAAACGAAATCCTATGCTCAGCCACAGCAACAAGCACCAGTGCAGCCCGACGCGCCCGGCAAGGAGATTTCGTCAGCCGCCAAAAATATGGCTCAGGATAAGAAAGCAGGCGACTACGCAGCGCAAATTTCAAAATTTGGTGGCAGCTTCGCCCGCTGGACCAGAATTCCGGTGCGAGTGCACGTGCCGATGAACACCCCAGAGAACTGGAAGCTGCCACTAGACACGGCAGTGCGCAAATGGTCCCAGTACCTACCCACAATCATCGCTCCGGCACATGAACAGGCTGATATTGAGATTGGTTGGATTAACCACCTTGCGCCGCGACAGCTTGGCATCACCAATTTAGAAATATTCAACGGGCGCCCCCGTGTCACGGTGTATCTCCTCAGACCGAACTACTACCCGCCGGACATTTCTGAACGCAAATTAGAACAAGTAGCCATCCACGAGCTTGGACATGCATTAGGACTGTTCGGGCACAGCCCCAATCCTGGGGACATCATGTACCCTCTGGACGCCTCCGGCAAAGCCGGAGCGATGAAAGGGACCGGGATTTCCGCCCGGGATATCACCACGCTTCAGCGAATTTACTTATCGCCGGCGCTTCCGGATGGGTTTCAGAGCCCGCAGCCAATTTCCTGGCCTTTTCTTGACAGCCTTGCAAAGTAACACAACTAGCCCAAATTATCTGTCCTTCAGGACGTTTCGGTCGATGCGATGGACAATGGCGCAGTTGCACTAAAGTCTTCGGCTTGGCCGCAGGACACCAGAGGAGCCCGCCATGATCACCGCTACTCAGACCATCACCGTCGCGCACAGCCCGGATTCCGATGATGCGTTCATGTTCTACGGCCTGGCTGCAGGAAAAGTCGACACCAAAGGCTTTGCGGTCAAACAGGTCCTCAAAGACATTCAATCCCTGAACATTGATGCGATCAATTGTGTGTACGAAGTCTCAGCGATTTCTTTTGCCGCATACCCTGAAGTTTGCGAGAATTACGCGCTTATGCCGTGCGGAGCAAGCATGGGCTTCAATTACGGACCGATGGTCGTTGCTAAGCAAGCCTACACAGTAGAACAGCTATCCAACCTCAAGCTAGCGATCCCCGGCAAGCTCACCACCGCTTATTTGGCGTTGAGACTTTTGCAACCAGTCCTAAACAACGTCGTAGTCGTTCCCTTTGACCAGATTCTGGCCGCAGTCGAAAGCGGAGAAGTGGATGCCGGTTTGATCATTCACGAAGGTCAGCTGACGTATGCGGAAATGGGCATGCAGAAAGTTGTCGACCTTGGCGAATGGTGGTTCGAACTGACCGGTGGACTACCTTTGCCACTCGGCGGCAACATCGTGCGCAAGGATCTCGGCACAGAAAAGATGCAAGCGGTGACACGCCTGCTACAAGAAGGCATCAAGTTCTCGCTGGCAAATCGAACTGACGCACTGGCTTATGCGATGCAATTCGCGCGTGAGCTTCGCCCTGAACAAGCCGACAAATTCGTCGGAATGTACGTAAACGATTTGACAGTGGATTACGGCGAGAATGGTCGTGAAGCGCTGCGCCGATTGTTTAGGATGGCTCACGAAAAGGGCATTATCGATCGCCTGATCACACCGGAATTCGTAGATATCTAGGTCCGAAAATCGATCCAAAAATCGCCTGCCTCCTTCAGAGGTGGGCGATTTTTTCTTTGGTTTAATTCTACCAAGTTGTGAACGCGAGAGTCGAACAGAAGCCTGAAGACACAACGATGTTGGTGCATTCGTGGATCACAAACAACGCGTTACCATCGGGAACCTCGGGAACCTTATGTAGGTGATCTTCATCACACACGATGCAAGCGCGAATTCGTCACGCTTCCACCAAAATTTTCGAAGGTCAGGAGAAATTATTATGATTGCTGAAAACGAATTGAACGAAGCGACTAAGGGCGCCAGTTCTATGGGCTCTGGCGTGACACGCAAGGCAAGCTCAACGAAAAAATCCTCAAGCGCAAAGAAATCCACTGCGACTAAAAAGGCGGGAGCGAAATCCGCGGGAGCCGCAAAGAAATCTTCTACTAGCAAGAAATCTACCGTCGCCTCAAAAGCGTCACCAACGAAGAAGCCTGCTGCTTCTAAATCCAGCTCGGCAAAGAAAGCATCTGCCGCAACTAAAAAAGCTCCCACTGCAAAGAAGAGGAGTACGTCTAAGCCCGCAGTGACACAAAGCGTTGCGACAAAGAAAGCTGCCACTTCCAAGAAGAGCAACACCGCCAAGTCCACATCGACACGAGGCGCGGCCACCAAGAAGTCCGCCACCGTTAAGAAGACCGCCACCGTCAAGAAGACCGCCACCGCCAAGAAGACCACCACCGCCAAGAAGACCGCCACCGCCAAGAAGACCCGCGCCATCAAAGCTACGCCTGCAAAAAGCACTGCAACAAAGAAAGCCTCCACGGTCAAAAGCGTAACAGCTAAGAAAGCAACTTCAATCGGTAAGGGCTTGCTAAAGAAGGCTTCCGGCGCAGTAAAGAAAACCTCGGCCAGCAAAAGCGCGGCAAAGTCAGACACTAAGTCTAAGTCCGCCGCTTCTTCCAAGAAGATAAGTACGGCGGGGGTCTCAAAGAAACCCACCTCACGCAAGGCCGGTGCACCAACAAAAAGAGTCAACAGCTCACGCGCGAAGAGCATAGCGCCTGAGACAGACTCCCAAGAAAAAGAAAAACAGGATCCGTTGGAAGCGTTCAAGAGCACCATTAGCGGCTTCTTCAAGCACGATGACACCAGCGCAGAGTCAAAAGAACAAAGCTAGCGTGAACTCTACTCCGTCCGGCAAAAGCCGGGCGGAGTTTTCGTTTTGGGAACCAGCCCGCGCAGAGATCGTCGGCATGGCACTAGTTGCCGCGTCGCGTCGACCCGGCTATAGGAGGAACGTATGGTCAAAGTGCGAGCATTTATCGGCGGCCTGGTATTCGGCGGACTCGCCGGTGTTGCATTGGGAGTGCTTACCGCACCGAAGCCCGGCGCACGACTTCGGAGCGACCTAGTCGACGTCTCCGATAATTTCTACCGCAAAGCCATTTATGAATTCGAAGAGCTGGCTGACAAAATGGAAGAGCTTAGTTCGAGGCTCGACGAAGAAAAAACAACTTTAAAGCAAATGGTCTCAGCAGCATCTGAAACAGTGCAAGATTTTTCACCCGGGCATAAGCTCAACAAAAAAATCGAACAAGCCCAACATGCCATGCAGGAGACTGACAAAACCACCGCCGAAAGTCAGCAACTACTGCACCGTACGGAAATAGCGGCAAAACGACAAACGCAATGAGCTTGTCCAGTGCTGAATGTTTGTAGGGGAGGGACTTCCCGTGCTGGATGTTTTGCAGGGGAGGGGCTTCCCGTGCTGAATGTTTTGCAGGGGAGGGGCTTGTCCCCTCCCGCCTGCGCAAGTTGACCAGCTTTTCTGTTGCCACCATGACTAGCGCCGATTATCACTGGACGCACAAACGGGAGGGGACAAGCCCCTCCCCTCTTACCAGCACAGCACAGCACAGCACCACCATGGTGCGGGCGACGTTGCACGACAGTTACTTTGCCACAGGCACCTTACGCACCAGTTCTTTCAAACGTTCTCTTACACCTTCACCAGCTAGCATGCCGCTGGTTGCTGCTTGTCCGACACCACGCGTCCAGCTGCTGGAGTCACCGGTGATGTAGAGATTCGGTATGTTCGTTTCCATATTCTTGGAGATGGTGATCGAGTCCGGATAGCTCTTGCACTCGGGTGCATAAAGCAGAGTGTCATCCCCAGCCACGCCCGGACAGATCTTGTCGAACGCATCAAGATATTCAATGATGCCTTCGAGAATACGGTGTGGATAAGCAAGTGAAATATCACCGCACTCAGCTTCCAAAGTTGGACGTACCAAATTGTTTACAAGAGATTTCGAGCGTCGCCCCGAGCGCAAGTCTCCGAGCCGTTGGACAAGCGGACCGCCGCCTGCCAGCATGTTCACGATTTTGGCAATCGTTTGCGAATATTGTTGCGGATTCTTGAAAGGTCGCGTAAATGTTTTTGAGACAAGAACAGCGAAGTTGTTGTTCTCGCTCTTTTCATACATTTTCGAGTGGCCATTTACCAGAACGTACTCGCGATGGTTTTCCGGTGTGACAAATCCCTTTGGATTCGAGCAAAAATTGCGAACAACATCGTTATGTCGGCGAGTCCTGTAATACAGCTTCGGTTCGTAAAAACGTTTGTCGACTTCTTCTGTAAAGAAGCAGCTGGTCTCAACTCTAACACCGACGTCGACTTGCCCTGGATAAATATCGAGCTCTTTGTAGAACTCTTGCTGCGTTAGCCAGTTGGCACCGCCGCGCCCAACAGACATGATAACAAAATCGAAAATGTCTTCTTTCTGATCGCCCGGGTTGCGGTAGCCTTCGTGCGCAAGCGCAAACTGTTGGGCCCGACGCGAGACAGAAAGCACCTTCGTGTCCCAGTGGAAAATTATGTTGCTACCACGAGATACTATTTCATCGAGAATGCTGGTGTTAATTGCCGGAGCGTTGTCGGAACCGCAATGCAACAGCTCCTGGTAGTGGTAGGTCATACCGGCCAGAGTGGCACGCTTCTTAATCCACTCAAGGTCATCTGTGTTCGGTTTAACAACCGGAATCTCAACGGGAGCATGCTTCAAAATGGTCTCGCGAACTTTATCGAGCCGCTTCTGCAGTTCTGCTTCACCGATAAGATCGTAAAGACGACCACCAATTACAGCGCTTGCAGAAAGAATCACTTTAAAGTCGTTCCAGCTTCCGGCGGATTGCCCTGGTGCGCAATAGCTGCAGGCCTTCGGCGGACAAACTGTCAATTTCCCTTGGTCAATCGGACAGGCGTATCGCTTCGGATAGGGAGGTCCAACGTCAAAAACGTGTACCTCAACGTCGGCTCCTGCTAGTTCTTTTAAGCAAAAGAGTCCGGAAGCACCTAGACCTACTAGAGCGAGTTTGAGCATCGGGCACCTCAACACGGTCTGCCCGTGAGCAAACCCGTTAAATAATAGCATCGATTGTTAGGTTTCTAAGAGTAAATCTACGTCACGTAAACGTGTTCGCGACCTTTTTCAAGTGTATCGAGCATGCCATGGATCTGGCGGCTGAGGTCGGATGTGACCGATTCAATTACCGGTTTCTTAGTTTTCTTGTACTCATCGTAGCGATCGGCAAGATTGATCGGTTGCCCAACATCGATTGTCACCAATCGCGGTCCCTTTACGGTTTTCTCACCAAACACTTCGCCTTCCAACATCTCTATAACATTGGCTATGCGCTCTTGAGTAGCTGGTGGAACAAGGTAGCCGTCGTATATCGCAATGAAACCCACAACCCGGTCCAGGTCTCGATAGTAGTTGCGGACCTTGTGTGCGCGCTCTTCGTGAATTTGACGCTCGTAGGCCGACATATCTTTGGTATCACCGTAGATAAAGTCGTCCATGCCGTTCCGCAAAACACGCACCCAGTCTAAGTAAGACGACTTCAGTGGTGGCAGATCAACATCAAGAACTTCGGCCATCGCTTTCAGCACGGCCTCTTTTACAGCCGTCAATCGATCATTCATTGTGGCAGTTAGACTGCCTTTGACGTTGTATTGACGTTCCAAGGCCTCAAGCACTTTCATCGAACATGCACGAACACGAAGGTACAAAGAATCGTCGCTGTGAGATTTGATATCCAGCCGTAGCTCTAGCTTAGAAATGACTTGCTCAAGCTGTTTGACGATATTTTTCTTGTACGTGTATTTGAGGGCAATGGGAAGGACGTAGACAGGTTCATCCGGCTTGGTCTTGCGCAGCTCATCTAAAGCCCAGAAGGACAGCTGACAGGCGCCTGTCTCAAGCGGCAGCAAGTTCTCGTTCTGCCACGAGATTTCTCCTTCCGGAAACAAAACCAATTTTTTCTTCCCATGAGCAAGAATATTTTTTGTCGTCTTGAAGGACTCTCGGTCCGCCGCTCCGCGAACAACAGAGTAACAGCCAATACTTTGACAAAGTTTGCCGTTCCAGCCGTTGTTATAGTCAAAAATTTCTCGCGCTGCAACGAAGTTGAATGCTTCATCGGCCATGCAGGAGAAGGCAAACATCACTTCCGGGTCGTGGCGATAGGAATGGTTCGGACAAATCATGGTTTGCTTGCCACGCAGCTGCTTGAAGCGTTCCAAACCGTCGCCTGCTATCTGCAATTCAATATCGTGACAGCGATACTTGAGGATTTGGGGCAAAAACAGTTTGCAAAGTCCGATTACCAACGCATTGTCCTGAGGCGGCCTGAAATCAAGCACTCACGTTCACCTTTGAGAATTGATACCCCAACGTCTTACATCTATATATTATTTCCTTGGCAGCGGTAATTGTTTGCCCAGCAAGCAAGCCTCCCTCATGCAAGACAATCAAAGTACCGTCAGTTACCTTCCACATGACCCGGCGGATCACTCGATGAGAGCCTGGTATCAGCCAATCCTCAGGAGCGGCGCTCCAATAGACCGGTGTCAGCCCGTTGTCTTTAAGGCATCCAGTTGCGCGCTGATCCATGATGCCGAACGGCGGGCGAAACATTGTTGGAGTAGTTCCGGTTATCTCTTTGATGATTTCATTAGTACTTTGCAGCTCATGCTGCAGTTGCTTGGCGCTCAGAAACGAGACCGGCAAGTGGTTGTAGCTATGGTTACCAATTACATGACCTGCTTCGTGAATGGCTCGGACAAGCTCCGGATAGCGAGCACAATTTGCGCCAATCAGAAAGAAAGTGGCATGCATACCATTTTGTTCAAGCAGTTCCAATAGATACGGCGTGGTGGCAGGATGTGGACCGTCATCGAAGGTCATGTAGACGTGCGGGTCGCGCTGCTCATTTGCCGCGGCTTTGCCCCAATACCCCGTCGGCAGGACAAACTTGCCAAGCTGGGTGAACAAATCAATCTTCTGATTGGAAACGCGACACATCAGCTCGTCAGCGCCTTCCAGAATGGCATTTCTCATCGGCCGCCCTCGAGTCTAAAACGATCGTAGCAGTCCTTGGCTACCAGTTGCTGCCTCAACAGGACAGTTTGTAAAGAGAATGGCTTTCCAGGCGCGTCATCAGTGAAAAAAGAAAGGGGCGAGCAGTTGACCCGCTCGCCCTCCCGCAATGGCAGTCGCGGGGAGTTCAAAC
Organism: Candidatus Obscuribacter sp.; assembly: GCA_021772155.1. Lineage (GTDB taxonomy): Bacteria > Cyanobacteriota > Vampirovibrionia > Obscuribacterales > Obscuribacteraceae > JADYXS01. The sequence continues at coordinate 8,752 of JADYXS010000097.1, forward strand.
GTTTATTGGGTCCAGTTTTGTCGTCGATTGAATGAGCTTGTAGATGACCTTTCTGGCTTCATCACCACACTCCGGACCACGCCTGTAAGCGATGGATTCAACGGCACTGGCAAAAGCATAGAAACGCTCCAGTGGCATGTGGGTCGCTCTGGGGTGAGGCAGAAGGCTACGCATATAGCCGCGCAAATTTTCCGCTTCTTTCTCTTCAAGTGGCTGGACAAGCTCAAGCAACGGACGGAATGACTTCAGTGGCACTAGCGGCGCCTGATAAAGCGCCACGTTGCGCGATAGTGCCCGGTGAAGAAGAACACACTGGGTGAGGGGCGCTTCCTTGTCAGTGTCCATGGGTTTTATCGACTGCAGGAACTCCTGGTATTTTCCAAAATCATGCAAAACGTGCAGAAGAGACTCGATAGGACCGGAGTTCGGTATCTGCACTTTCAATAAACCGAATATGAACGGACGAGCCTGACATTTGTCGACGTCTTTCGACACATTCAACATGGCGCCAGACAGGCTGTTCGCCCGAATAATCGACTCTTCGCGGAATTGGGATTCGCGACCGGGGGCGAAGTTCACTTCCTTTACTGCATACTCTTGGCATAGAAGCAGGTCTAAAACCATGTCCCCTTGCAGATTTCCGAATTCGCTGGCGGCTGCCTTTCCCGAGACAAAGTGAATCACAACTTCCGGAATTTCCCGGCCAAAAGAGATATTCAACATCCCCGTCACCTTCTCCAGGCTCAGGAATTGCATGACGTTGAATATGGTGCCTTCCCGAACCGAAGTTATGTGGAAGCTGATCCCCACCCTGATTCCTCTATGTAGCACGTCCTGCCAGACGAGCAGTTGATTAAATTATACCCAGCAGGACGAATGAAACTCCCCCCCTGCTACTTTACGGCGATTCTTTCCACTTGTTTTGAGTTATCAGCCGCTATGCGTTCGAGTTGGTCTTGGCTTGGGACTGCCGAAGGTTTAGGGCATTCATGACTTCGTCGCGATCGTCGAACGGAATCGTTCGGTCAGCGAGAATCTGATAGTTTTCATGACCTTTGCCAGCAACCAGCACGACGTCGTTGTCACTTGCATTCAAGACGGCATGCTTAATTGCAGTGGCCCGATCCGGTTCCACTTTGACATTTTTCATACGTTCGATGCCCGCGAGAATATCGGCGATGATTCGCTCCGGTTCTTCGGACCGCGGATTATCAGAAGTGACAATCAGCTCGTCTGCCAACGATTCGGCGATTCTGCCCATCTGCGGACGTTTGCTTGAATCACGATCGCCTCCGCAACCGAAGACTGCAATCAACTTGCCGCCTTCAGGAACCACGTTGGCTGCCGCTTTCAGAACATTTTCCAGCCCATCGGGCGTATGCGCGTAATCAACGATGCATAACGGTTCGCGAGCACCACCTGTCGTCACAACTTCAAAGCGTCCGGCTACCCCGGGGAAATTCTCCAGCGATTGCTTAACTGCATCTAGCGACAGTCCTTCAGCCAGACAAACGGCAGTTGCCGCCATGACGTTGTAAACATTAAACCGACCGGAAAGGCGCAGTTTCATTTCTACCGCACCAGCTGTAGTGGCAAGCTTCAACAGAGTTCCGTTCGATTGCCAGCAAACAGATTGAACGTGGATGTCGGCAGGAGCCTCCCAGCCATACGAAATCGTCCGTACGCCGGTCGGGACTGCATCTGCAAAAGCCTGGTAGAGCGGATCATCGTAGTTGAGAATGGCGGACTTATTCTCGTGCTTGCTGTCGACCAAACCTTCAAACAGGATTCTTTTAGAGCGCCAATAATGATCCATGGTCTTGTGGAAGTCCAAGTGATCCTGAGTAACATTCGTGATCACTGCCACAGCGAATTCACAGGCAGCAACTCGCTTTTGCGCAAGTGCGTGACTGGACACTTCCATGCTGACGAAGCGGCATCCGCCATCATTCATGGTGGCAAACATTTTTTGCAGATCAGCGGCCTGCGGTGTGGTGTGCTTAGCATCACTGTAGTCGTCACCGGCTTTGTATCTGGCTCCCATCGTGCCGATCAGCCCAGTCGGTTGCTGATTATCATTGAAAATTCGCTCGATAAGATGGGTTGTCGTTGTCTTGCCGTTGGTTCCGGTTACGCCAATTACTCGCAACTTGCGGCTCGGAAAGCCGTAGAATTCCGCAGCCAGTTGGGCCATCGCTTCGCGAACGTCGTCAACGACGACAAAGGGCACCTGGACATCTTTAGGCGCTTTTTCGGTGACGATTATGCCGGCACCGGATTTGATGGCATCAGCAATGAAATTATTTCCGTCCGTATTTTCGCCCGAGATGCAAAAGAACGCAAAACCCGGTTCAACCTTTCTGGAATCGTATGCCACGCCAGTGATTTGCAAGTGAGAGTCATTCACCGCCGGTGAGAACTGTCCTCCCAGTCGATGAAGAGTCGGTTTTGACGAGATCGAGTTAGTCAATTTCTCTGGCTCACAGCTAAGCGGGTATCTGTACCTAGACAACGACGGGCAAACCATTTGGGTTGCCCGTCTACATTTTATGAATCAATTCCCTTACGCCGGGTTCGCTACCGCCACTGGTTCAACAGTGACAAGCTTGCGTCCACGTTGCTCGAAAAAGCGCACAATACCGTCAGCTACGGCATAGAGACAGTCATCTTGTCCGCGACGTACGTTCGGGCCCGGATGAACTTTGGTTCCGCGTTGCGTGATCAAAATATTGCCGCAGATAACCCATTCGCCGCCGTACTTTTTAACGCCAAGACGTTTGGCCTTGCTATCCCGTCCGTTTCTTGTCGAGCCGGCGCCCTTCTTATGTGCCATTACGAATCAACTCCTTAGCATTGAGCACCGCAGTCAAAACCCGGTGCTGCAATTAGTTTACTAGTCTTTTTTGGTGGACTTGCTAGCAGGCTTTTTGGTATCGCCCTTCGCTTCGACTTTCTTTGTAGCTGGAGCTTTGGCTGCTTTTGCTAGAGCCTTTTCTTCCGCCTTCTCAGCTTCGCGCTTGGCAACCTTTTCGGTACCAACGGCTTTCGGAGCTGGCTTGCCAGCATCTTTGACTTCGCTGAGCACCTTGTCGTTGATCTTGATTGCACCGATATAGATGCGTGTAAACCCTTGTCTATGTCCCGTGCGCTTGCGGGTACCTTTCTTCGGGCGATACTTGAATACAATGATTTTGGAACTGCGTCCCTGGGCGACTATCTTGCCGGTAACTTTTGCGCCGTCGATGATTGGCTTGCCAACCACTGATTTATCGCCGTCGACAATCATCAACACTCGTTCGAAGACGAAATCCGTTTCGGGTTCGCCTGCAACCATGTCGACATCTACATAACGACCGGAAGTTAGCTGATATTGCCTTCCACCTGCTTCTACGACAGCGTACATATTCGTCTCCGCTCGGGCACACATAGAGGTGCCAATACTGGTTGTGTCCAACATAGCCGTCCTGCCAACCGGGTGCAACTCAGTCAGCGCCCCAACAGTAGTTCAGTCGCGCCCATTCGGGCGTACAAAACAGGACAGGCAAAGGGAAATAGTATCAAATCCGCTCACTACAGGTCAAACTGGTTCCGTTTTTCATAACACTTTGGTAAACATAG
>JADYXS010000685.1 GCA_021772155.1 Candidatus Obscuribacter sp.
CAATTAAAGGTGGAACGTGAATTTGACGCCAGTAGCTCACCAGAGCCGGAACGAGAGGCGAAATTGCCTGCTGCCCGGCCGGCAGCCAGCTTCCATATAAGAAGAAGACAGCCGCCGTCAAACTAGCGAGCCAGCCAACCTGTTTGATGTCGTAAGTGCGAGCAAGGAAAAGATAGCCGCCCATAATCGCCCAGGCAAACCAGAGAAGCGATTCGTACAAGTTAGCCAGAGGGAAGCGGGCAGACTCAAATCCGCGAGTGATGATTGCCATAGTCAGCGCCACAAAACCGACAACCATGACGCCCATGCCGACTTTTACGAGCTTATCTTGCCACTTGCGAGACGCGTTAGAGCTAACGAACAACCAGAAGGATGCCACCGAAGAAATCCCGGCCGTGTTGGTTAATGCTATTTGGAAGTCGGACATGGAAATGCCTCAATTGCCGGTGTGCTTGCGTACGCAAGTTCTGTTTTTAGTTTGCTGGCGATCTTCTTGAGGCTACGCTCAAATAGCGCTTTGCCCTTTCTTGAGTTACCGCCGATAACAAGCTCGGTGTCGGCGCCGTTCTCGGCAGCTGCCGCCCAGACCTGGCGATGCGGAATGGAGGCAAGCAACACGCCGCAAATGATGAATCCGAAGGCGATGTAGGTGATGGGCAGACCGGGATCGCTTTTGTACTGCAGCCCTGTTGCCGGCACAAGTTCATCGTAGGTGACGGTCACGGCACCAAGCTTGGCAGGTTTACCCAGCTCAAGCATCGTCAGGATGCGCGGCGCCTGCCACTCCGGTATTTTGGCGAAAACCTTGATTGGATCTTTAGGATTGCGAACGGAAAAAATCATGATCGTTTTGTCGTCCAGCGGGAGCATCGCGGCATGCACGGCGCCCATCTGATTCAGCTGCAAAAACTGTTTGCGTCCGTTGAAAGAAACGTTAATGCCGTGCAGTCCCCAGCTACTTTGGTAGATATCGACACCATCGTAAGTCAAAGGATTGTTGACGGAAATTTCTTGCGTCTTCAGAACTTTCCCTTTCGGGTCAATGACGCTCAGAGTACTGTACCACTGCATTGGTTCGCCGGTAGGATAATCCTCGCGACGCGTTGCATCAACATGGATTTTCCAGTCGGGCATCTTTCCGACCCACATCCGACTATGCTCAGACTTATCGAAATCCAAATTCTCATGCAGCAAAATAGGCTGAAAACCGGTGAACCCAGTCCACGAGGTAATCGTCACACCAGTCAGCAGCGTAAGTAGCCCGACGTGCGTGACGCTGGAAGCTATCCTTCCAAACTTTCCCCAATGGGCAGTAAGTTGCGAACCGTTGACGTCAACCTTGTATCCAAATTTGCGCAGCCGGATAGCCACAGTCTCGATGGCACTTGCAGGTTCAGCCGTCGTCAAAAGCGTCTGGTGCGTCGGCATCTTCGCAATCTGGCGCACGCCAAGCCATGGCATTGGTTGCTTCAACAATTTCAATTTCGGAAACACGCGTTGAAAGCTTGCGTAGACCAGATTGACGGTGAGCAAGCCGATCAGACCGAGAAAAAACGGCGTGTGAAAGATATCCGAAATACCATACTGGATGAATTTGGCACCAAGATCCGGACCGAACTGCTCGATTACCTTTTCACGCCCCACCTGCGCTTCCTGCGGGCACCAAGAGCCGATCAAAATAGTTATGCCTAAAACACTGATCAAAGAAAAAAACAGTTTGAGCGAAGCAAAATTCGAGAATTCCGCTTTGGACGTCGCTGGTTTGCTGTCAGTAATAACTGTATTAGCCGTGTTCATGCTCAGATTACCGCTGCATCTCGAACTTCAGCTATGACCATGTCCATAAGTTGAATAGCTTCTTCGAAATTTTCGCGTTGAAAGGCGAGGATTATCTCTTCTGATTCACCAAGCCGTTGAAGAATGTGCCGACGCTCTACTTCCGAAACACTCTCGTTGCTGTAGAGCGCGACAATGCGCTCTTTGACGGAATCTGCAACCAACATATACTTGTCGATTTTTCCGCCCAATGACGATTCAATGCGTTCCAACAAGCTCTTCGCTAATGCTTGCGAATAGCCTTCCGTCGAAACTGCAATGCGTAACAGGCCACGTTTCCTTATGGCAGGAACAAGGAAAGATGCGCTACTAGTCGGTTCATTATTGTCGGGCATGCAACAGAGAAGCCCTGCTTCTTGCGCAACACGAGCGACGTAGTCATCTTGGTCCGGTTGGCCGGAACAGGCAAAAACGAGTACGTAGGTCCGTTTACCAATAACGTCTTCGTCAGCAAGGGAAAAGTCCCGTCGATGCAATGTCAGTTTATGCGCATGCGTAACGCCGAGTTCCTGCAATTCCACCACTATATGTGGTGCCACTACCTCGACTACTGCGCCGAAATCGATCAAGCGACGCGTCTCAGTCAAGGCTGTTCGTCCGCCCCCAACCACCAACACCGGGCGATCTCCTAATTTGATATTGATCGGGAAATAGCCTTGATGCGTCTTAGTTGGCTGGATCGAAGTGGTCATCTCAATTCGTCCTTGTAAGAAGCCAATCTACGATCCCGTCAAGTGACTCACGATATGGCGATGACGGCAAAACAGTCAGTGCCTGCCGAGCCTTAGCCGCATACTCTCGAGCAAGTTGAACGGTCTCGGTCAATCCGTCATTCGCTTCGATAATTGAGATTGCCTCAGCAATACCCTGCGGAGTAGCTACTTGCCTGGTTGTGATTATATCTTCCAACTTACGAGCAGCTTCGCCGCCACGCCTGAGTACAAATAGCGCAGGGGCAGTGACCAGTCCCTGAGAAAGGTCACTGCCGGCTGCTTTACCTAGCTTTTCGGTGCTTCCGGTGTAGTCCAACAAGTCGTCAACAATTTGAAAACAAATGCCCAAATTAAGTCCATATTCTTTCATGGCGATGATGTGCTCATCCGGACTGCCGTTGAGGATAGGCGCGGCGTGAGTACCGGCGGCAAAGAGCGAAGCGGTTTTCCAGACTGACTTCTGGATATAAGCTTCAAAGTCCATTGCGGTGTTGAATTGCTGGCGCATCTGGCGGATCTCCCCGGCACATAGATCGCCTAGAACCTGACCGTAAATGCCGACGACC
>JADYXS010000686.1 GCA_021772155.1 Candidatus Obscuribacter sp.
CAGGGACTGGAGAGCAGCAATGACGCACTTTGCAATTGAGTTCGAGGGAAGACTGCCTTCCAGGCTCTAACACTTTTACACAAAACTATTGACAGACCCCGTAAGCCAGCTCTTTAGTCAATTTGCTCGTTATGCACTAGTTTCTTTTGCGCTGTAATACCGGTCCGACCGAACTGCAACATAAAGCACTCCTCCAGAAATTCACTTCTGTTGCTTTTGAAATTGAACAATTTCCGATACGCGATTATCGAGCCAGGGCAAGCCGCCTTTGCCGCTTCGTGTATGGTTTGCGTATTCTTGAAGCAACTTTGCGTCTTGGTGGTTACCACTTTCCCGAAGTGCGATTGCCGATTGCTCGAGCGAATCGCAAAATTGAGTGAGCGATTTTTGGGCTTGGCGAAATTCATTCAAATACGAATTCAATTCGCTCCGTTGATCTGCGACATTGCGCATAGACTTCACCTGTTCGAACGTCTCATTCCACTTCCAGGCTCGTTCAGATAGCTGAACATTGAACGGCGGTGCAGAAGTGTGAATGTTTAGAGGAGAACCATTCTTTCGGAATTCGAGAAATTTGCTGCGCAAGGCGCTGGCAATGTCATCTTTTTGCGCCTTTAAGGGGTCTGGCAGATGCTGATAGTCTTGCCAGTTGCTGGTAATCACACTGTCTCTGCGAAGTTTTGGCAATCCGTCAAACGACTTGTCCTTCTGGCTTGCATCAAGCAGCCTGTAGTCGCCGGTGTTTTTGTTGTACAGCAAAATGTCGCCGCCTGCCAAATCAAGCGGAGTTCTGTTTAGTCTGGTAATTAGAAATCCAGCCTCGGCAGGAGTCTTATTACGAAGTTCGGACATCCTGCTGTTCATTAGTGATTTGGTGCAGGAAAAAACGATCGCTTCTGTCTGATCTCCGCCGCTTTTTACTCGCGGTGCAGATTCAGACGCCGCCTGGTCGCTGACACGACGGGTGAAAGAATCCAGTGATGTTCTTACTATCTGCTTAACTTCGGTCAACTCACTAATGCATTTCGTGTGTTGTTCCTTGACCCCCTTGGTCCATGTTTCCTTTTGCGTTTGCTCGAGTTTCTGCAAACTCATGGACAGATCACGGTAGCGGTTGTAGGCAAGTGCTGTGAATCGTGGTTCGGCATAATCGTCGAATTTCATCGTTGGAGTTTCGCGCAATTCCCAATACTCTTTGACAATGGTTCTGAGCATGCCCATCTTAACGGGACTGCCTGAGGCCGCGACATTATCAGCAAGGTTGGATGACAGTGCATCTGCTAAAACTTTGAGAGACTTCGTAGGCATCGTTTCGGTATTCAACACAGCATCTAATGTTATGCCCATCCCTTTCGCAGCTTTTGAGTCGAGCAGCCGTAAAAGCTCGGGGGCTCGTTGAGCAAAGGCAGTGTCTTTCGCGGCCTTTGCGATCAATTCTCCAAGAGCTGGTGCCTGACTTCCTCGCGCTGAAGACAATTCATTTTTGATCAGTCCTGTCAATTTGCTCTTATCGCTTGCTGACAAAGATGTCTTTTGTACGGCCTGATCGAACTCTGACATGGCCGGATTGATCGTTGAAGAGTTGGTAGGTGGGACCGGCTGCGCGTTCAGCCTGTTGGCGTCGCCACGCGGATTTGTACTGTTGAATGGTTTGTGGTCCCTTGCTTCATTGATGGGCATACCCTTGCGTTGTTCAAAAGTTAGCGTGTTGTGATTGCGCGGGTCAAATACAACCGACTTACCGCCCACCTCAACTGTGACCCAGGCGTGGGGTCTGTTCAGGTAAGTTCCTGATTGCAGACGAACTCCGGGCACATTCATCGAATCAGCCAGATACTTGACCAGAACGGCCTGGTCAAGGCATACGCCCGAGCCTCTAGCAATGATCTCGCCCATAAGGACCGGTTTTCCTGTCGCGTCCCAGGCTTCCGCGTGCCGATCAATTCGCCTTGATTGTATGCTTTGCACCCCTCCGGGGCTGTCAGTCAACTGATAGGGCGTCAGTCGATCATGTACGTATTTGGTAAGTTCGGTCATCAATGGCTGTCCCTTCAGATGTCCAAAGCGCAGTTTTGCCTCTGCGGCAAACTCAACCAAGATGGGATCAAGGCTGGGATCAAGCACGCGTGCTGGCACTTTGCCAACGCTGTCTTTGTATGAAAACCCAGCTTTGAACATTTTGTCCAAGAACGATGTGGTGCCAATATCGACCGTATGAATCGGCGTTACCAGTGCATTTCTTGTTCCTGCGCCTGGCGTAAATGCAAGCGTCTCCGCTTGTTTCAATTTGATTTCTCGCCCTCCGACAAACAGCCGGTCTCCGGATTTGAAGTAGTAACGGTCTCCTTTGCTTAGTGCGACTTGTGCACCGTTTTCATGTTGAATCTCGACCCGCCCGCCTCCCATCATATCGATGAAAAAACCATCTCTCTTCGTTCCGATGCGAGCCAGACCGTTGCCCTGTCCCTGCACAAAAACATCGTCCTTTAGGGAGCCCCCAATCGTTTGCGAATGACTTTCCAGTGACAGAAGGACCCTGTCACCGACCGGACCTTGCATCTCCAGTGTAGGAAGTTTGCATATCACAGGGTGGACGTTTGCTAGCCCATCCGCGCTGATATGTTTTACTCGAGCGCCCATAAAATGCGCGGCCTCACCGCCAAGCAGATCCTTCTGGACCCGAATGACTTGGTCTGTCTTAGCATTCAAGTAATAGGTGGTTTGTTCGCTGCCATAAAGGCGCACGCAATCTTTGGCAGAAAATTTTCCGTCCGGTATCCTGCCACCAACGACTAGCTCAGTTGGAGGCCAACTAACGAAAGTGATACCGCCACCTTCCTTGGCGATAGCCATGCCTAATTCGCCGGCGCCCTCATTTTTTAAGTTCACATAGGTGCCGGCTTCCTTGCTGAACACCGAACGTTTACCTTCTTGTGCATCTTGTGGATGCAACACTTGAGGAGTACGCGCAGAACTAATTGACACCGCATCAGTTTTTCCGCCGATTACTCGCTCGTGCGTCTTTGGCTGATTGACAATCCCGGAAGTCGTCTTCAATCCGGCGCCAAGACGTCCACTGGCTTCGGGTGCTTGTACTGCTGGTTTTGTCGCGTCACGAGCGCCCTTGTCGACCGGAAGAACCTTGTCGGTTAACGCGGGTTGCTTGCCGTTTGCAGCAGCAGCCGGCAACGCGACCAATTCAATTTCTTGGTTCCCCAATTTCACGAAGAGCTGCCCCTGGCGCTGAAGAACCGGCACTTGATTTTGCTGCAGGCTCTTTATCAGCGCTTCGCGGTCACCTTTGAATGAATGCTCGATGATGAGCCTTTCCCCTTTGCCGCCAGATGCTGTAGCGCCTCTGCGAATTTGCAATCCCTGTATCGCATGAGGACCACCGACCATGAGCAGGGAAACAAAAATGCCCGCGGCTTTCTCGTTCACTCCGCTGCTCTTAAGACTCTCCTCCATGACGGTGTGAGCAGTCATGTATTGCACCTGGCTAACTGCCGCTGAGGTGAAGCGGTCACCCATTCCCAGTACTTGCTTTGCCAGTCCAGGCGTGCGCAAGGCTTTTTCCAAAGAGCGAAATTGTTGTCCCAGCTCAGCTTGGGCAACACCAGCCTTGCCGGCAAAAGCCATAGTGACAAATTTGCCGAATCCCATAAGTATCAGGTTAACGAACACGTCTTTACCGAGATGTTTGACGATGTCCAGGCTGGCCTGGGTGAACGTGTCCGCTTTCACGATTTCGCCATTCACGACCTGCCATGGCTGTCCTTGAATAGCTTCGATCCAGGGATTCCCGTATGCCGAGCCTCCTGTCTTCTTCACTATTTGATCTCCGACTATGGAGCCCACGGTGCTGGCAGTTCCTATGAGCAAGGCAGCGACAAGGAGCGGTGTGCCCTGCCCCAAGGATGCAACGGCAATAGAAGCGGCGATGAGAACAGCGGCAATTCTGATGCCATCGGTTCTTGCCCATTGGGCTAACGTGTCGGCGTTAAAACTACCCGAGCGAACTACTCTAATCATCTCCGTAAAACGCGCGTCTTTCTTCAATTCATCAAGCTTCTCCAGCGCCAGGCATAACTTTGCCAGACTTTCACGCTGTTCCGATTTTGCCGGCATTGCGTCTCGCAAAACTGCCAATTGCTCGCCCAGGCGCTGGAAGTCCGTTGACTGGCTTTTTTCCAAAAACGAAGAAAACTTTTCAGTTACTTCGCGAATGTGTTTCGAGAAGGCTTCCGACTTCTCTCCATTAGCTCCAAGTTTAAACAGCATTTGTAGCTCAGCCAGGACAGGCTGCACTTTGACACTTAGGGACAGCAAATCTTGAATTCTTGGATCAGTGTAAATTGCTTCGATCGACGATTGCATCAGGGGATACTCGACGTTAAACCCTGGATACTTCACTCTCATAATGGCGGCGGCTTCGTCAACGACACATTCCTTGCCGTAGCTAAACTTGGGCCAGTAAGGCAAGCACGAATTGCGCCCGACAATACCGGTTTGTGAGCTCAGGGGCCCGCTAGGTTCCAGATCCGCGGAAATTTGTGGTGCATTGTTGCGCGTAAAGATGGTGCCATAACGACCCACAGTTCCCAACGCTATCAAATCGGCTTGCTGGCGTTGACCGGAGCCCACTGCCGCCGCGTAGTCGGATGCTGATTTCGAGAACTTTATTTGGAAGTCCTGCTGTTGGAAGTGTCCTTCCACTCGATTCAAGAAATCGAGGGTCCCCCGAGTAGAATCAACTGCTTGCAGACCAGTTTCTTGTTCGTTGGAAAATTTCTCGAAATTTCCGTAGGGCCCCCATCTTCGAATGATGTAAGCAGCACCAGGAACACTGAGAAGTAGCCATGCTTTGGACGTACCATTGCCTTCGTAAGTTACCTTCTCCAGTTTCGCTACGTCTTCCGACAATGTTGAATCTGCGGACGTCTTAAGTTCGCCCATACGCTTCACAATAGCGATGTTTTGCTCTTTCAGCTGCTCCAGTTTGGTATCGCAATTGGAACCAAGGAGATAGTCGCGTGATCGATTACCTTTTTCTGTCAGGGCAATTGCAACATCCAAAGGATCAAGTTGTTGCTTGGACAATTCATTCGACAGGCCTTGGAGTTGATGGAAACCGTACTGCATTGGCAGCATGTTCTTGTGATCAGCGGATTGGATCAATTTGATCGCGCTTTCTTGACGCCGGGATGCATCCTGGTTTTGCGACACCAGCGCCTGCTGCAATGGATTTAGTGCATTGAATCGATTGATGTTTACTAACAATTGGCGAACGCCATCTTCTCCAAGCCGAGCCACCAGTCGGTCGGTCAAATTGTTAAGTTCTTTTTCTGGCAGCCTGTCGCCTATTCCCTGTTGCCTCAACAAGGCAGGTAGTGGAAGCGGTTGTCCCAGATCGCACATCCGGCTGATATCGTTGATCGTTTCTAAGTAACTTGGGTGATCCTTCGAAATTTGTTTGGCATAGGCGCTGAGCTCGTGCTTGCCTGGCGTTCCAAAAACTCGAACAATCTCGAAACACTCGTGCTTAACCTTAGGGTCTTCTGCCCAGACCATTGTTGAGGAAAGGCATTTGCCTAATGCAGACAAAATTGACGTACGATCGTCTGGGGGCAACGAAGATTCGCCACTGATTTGAACGATCAATTTGGCAACAGTTGCTAAATCGGCAGAGGTCGCCTGTATGCGACCGAGCTCGGTGTCCAGCTTGGCCAACGTAGGAACAGCAGCGAACAGGTCCTTTTGCGCAGCCGGCGATATTTGCGGTATTGAATCAATAAGTTTTAGACCTATTGCTGGCCCCGGCCATCTGCCCGGCTCATACGACTCCCTTGTTTTGGAAAGATAATTTTGAATCTGACAATACTGAGTCAACTGAGTTGTATACATGACCGACTGTGGATCTATCGATCCAGCCAGTGAATCTAGCTTCTTCTGGAAATAGACATCCAGCATCTGCGTCTGCTTCGCGTTGTCAGAATTGGCTAGACGGGCAATTATCGGCACCATGCGTCCGGTGAAGTCATGGCGTTTGTCCAAAACGTCCATCGCCAGTGGCAAAAGAGCGGCCTGATCTTTCGGTAAAGTAATGCAACTCAGCATATTGGAAGCTGACTTTGCCAGATCTTTGCCGCCATAGGAGCCGGCAAAGCGAATCATGAGCGGCGCTAAAGTTACTAATTCAGCGTGGCTCATCAGATCGGGACGCTGCAATCGATCGTGAAAACGAACGAGGTGAGTAATATAGTCCGCCTGCGATAGCACTGGAAAGCGATGTGCATTGCCTGACTCAAGATTGAAAATGCTATTGAGCAACATGCACCGCGGTTCGTTTGTGGCAAATCGCGCGAACACGTTAGCTGCAGTGGCAAGAACATTTTCGGATTTCGGCGGTAGTGACAACTGTTGCAGTAATTTACAGGCAGCAATGGCAACACCTTCTTCGCGGTTGCTTCCACAGCCCAGCATAGAGATTGTTTCGATCGCCCACGGATTGTTTTTTGAGGCGTTCTCGAGGCTTCGCAGTGCAACATCCGGCTCAAAGCTCTTCGCCAGCATATCCGAACCTGTGGCCAGAGCCACCATCAGGGGCGCCAGTGTACGATTGAATCCGCATTTATCGTCTCTAAAAGCATTGCTGACTGCCCGCCATACCGGACTGAATTGCCTGTCCTGCCGAGACATATTGAGCAGAGCCAAGGTGGCGTCTCCATCGCCTTTGGCAGCGCTTTCGACAAGTTCCGGCAGCGACCGTACTGTGGCTTGTTCGAGTTTCTTGTCGGAAGCATCGCGATTAAGCCGGTCTGAGCCTTCAGGCAATGCCGGTGGCGTTGATGAAGGGTTTAGATCTCTGCCAGAAAACTGCGCGCGTAACTCATTGAGCCGGTCCTGAAAACCAGGTTGCCCGCCGCGACGTTCTTGCTCTATTTGGCGAAGCCTATCGATAAGGGCGCCAAGCTTGTCTGAAAGACCCAGCGTCTGCGATGTATCTTTCAGTTTGCCAAGACAGAAGTCCCGGCGGTCTGAATCGCTTCGATTAAGGCAAACTAGAAGATCCCAGGTCTCTTGCTGTGACAGTGGTGTACCGCCTAACAGCCTCTCGATAATTGGTACAGGGGTTTTGGCGATACCGGCTGCAGCAATTGCTGGAAGCTGTCCGTCTTCCAGGGCCCGCTTCAATTTTCCCTTCAGTTCAGGCGTCAAATCAGACGGACGAAGTACAGTTTTGCCATCCATCGTCTTCAGCAGATCTTTGCGTACTTGATTGTGATCAAAATCCAACAAGTATTCGCGAACAAGTGCTTCCACAATGGCCTTGGTACGCTTGTCCTCAATGTCTGCCAACAACCGGCCTTCATTTGCCGGTTTAATGTCAGTCGTGGCGGCAATACCTTTCGCTGAAGACTCTGTTATGAACAGCACCGGCAGTTGCTCCGGACCATTGCCGGTTCTAGAGTCAGCAGAGGCTCGACTGGCGTTGAGGTAAGCTTGGGTGTCTGCGGTGTCACTCCACTTTATGCCGTCGATAGCGGTTGAGCGCTCTTCTATGCCCAGATCCATGCCTTGACGGCTCAAACGAGGTCTTACCGAATCTTCTGTAACCATGCAATTTACCAGCCCCGACATTAGAAACGTGATATCGAATTTTGAGCGGCCCACGCTCAACTGACATCGAGAGAACCATAAGTGCAGCAACGTGGCGCATATGTGGCGCTTTGCTTCGCAGGTGAACCGTACTTGGTCATGGCTAAAGTGGCAGCGACCGATAACCTCGCTGTATTTGATCTTCAGCTCCTGAATAAGGCATTAATCGAGAACGTGACGGAGCCACTCGATGGCAGCTGGGTATATCAAGTTTGATCCCGCGGCTGGTTTGCATTCTAAATTGGCAAAGATACTTCTAGTTGAAGACGACTCTGCAACCAGCTTGGTGGTCGCACAGACGCTCACCACTTCCAACCATATGGTCGATGCAGTTTCAACGGGCACCGATGGATTAACCTGGTCGAAAACTTACAAATATGATCTCATGATTTTCGATTGGAATTTGCCCGGACTATCCGGCATCGATCTGATGAAAGAAGTCCGCCAGCGCAATGACCATACGCCGGTTCTGATGTTGACCGCTAATGCCGGGATTAGCCATAAGGTCAATGGATTTAACTCCGGTGCCGATGATTATCTGACCAAACCTTTTCACATCAAGGAGCTTGAGCTACGAGTCAATGCGTTGCTGAAACGTTCAGAACGTAAACCGCGCCCTGACACAATCCGCGGGATCACCATTGTAGCTGAGTCGTTTTCAGTAATCCGCAATGGCGAAACCATTCAACTGACAGCCAGAGAATGGAAACTTCTAGAATTCTTGATTCGCAGACCAGACCAGTTTTTTGACAGCACGGCGCTGCTAAACAGGGTATGGGAATCCGATTCTGAAGCTACGGATGAAGCATTAAGGACGTGTGTGAAGCGCCTCCGACAAAAAATTGATGTACCGGGCGAACCATCTTTGATAAAGTCAGCGCGCGGTCTTGGATATCAAATCGAAAGCCAGCATGCAGCCGAACCTGACAAATGAATATTCTACAAAAGGGATTGGCTCTGGTAGCAGTTCCGCTTCTCTTCGAAATCGGCTTTGCCTACACTTTGCTTTCTCAAAACGAAGCAATCGAAAAGGAAAAGCACGAGGTCAAAATGCAAAAAGCACTCGTGGACTGTATTGACTCGGCAATTTACACCTACATGGATGCGGCTGGCAACCTTTCATTGCTCAATCAGACAGGAAACCAGCTCTTTGCGGATAAATTTGCAGACGCCATGGAACTGATTCCAGGTCGTATTGCAGAGGCAGAAGAGATTACGAAATCGGTGCCAGTGAATGCTGAGGATGTTCGCATTCTGCGGGCCTTCTCAAATAAGGTAAGCGCGGAGTTGTTCGCTATTCAGCAGATTTCTAAGGGACCGATGACTCCAACAAAAATGCACGACATTGCTATGCGCAGAGAACGGCTAACTCCGGCGATGGCAGAATTCGCTTCAATTATGGAGCACTTTCATAAGCGACAGCAAGCGTCGGAGCAACGAGAAGAAGCAAGTAGAAAGCAAGTCAAATCCATTCTCATCGCCGGACTTGGCCTGAACGTATTTGTGGCTCTGGCGCTGGCGCTGTGGTTTAGTTTGGGCACAATTCGCAGACTTCGAATTCTGGTCGATAACGCGCGACGCATTGGCTCTCAGCTGCCATTACAACCAGCGGTCAAGGGTAACGACGAAATTAGTCATCTAGACGCCGTAATGCACGATGTTGGCAGATCGCTAGGTGAAGCCCAGCTACGCGAGCAAGAACTGAACGCACTGAAGGAAGAATTCTATGCCATGTTGACGCATGATCTAAGATCTCCACTGACCTCAGTGTGGGGATCTATCGAATTGATTAAGTCGGGCGTGATGGGCGAAATTCCCGAACGTGCACTCAACCTACTTGAAGGCAGCGATCGTAGTCTTGCCAAAGTGCTGCGCCTGGTCAACGAGTTTCTGGACTTAAAGAAACTAGAGGCCGGCAAAGACGAGTTGTCCCGTGTGTCAACATCGATAGATGAGATCATTGTGTCCGCCATTGAGGTGGTGCAGATGCAGGCTAGCGAGAAACAACAAACATTAGTCTATGAACCGTTAACCGTGGGAGTCTTCGTCGATCCAGATAAAATTGAGCGCGTTGTGATAAATCTGTTGACCAATGCCATAAAGTTTTCAGCTATCTCCGCTGGTATTACCATTGATACCATTGTCACAAATGACTTCTTGCGTATCGAAGTCCAAGATTCTGGGCCGGGCATCGCAGATGTGGATAAGGAACGGGTATTTGAGCGATTTGCGCAAGCAAAATCGGACAACGCCGACGTGAAAGGGACTGGATTGGGATTGCCTATTTGCAAACTCCTAATAGAAGAACATAGTGGCAACATCGGTGTGCGCGATGGTTCAGCAGGCGGAAGTGTTTTTTGGTTCGACCTGCCGCTTTCACGCGCTGATGCGACTGCCTGCGAGCAAAATTCGTCACAGTTAGAAGTGGCCGACATACCCCCTAACTATGGAAGTTAACACACCGCGACCGCAGAGCATTCAGGCTCAGCCGGGAAATGCTCGACCAACCGCCTCTTAGTGGGGATGAGCAGCGGCGAGCTCTATGACAGCTTCAGTGTTTAGATTTTGTAGCATCAGCTTCGCAAC
Source organism: Candidatus Obscuribacter sp. (assembly GCA_021772155.1). Lineage (GTDB taxonomy): Bacteria > Cyanobacteriota > Vampirovibrionia > Obscuribacterales > Obscuribacteraceae > JADYXS01. The sequence goes on from JADYXS010000686.1 coordinate 10,246, forward strand.
TATTTACTTGAACGGCGCGTCCATCCGCCCAATCCAGGAGGGTCGCTTTATGGCAAATCAAACTTACACCACAGGTTCTGAGCGGGGCACTTACGTTGATCGCAATGATAATCGTTTACTGAGAATGCTCATTCCTTTCATTGTGGGCTTGGTCTTGGGGTGGGGAGTAAACGAAATGATCGACAGCGGAAATACAAACCGGGTGCAATCTGGCGGAACCGGCACAACCCAAACACCCTAAGTCTTTATCGGCAGATAACTATACGAAAACACATAGAGCATTGTCTCTATAATGGCGTCGTACTTTCACTTTGGACCAGTAGGGCGGCACGCATAGTGTTAACCCCAAGCGTAGGGACGGCATGTGAGCCGCCCCTACGCCTATTTCAATCGGATAATCACCGGCAGGGCATTCTTGCTAAATAAACCAATAGACGCTATCGCCGATGAACATGCCGAGCGGCTTGCCCGACGAAGGAAAGAGATAGACTACTGCCAAGACAGGATTCCACACTTGCGGGTAGTCCCGGCTTAGATGTTCGTTAGCCAGGCGCCATTGACGATCGTGAGCCGATTTATCAATGCCGGTAATGATAAGAAAATCGCACCCTTGCCTCCTTGTGCAAGCTGAAGCAATCTTGTACAGGGCTCCCCTCGGACAACGAGCTCACTTGCACGTGAATATAGCTCGTGCCTCTTCTTTCGAATCACAAACCCAGAAATCACCATTGTCGCCTCTGTGGTGCCAAGTGCCACCATAGAGGCGACAATGGTAAAGCCAGTGATATCAAATCTTTGAGAAGATTGAACGATTCCCAAGATAACAGAAGCAACGATTGCCACCATAAAGCCACTACTAATAATGATGTAGTCAAAGATGCTGGCACTCTTAAAGAAGCCCGATCGGATACCCAATTGTCGACAAACAATGTCTTGGCTACCTTATTCCTTCATCATATATAGATGTCGAATGCCTGAGGTGCGACTATACTGTCCGAAAGGTAATTACGGCGAAAAGCGTCCATGAACCTTTTGGTAACCTCCATAATCGCATACCTGTGCACCGTAGTCCTTTGCGGCTGCAACTCTGCGCAATCCACTTCGCCCGCCGCTCCAAATATGGCAGCGATGCTCGTCAAGGTTGCGCCTGTCGGTTCTCGGCTGTTATTGGATAGCTCGACTTTCGTCGGTACGCTCAAGTCGCGCAAGTCAGTAACTTTACGGTCGCAAGTTAGCAGTCGAGTTTTGCAGATATTCGTGCGCAGCGGCGATGATATTGCAGAAGGCGCACCTTTGCTTGCGCTCGATAAGAGCAAACAAGAGGCATTGGTCTCCAATGCAGCGGCAGCAATTGAATCCACGACTGCCGAGCAGGAGAGCGCTCGAGCAATGGTCAAGTCTTTGCAGAGCAACAAGCTTTCGCGTCAAGCTAATTTGAAGTTTGCCAGTCGACAGCATGAACGATATAAGAAACTTGCCGACGAAGGCGCTGTCTCGTTTGAAGCTGTGGACAACTGGCGCAATCAGCTGAGCATTGCACAAGCGGAGCTAGAGGCCGTCGACGCCCAGATAACGGCTCAACAAGCAACTCTAAACAAGTGTGCAAAGCTAATCAAACAAGCGCGAGCGCAGATGTCAGAGCAGCAAGAGCAGCTTCGCTATTTCACGGTGCGAGCGCCATTTTCTGGCGAAATCGGTGATATTCCAGTTCGCATCGGCGATTACGTGACCACTGACACGGCCTTAACGACAGTTGATCAAACCCGCGCATTAGAGCTCTACATCGCCGTTCCAACAACCGATGCAAAGCGTATACACAAGGGACTCACCGCGCAGGTGATGAACGAAGACGGCAGCGTTGAACAGCAGGGACGAGTATTTTTTGTGGCTGCACAAGTCGATCCTAAGGACCAATGCATCCTGGTGAAGGCAGAATTAGACAACCCAAAAGGTCTTCTGCGAACAGGTCAGGTAGTGAATGCCAGACTCGTTTGGGGCAATACGCCATCACTGACGGTGCCTGTAACTGCTGTTACCAGTTTAACCGGGCAAGACTTCGTCTTCGTGACAAACAAGGCGGCTGACGGTAAGTTGATTGCTAAACAAAAGGCAGTCAAGCTGGCTGCCATAACAGGCAACGAATATAAAGTTCTTTCCGGCTTGAATGCAGGCGACGAAGTAATTACTTCCGGTACTCAAAATCTGGCTGATGGTCTCCCAATCAAAACCGGTTCCTGATGAATTTTGTTGATTTCTTCATCTGCAGGCCAATCTTCGCGACAGTAGTTGCACTGTTGATACTGCTTGTCGGCGCTGTTAGCATCCCGAACTTGCCTTTAGCACAATATCCCGATATTGCACCGCCGCGCGTCAGCGTCAGCGCAAACTATACTGGCGCCAGCGCGCAAGTTGTAGAGTCCGCAGTGACGACTCTGCTGGAACAGCAAATAAATGGTATCACCCAGGCACAATACATCACATCGAGCAGCGGCAGCGATGGCACCAGTAGCGTAAATATAACTTTCGATCTGGACCGAAATGTCGATCTGGCTGCTGTGGACGTTCAAAGCCGGGTTGCTACCATCGAAGGGCGGCTACCGGATGAAGTTAAGCGCACTGGAATTAGCATTGAAAAATCCTCCGCAGCATTTCTTCTGGCGGTTGGATTGGGAGATCCGGAACGGCGGTACAACACTCAATTCCTGAGCAACTACGCCGATATCTACATCAAAGATGCTCTGAAACGAGTTAAAGGCGTTGGCGATGTAAAAATATTCGGCGAGCGCAAGTATTCGATGCGCTTGTGGCTGGACCCACATAAGATGGCTCGTTACAGGCTTACCACCAGTCAGGTGGTGGCAGCAGTTCGTGAGCAGAACGTACAGGTTGCAGCAGGCCAGATTGGTCAGCAACCAGCTGCTACAAGTCAGCAATACCAGATAAGTGTAAGGGTTCAGGGACGTCTGAAAACAGCCGAAGAATTCAATAACTTGATCATCAGGACAGGTACAGACGGTAGTATCACTCGCTTGCGCGACATCGGACGGGCAGAGCTTGGTGCGGAAGATTACCAAACCGTCGTGCGATTTCGCGAGGCTGACGCATTAGGTATCGGCATCTTTCAGCGCCCTGGTTCAAATGCTCTGGAAGTAGTGGATGGCGTCCGCCGAGAAATGAAGCGGCTGGAGAAGAAATTCCCACCGGGCATGAAATACGAATATGCCTTTGACACAACCCTTGCTGTTAGCGAATCTATCTCCGAAGTTTTGAAGACACTGGCGGAAGCGATTCTGTTGGTGGTGTTGACGATGTTCATGTTTTTACAGAATTGGCGCAGCACGCTCATTCCTCTAATAACAATCCCCGTGTCATTGATAGGCACATTTGGCTGCATGCTTCTGCTGGGATTCTCAATCAACACTCTCACGTTGTTTGGCATCGTACTGGCGACCGGTCTTGTCGTGGACGACGCCATTGTTGTAATTGAGAACATCAGCAGGTTTATCGCCACAAGGAATATTCGCGCGAAAGAAGCTTCCATTCTTGCTATGCGAGAGGTAGCAGGAGCGGTTCTGGCGATCTCACTGGTACTGGTGGCGGTATTTGTTCCGGTCGCCTTCTTCCCTGGCACCACAGGTCAACTGTACAAGCAATTCGCTTTGACCATAGCTTGCTCCGTAGCAATATCGGCGCTGACGGCTTTAACACTCACTCCAGCGCTTTCGGCTCTCTGGCTGCAAGGAAGAGAGCATGAAGAAAAGACGACTGGGTTGTTCGGACTATTCAATCGCGGATTGAGCTTTGTCACCAACAGCTATAAATGGAGTTTAGGTCAAGCACTGCGCTTCAAAGCGATCACTTGCTCAGTATTTATTGGAGTAATTGCCACCACATTTTTCCTCTTCAAATTGGTGCCCAGTTCATTCATTCCGAATGAGGACCAGGGCTACTTCATTACTATTGTGCAGGGTCCCGAAGGCGCGTCGCTCAACTACACGGTGGACGTCTTAAAACAGGTGGAAAAGGTCTTCAAAGGCATCCCGGAGATCGATTCGAGCTTTGGCGTGGGCGGATTCAGCTTTGCCGGCAGCAAACCAAACAACGGTATCCTGTTTTCAAATCTGAAACCTTGGCACGAGCGTAAGCGCCCGGATCAATCATTGGATGCCATCGTGAATAAGGTGCGCGGACCGTTGATGGGCATCACCGAAGCTACGGTGATTCCCTTCAACCCACCTGCTATTGAAGGTTTGGGCAGCTTTGGTGGATTCACCTTCGAAGTGCAAGATCTAAATGGCACCGATATCGAACAGTTAGCCAAAGCAACGAAGGATGTGTGCCGGCTCGCTAACCAGCAGCCTGAGCTAAGCGGGGTGTTCTCCAGTTTTGCGGCAAACAGCCCACAACTGTTGATTGAAGTTGACCGCAATAAAGCCAAGACACTAGGTGTTGGGCTCAATGATCTGTTTGAAACGTTGCAAACATACCTGGGCTCTTATTACATCAACGACATCGATATCGGAACGCGTGTCTATCGCGTGTATGTGCAAGCGGACGCCAAATACCGCTCAAATCCGAAGGATATAAGCCAGTTTTATATCAACGCTGCAAATGGGAATGTGGTGCCGCTGTCGAATCTACTAACACTTAAGACGGTAAGTGCACCACAGACAATCAGCCACTATGACCTGTTTCGTTCAACGGAAATCAGCGGATCAGCAGCTCCAGGCTATAGCTCCGGTCAAGCGATGGCAGCGATGGAAAGAGTAGCTGCGCAGGTGTTGCCCGCAAGCATGACGTATAAGTGGACCGGTATTTCGTTGGAAGAGATGGAATCGGGCTCGAAGGGGATTGTCCTTTTTGCCCTCGGTATCATTTTTGTTTTTCTTGTTTTGTCGGCGCAATATGAAAGCTTCACCGACCCGCTCATAATTCTTGTGTCAGTCCCGACCGCGTTGTTCGGCGCAATGTTGGCGCAATACGCCCGTGGATTGCAGAACGACGTTTTCTGCCAGATCGGTCTGGTTATGCTAATTGGATTGGTGTGCAAAAATGCCATCCTGATTGTGGAATTCGCCAATCAGCTCCGTGAATCAGGAATGACGGCGGAAAAAGCGCTGCCATCTGCACAAACGTCGGAATGTGTCAGACAAGCTGCCAAAGGAGCACCAAACGAGAATCGACAACCGTCTGGCAGCAGCATATGGAATGAATGAACTGGTCGATGCGCGTAAAGCCGTAGAAGCTGTA
>JADYXS010000687.1 GCA_021772155.1 Candidatus Obscuribacter sp.
CACAGGGAGCCAGTTATGCCTGATTACCTTCTTGAAGTAGGAACCGAAGAACTGCCTGCCGAACAGGTTACGGATTCTCAGGAGCGCCTGAAGTCTTTGATTTCCGAAGCGTTGCGTGAAGCCAACGTGAAATTCGATGACATCACGTCCTTCGGCACTCCGCGCCGATTGACATGCGTTGTGCAAGGGATTGCCGCAGTCCAAGAGACTGTGCAGAAGAAAGTCTCCGGACCTGCTGTTAAATCGAGCTTTGATCCAAGCGGTAAGGCACTGCCTCCGGCAATTGGATTCGCCCAAAAGAATGGACTTTCTGTTGAGCAATTACAGCGTGAGGAAGTCGGCGGCGTAGAAAAACTGGTGGCAAATCTGACAATTAAGGGTAAGCCGGTAGGCGAGGTTCTTAGAGAAATCGTCCCGGCATCAATAATGCAACTTTCCACCGAGCGCATGATGCGCTGGGGGTCTTCGGAGCTCAAGTTTTCTCGCCCTATTCGCTGGATTGTGTCTTTGCTCGATTCAGAGGAGGTCCCGCTTGCCCTGGACACCATTGAGTCCGGTCGGAAGACTTTCGGCAATCGCGTCCTGGCGCCAGGCACCATCGATATTGTCAACACTAAGAGCTATGTAGAAGCATTGCGTGGCGTTCGGGTCCTTGTCGACGCTAGCGAAAGGCAAGAAGTAATCCGTAACCAAGTTCAGGCGGTGTCAGCAAAGGTATCTGGAAAACCGCGGCAACTTGGTGGTTCGCTCCTGGATGAAGTCGTGAACATCACTGAATGGCCGCATGCCATTCTCGGCGAGTTTGAAAAGGAATTTTTGGATCTGCCGGACAAGTTAATTGAAACGATCATGATTCACCACCAAAGATACTTTCCGGTGGAACGCCAGGATGGCGGTGATAGTAAGAAGCGCTTGTTGCCTTACTTTGTCACAGTTTCCAATAACGATCGGCAGGAAGCAGAAGCGATAATTAAGCAAGGTAATGAACGCGTTATTCGCGCGCGATTGGCCGACGGAAGGTTCTTTTACTTCGAAGATCAGAAAACGAAGTTGACTGCGCGCAGCCATGCGCTGGAGCAATTGACTTTCCAGGAAGGCCTTGGTAGTTACCTGGACAAGTCGCAGCGGCTAGTCAGTGGTGCTCGGATATTGATTGACAGTTTGCCGCTCGATGCGCGCATAGCCATTTGTCTTGAAAAAACCATGGAGCTTTGTAAGCTTGATCTGGTGACGAGTCTGGTGCGCGAGCTACCGGAGCTGCAAGGCTATGTCGGTTCGTGGTATGCCGAGCAGGAAGGTGCGCCACCGGATGTGGTGACTGCCATTGCTTCGCATTACGCACCGCGCTCGCAAAGTGATGGCATTCCAGGTGATACAGTCGGGCAGTTTGCAGCAGTGATCGACAAGCTCGACAATGTTGTTGCCTTGTTTGCTCTTGGACGCAGACCCACCGGTTCAAGCGATCCCTACGCGCTTCGTCGGCAGTCGCAAGGTATTATCGATATTTTGTTCGACGGGCTGAATTCATATCGCGTGAACATTACGGCGTTGATTGAACTGTTTCTAGCTTTGGTCCAACCCTCGCTGGAGAAGAAAAAGGGCTTTGACGCCAAGAAGACAGTTGCCGATGTCAAAGACTTCTTGTCGCAGCGTGTGCGTACGAAACTGCAAGAGCGCGGTTACCGTAGAGAGATTATCGACGCTGCGACCACCTCTTTCGATCCATTAGAGAACATTCCGGACTTGCTCACTCGCTGCGAAGCTTTGCAGAAACAGGCCTCCACGCCCGAAGGACTCGAAGTGATTCGGGTTGGAGTGCGCATCGGTAATATATTGAATGACACATCAGTCGGTAGCGTGGACGTCGCGTTGTTCGATATTGATGAAGAGAAGCAGCTCTGGGAGACATTTCAGACGAAGGTAGTTTCAGTTTGGGAAAGGGATGGTCAATTTCACCATCCATCTTCGGCGCAAGATTACCAACGCATGCTTGAGCTGCTCAAGGCAATCGTCAAGCCGGTTGATGCCTTTTTTGAAAAGGTTATGGTCAACGATCCTGACACTGCCAAGAAGAACAACCGCCAGGGCCTCTTGCGTTTGATCTACCACTACTTCGCTTCGGTTGCAGATTACCCGAAACTGCAACCATTGTTACCCTAGGCTCTCACCACAGGATTCCCAATGCGCATAATTTCGCTAATCCTACCGGCCCTGGTGGCAATTGTCTTGGCACCGATTGGTTTGACGGCAGAGCTGCCAAAGGCCAGCATCAATAAACCAGTGCTGGTGCCTGAGAAATCGATCAGTACGTTCATTCCGTCAGAAACGGCTCCGGGGCAGGGGCTGGCCGTGAATGTGATTTATCCGAACAAGCCGCGTTACTCGGAAGGAGCACCGGTGGTGGTGGTAGCCCCCGGAGGAGAAGCTGCAAGCGGATTGCAATTCTCAACTCACGCGGCACAATCAGGATTCGCCGAGGTTCGCTTTGCTTTTCCTGGCGGCGGTAATCCAGGATTTGCTTCTAGCGGAATTTATGATAACCGCGGATTGCTATCCCAACAGGCATTGCGTGATGTACTTTTGTTTGCCGCAGGAAAGACCAAGGACACGCAAGGGCGCTCTATTTCAAAACTACTTCCTGTGCCGGTAGCAACTAAACAAATTGGATTAATTGGCTGGTCGAATGGTGGCAATATTGCCACCATCACGTTGTCGAAGTACGCACCACAACTTTCATTTCTTCAATTTCTGGTGTTCTACGAAAGCCCGCTAGGTTCGATGTTCTACCCGCCGATGCTCGGTGGAGCTCAAGATCTCTTTCAGAATCGCCATTACCGGCAAGGTAGCGCTGCAACCGGTCAGTGCCTGGTGGATTATCGTAAAATTGCCTACCAGCCAAAAGGTCATAAGAGCCCCGGCTCGCACAAGAAGCTCGGGCAACCGGAAATCGAAGGCATCGTTTTCTTCGATGAAAATGCCAACCAACAGTGGGACGAGGAGCGTGAGTTCGCGCTGCCATACTGCTGTGATGTTGGCTTGGAAAAGCAGATTTATCCGCCGAACGTCACTGTGGCATTGAAGCGTTCAGGGCTTTTCAAGGAAAAGTGGCCGAAAAATATCGCAGGTTTGGCTGAGTCCGAGGCGTATTTCCACGAGCGTGACGGATCTTTGTTCCTCCGCGACGTGGCTAAGGCGATGCCGAATCTGTTCGTCTGCGTAATTGGAACTCAGTTGGATCACTTGCAGCGGCAAGCTGATCATCCGCATATCCCATTGAATTACAACGTATGGCTCACGAGCAAAGTTCGGTTCGTGCGACTTAATCCAGATCCTCATTACGTCGGTGTAATCTCCGGGATGAACTCCGCTAATTTCACTGACAATAAGCCCAATGCTTCAGTTGATGCTGCTGAAGTCGATGCCCATCTGGAACCTGAAGGCTTAATTCCTGATTATGTTTTTGTGCAATCGGCAATTGCTGAACTTGCCGATCGAAAACGTGCCAACAATGTTATTTCGGTATTAATTGCTCCTCTGGTGAATTACACAGCCAGCAGGGACGTAACGACCGCCACCCGCCCAAAATCGCGGGTTGATTGAACGCCTAAGCGGCGATGGAAGAAGTAGCTCAAAACTTGTATGGCTGGAAAGCGTCTTGGGTTACGAAAAACATCAATGCCAGTGCCTGCCAAGTGAATTTCATAGATAGTATGCAATAATTACCGGTGTCCATTAGATCAGGCCTTGTTCTCAACCTTTTATTGAATGAGTAACAGTGGTCAGAAGGTTGAGAAGTGAACAACAAACTTTTTGTCGGCAATTTGTCCTACGACGTGGATGAACCCACGTTGCAGCAATTGTTCAGCCAACATGGCGGAGTCGTTTCGGCAGTGATACCGAAGGACAGAGATACTGGAAGACCGCGTGGTTTTGCGTTTGTTGAAATGCAAGATCAAGCAGCAGCAGAATCAGCCATCCGCGGTTTGGACGGTTCAGCAGTTGCCGGACGCGAAATGAAAGTTGGCATCTCCCAGCCGAAACCGCGCTCTGACGATGGCGGCGGACGTTCGCGTTATTAACTAGTAGTAGGCTTTTTCGCTGTTTCGTATTGAGGTCATAAAAAATCAATGGCTGAATTTTTAGTTGCTTTCTTCTTGTTCTACCTCTGGAACGGAATGGGCATCACTATCGGTTATCACCGCCTGCTCTCCCACAGAGCATTCAAATGCTCCAAAGCGTACGAATATTTCTGGGTCGCCGGTGGTTACATGACTTATCAGGGTTCACCGATCTGGTGGAGCGCTATTCACCGTGCTCACCATCGGTATTCTGATACCGCATTGGATCCACATTCGCCACGCTTCGGGATTGCCCATGCACTCTATGGCTGGTTGATGGAAGGAAAGTATCCACAACATATAGATCCGAATTTGCAATGCAAAGACCTGGTCGACGATCCTATTTACAAGCTTCTTGAATGTGGTGGCAGACCGCCGATGGCGAGTTTGTTGAACTTGGTCATCAACATTGTCTTCCGTTGCACTCTTTGGGCAGTATTCGGATGGCAGATCGCTCTTGCTAGCTTGTTGGCATCATTGTTCGTTTTCAACGTTCCGCAAATGTTGAATGTTCTGTGCCATATGCCCAAGCTTGGCTACAAAAACTTTGCCAACAACAAAGATGACAGCGTCAACGTTTGGTGGGTCGCTGTTCTTGCTTGCGGTGAAGGTTGGCACAATAATCACCATAAATTCCCTGGTTCCGCTCAGTCAGGACTGCGTAAGTTCGAGTTCGACCTTTCATGGGAGACCATTCGACTCAGTGAAAAGCTCGGCCTTGTCACTGATGTGCATCTACCTGACTCGATTGAAAGTAAGTTGGGTCGCCGAAAGGGCGCGCTTCTGCGCCTTGAGCGTATCCGTGTTATCCGCCAAAAGCGCAGCGTTGCGTAGTCTCGGCTACCTGACGCTCTGTGCCCTGGCGATATCAAGTTTCTGAGGACGTTAAATTGAGTATTTCGTGGGGAAAGAGACAACGATTCAAATTCAACTCTGATGGCGGTCTGAATATATGGACGCCGCCAGCGGCCGCCGGTGTTTTTGCAATCACCTACAAACAAGATCCCGTGAACCGACCTAAGTCACACACAGTTCTCTACTTCGGGCAAGGTGAAAACCTTTCCCAGGAAGCGCCGCAAATCAGTACTTATATGACTGAGTACTGGCGCGGTGGTCTGGATGAGCTGCAGGTGTTCGTTCATCCAATGGCTGGTTCATCGAGCTTCGACCGAGCTCGTGTTGTGCAGCAGTTGGTGTCAGAATACGCTCCGCTTGTCGCGGACGACTAAAGTTTCGCCAGTTTTACTGGAATTGAACTGTTTGACACTCGGCTCGTCTTTTTATAAACCATGACTGCTCGACAGGAAGGACCGTCGCACGATGGACCGAAATAGTTGAATTGATCATCTCAGCGGGTTAAAAACCGCCGCCTGTCAAGACTGTTGTGTTAGGATCAAACTAGAACAACCAGAGGCAAACAGATGCTAAACAGCCCAGTAGATCTCGCCATAGTTTTCGGGATTGCGTTGCTTGTATTTGGTCCCAAGAAGCTTCCCGAGCTCGGCAAGAGCCTCGGTCAGGGCATTGGTAACTTCAAGAAATCGCTGCAAGATGCCCAGGATGAAGTAAAGAACGCGGTGAACAAAACTGAACCGACGGTTAAAGAGGATGGCGCTGTCATCCGTCTTGATCGCGTGGAAGTTGTCGAAGAGGTTAAAACCAAATCTCCGACAGGCTAAAGTAGCAATCAGCTACTGAGCCAGGGCATCGGCCGACTTTGCCACTCTTTAGGGGGGCGCTGTCGACGAGGTGGTCATCCATATATATGGAACGCGCAGGTCTTGGACCGCGCGTTTTTTCTTTGGATACTCGGTCCTGAAGCTATTGCCAGAATTAGCCAACTGGTCCGGATTTCCGCCCATATCTGATGAGCCAACCGATATCGGTTGGCTCACCGCTGAGCAGGCTGAAAGCGTCAACTGCTGGGTGCCTAGGCGATTTTGAGGGCTGCCGGAGGCAAACCGCTGAAGCGGGTTGTTGCGAAGGCTTCAAGCGGTCAGCGCCAATAATCTGTATGATAGTTAATCGGGATAGTTTTGGTCCCTGCAGCCGACGCCGTGTAGGCGTACTTAAATGTCTCAACCGTTTGAGGTTATCTCAAAGTATCTGCCAGCGGGCGATCAGCCCGCGGCTATCCAGGCGTTGTCCGCAGGTGTGCGGGCCGGCTTGGCTTACCAGACTTTGCTCGGTGTTACCGGCTCTGGAAAAACCATGACCATGGCTCATGTGATCCAGGAAACGCAAATGCCGGCGCTTATTTTGGCGCACAACAAGACTTTGGCCGCTCAGCTATGCAACGAATTTCGCGAGATGTTTCCCGAAAACGCTGTCGAGTATTTCATCAGTTATTACGATTACTATCAACCAGAGTCGTACATACCGTCGACCGATACGTTCATCGAGAAAGAAGCAAGCATAAATGATGAAATTGAGCGTTTGCGACACTCTACAACGCGGTCGCTCTGGGAGCGCACCGATGTAATTGTGGTGGCATCTGTCAGCTGCATTTACGGTCTTGGCGTTCCAGAACGTTACCTGTCCGCCGCTGTCGAACTGCGCGTCGGCCAACACGTTGAACGAAATAAACTGCTTCGTGATCTGGTTGGCATCCACTACGAGCGAAACGACATCGTCATCGAGCGAAGCCGTTTCCGTGCGCGTGGAGACGTTGTCGAAATTTATCCAGCCTACGAAGAGCGCATAGTTCGTGTGGAATTCTTCGGCGACGAAATTGAGCGGTTGGTCGTGGTAAATCCGGTGACAGGCGAAATTGAAGAGCTCGCCCAAGAGATCCGTATTTATCCGGCGAAGCACTATGTGACCGATGAAGAAGATCTGGATCGTGCAATCAAGCAAATTGAGTTTGAACTTCAAGATCGGCTCGATGAGCTAATTCGAGATAATAAGCTGGTTGAAGCTCAACGACTGAAACAGCGCACCGCATTTGATATCGAAATGCTGCGTGAAGTCGGATATTGCAACGGAGTCGAGAACTATTCTCGTGTGCTGGAAGGTCGGGAACCCGGCTCACCGCCTCAAACGCTCATAGACTATTTTGAACGAAAGTACGGCAAGACAGGTTTCCTCACCTTTATTGATGAATCGCATGCCAGCGTTCCTCAATTGCACGCGATGTATCACGGTGACAAATCGCGGAAGGACACTTTGATCGACTTTGGATTCAGGTTGCCTTGCGCTCGCGATAACCGTCCACTAACGCACGAAGAGTTCTTCGCGAAAGTAGGACAGGTGCTGTTTGTCTCCGCTACACCAGGCAACTACGAGATGAATGTGAGCACCAACGTCGTTGAACAGATCATTCGTCCTACAGGTCTTATCGATCCGGAAGTGGAAGTTCGCCCTATTCAAGGGCAGATCGATGACCTTATCAAAGAAATTCGAATTCGTTCCGTTAAAGGGGAGCGAGTATTAATTACTACGTTGACCAAACGCATGGCGGAAGATTTAACGGAGTATCTGCAACAGATCGGCATCCGCGTCCGTTGGTTGCACAGCGATATCAAGGCACTTGATCGTGTCGAGCTTTTGCGGGATTTACGTCTGGGAGCCTTTGACGTTTTGGTGGGAGTGAACCTGCTTCGTGAGGGATTGGATCTTCCGGAAGTTACGCTCGTTTGCATCATGGAAGCTGATAAGGAAGGATTTCTGCGCGCTGAGCGGTCACTGGTGCAGACCATTGGGCGCGCTGCCAGAAATGTCGAAGGTCGCGTCATCCTCTACGGAGATCGAGTCACTGACTCGATGGCAAGAGCGATGGCTGAGACTAACCGACGCCGTGTTATCCAGGTTGCTTACAACGTGGCGAACAATATCACTCCAACGACAATCGTTAAAGAAACGACCAACTCTTTGCTTGATCAGTTGCGAGGAAGAGATATCATTCCACGCAGTACTGGAAGCGTCCGCGGTGCAGAATTGACAGAGCAGCTTGATCGCGAGCTGAGCAACAGGAAAACCGATCTGCCAAAAGTGATAAAGAAATTGGAACAAGAAATGAAGCAAGCAGCTAAAATGCTTGATTTTGAAAAGGCTGCGGAGCTGAGAGATCAGTTGATGATGTTGCAGCAATACGCTGCTGAGAAGAGGCAGGGACAAGCTTAATGAATTTACTGACGAAGTTGATGTCCGGCGCTTTGTTGGTCGCCGTTAGCGTTTCAGTTGCTATTGCGGCAGAGGATTCGTTCTGCGGACATGCTCACTGGTATGGTAAGGAATTGCACGGACAGCGCACCGCATCTGGTGCCGTGTTTCACAAAGACAAACTGACGGCTGCCCACCCCTCACTTCGATTTGGAACGCGCGTACGGGTCGTAAGCGTCCTAACCAAGAAGGAAGTAGTCGTTGAGATCAACGATCGCTGCCCGCGGCTCAAGCAGCGGGTGATTGACTTGTCGGAAGGCGCTGCAAAAAAGATAGGCATCTGGCCCGGCAAAAGGAATGACGTGCAGTGTTACGTCCTAGAGCGCACGAAGAAGTAGGGCCCTGACCGGAGCCGCTTCAGCAGTGGTTAGCTTGATTGGCGCCGCTACAAGAAAATACTCGCCGGTTTTGACATTTTCCAGGTTCAAATTTTCCAACCAGTAAAATCCATGCTGCTTCAAAGCATGGTGCGTCTCGAGCGACTTGGCGTTGATGTGATCCACTGACGGAGTGTCAATTCCGACTAGTTTTACCCCGCATGTGTTCAGGAATTCAACTGCGTCGGTGCCGATGTACGGGTAGTTGCATTTGAATAAATTCCCCTCATTCACAGCCTGGGTCCGCAGCAATACTCGCGGGTGAATCTGTGTTATGCCTGCCGCTTCAAGTTCCGCGCGGATTGCATCGGCTGTAACTGGACCGTTTTCCATCGCTGCTAGATTCAATACGAGCGCTGGTCCGACGTAAGGGGCCAATGGCAGTGCTCCAGCCATATCCTTTTCGTCATCCATGTTGCCGCAGATATGTGATGGTGCATCGGCATGCGTGCCGACGTGAGGACTCATGGTGATCGCAGAGAGATTAATGACTTTGCTTGCGCCATATGTCAGTGTCAAAATCTTGCTGAATGGAACGTCACCGGGAAAGCACGCCGTGCGTTCGTCCACACTTTGTGAGATGTCCAATATCTCGAAATCCGTCAGCATCACTTTTCCTCTGGCTAGCGACCCAAATTCAATCACCTTTCCAGCCAAAATGCATAATTGCACACTATAGCGATTAATTCGTCGGTAATAAAGCTGTCCACGAACTCAAGCAGTTTCTCGCCTTCTAATTAAGGGCAAATACTAAGAGTGCTTCTCTGGATTCTGGCGCATGACAACTGGAAAGAACAACCAGGATAACGATAACCAGGACAAAGACGGCCGGCTGGACGATCCTAAGCCGGCGGTTCGCCCGGGTGAGGTGACCGTTGAACAGGCTGATGATGTTGCCTGGGTACGAGGTGGAGACGACGCCAACGCAGAAGCAGTGCAAATTTCCCGCGAAGAGCACGAAAGGAAAAAGGCGGGTCTAGAGACGGCCATTTCCACCAACAGCAAGACCGGACTTGGACGAATGACGCCGGGTTCCAGATTGCTGCCATCCGTGGAAGATAGCAAAGAACCATCTGCGGTGCCGGGTGATGCGCAGAAGGTATCGCCGAAATCGCCAGTTGAATTGCGCAGTTCAGGCGAGAGACCTTCCAGTATCGTGGTCCAGCAAATGGTGGGCCTAATTGAGCACCACAGAGAGTTTCTGGATGATCGTCGGAAAAAAGCGACTGGGAAAGAAACTGAAAATCAAGCGGACCTGACGGAACCGTCATCCTTCCCGGACGCTGCGCTGGCACCGTCGCGGGTTAAGACCGCCCTTGGCGAAGTACGAAGTTTTGAACGCCAGCTTCGCAACGATGGCAGCTCTTTTGTGAAAAAAGCATCCGAATCGAATGGGATTGAATGGAATGCCGTTGATCAAGACGGAAAGGTTTACTTGCGTACCGGATCGACTGATGTCATTGAAGGGACGTTACATGTTCGGATCAACGGTGACTACTATTTCGATACGCCGCAGGAAACTCGAATCGAACGCTTGGCGTCTAACAATACTGTAGTTGTAAGCGATCTCAAAATTGCTGATAGTAGCCAACGGAAGCAGTTGATTGTCAGTGATGATCGCTCGGCAATAGTTTTCAGCAAAGGACACGTCGAGAGCACCGTTAATGCTCGTGGAAAACTCATCCAGTATGGCGATCATAACGACGAAGGGCAGCCTCGCAGAATCAAGCAGGAAGGCGTTGAATGGACCACCAAAGATAATGTCGTTTGGACCGACGGCGACGGTAACACTCGACGGCAAACAGTGTACCTGGATCTGAAAAATGGTGACCTTAGCACAACTTCTCTGGACCATTCCGGAAAGGCCACAAAGGAGATTGTGCTACGGCAGGATGGTTCGGAGACGGTAAAGGACTCTCATCACCGGGGTGTTTCTGTATCAGATCGCTTCGGGGCCAAAACCACATTCCATTACGAGGACGAAAAGTCGATAAATCCTTCAATGGTCGAAAAGTATCTGCTTGATGGAACGACGCTGAAACTGTCGGCCGTGGATGGAACAACCTGGCGCAATGAATCCACAGGCAAAACTCAACAACTTGAAATCACAGTTAAGGGTAATGGATCATTTACGGAGAAAGCCGGGGTGACCGTTAAGACCTTCCTTACCGATGGCTGGACTGAGGTCAGCGAAGGCTGTTTGGTCCATTTCGAACGACGAAATCCAGATGGGTCGCTTGTCTCCAAGAATGCTGCCGGCGAAGTCTCAGCGATAAGTGATCGGTACGGTGTAACCCGGTATTTCGACCGCGATGAATTCGGCACAATAACTGGTATCACGGAACCAAACGGTGAGAAACTGACTCGCTCAGCTGGCACCGACGATTGGATTAGCAGTGACCAAGCTAAAGCACCACGCACATTTGTCCCCGATGCAAATGTTAGTGGGATCTATCGAGAACTTTCTGACCAGGGTGCGCGCGTTTTCAAAGCAGATGGATCTGAAGTAAAACAAAACAAACTTGGCTTGATTAGCGAGGTGATCGATGCCGAGCGAGTCAACGGTCATACAGTGGAGAAAAGTACAAGAGACCTACAAAAGGCGTTGATTCGCTCAAAAGCTCATGTGCCAGCCATTTTGGAGACTCTGTCCGGGAAAACTGATGCTCAGCGCCGGGCAATTGCTGCGGACTTTGAAGAAAAAGTCGGAAACACACTGGAAAAAGTTCTGAAAACGAAGTTGTACGGCGGGGATCTCGACAGAGCAATGCTCGAGTTAAATCGTCGGGGAATTTCCGGCGATAGAAGGCGAACCTCCTATACTCATGATCAGTTTGGTGTCTCCACCGTTACTGCTCGTTTGAATCAACACGAAGAAAAGTACACACGTACCAAGCCTGCTGGCAACGGGGAGCCTGCACGGTGGACTGGTCCCAAGGATGTGCCGTTTTCGGGGACATTCCGGATTCTTGAAGACGGTGGTAGGGAACAAGTCGATGCTGACTCCGGTACCACGACAGTCCATCACACAGACGGAAGGCTTACCATCAAAAGAGGCGATGAGCCAGTCGTCAGCGAAAGTTCGGACGGAACGCGAAGGGAGCGTCGAGCGGTTGCCGATCCCGATAACACCTCTAAGAACATCCTGCAAACAGAAGTTCGCACTCCTGATGGTGCAAAGCGCACCTATCTGGAAGGTCGTGGATTGGTTGAGATCCGCAACCGCGATGGGACGAAAATCACCCTTGAGAATTCCAAAGTGCTTGGTCTTGCTGATGCCAAAGGCAAGGATATTGCTCGGTTGAAGTATGGTAGCGATGGTGAAGTCTCTGATTATAAGGACCCGCAGGGAAAGTGGCATAAGCTGGGCGCAAATGATCGAATATCAGTGGTGGCAAAAAAGGATGATTACAAAGTAACGGCAGAAATTACGATCAAGAACGAGCTCACCGGCAAGCAAATTAAGATCGGGGCAGACGGTAGCACGGAAGTGCGAGAAGAATCCGGCATCCTAAAGTACAGTCGAGAATGGCATCTGACTGGTTCTGCAAACGCAGCAACCGGTGTCGGCTATGAATTTGGCTGGAAGGATAACAGAGTCGTTTCCACTGAGCGATTCGAGCATGGAAAATCGCAAGGGGTCTGGCTTCGTGGGCCAGCAGACCAGTGGCTTTGCGGTAAGCAAGAATGGCATGGAAAAGTCAAACTTAACGAGGCTACCGGTGTCTATTCCGAACAGCAATATGGACAAACCGGAGACGATTTGTACTTCCGCCCCACAAGGGAGGAAGCGGTTGTTAAATTTAATCAAATTGCTAAAGCTGCCGATGATATTCACTATGCCTGCAACGGCAACATTGCCATTGGCACTAACGAAGCAAATATCAAGCGAATTCTTTCAAGCTTGCCCCACCTCGAACAAAGGCAACGGCTGGAAAGTCTCTATCTAATTCGATACAAGCATTCGTTGCAAGAACAGTTTCAGAATGAGATGGGGAACTCGCACCATTACATCGAGTGCATGGCCAAGCTGAAGGCTCCCAACCTAAAATCCGACTATGCCGGAGAAATTCTTCAGGCGCTTCAAGAGAAAACAGAATTTGAAGGGCGATCACCTGCTGAGTGCGAAACAGTAATTCGGCGAATACTAGCGTCGCGCACCAGTAAGGAAATTGAACAACTCAAGCACGACTTCGAGCAGCGGCAATGCGATGTGCCGACCCCCGGGCCAGTTCGATCGTTGCAAGATGCTTTGATTGAATCGACTAAATTGACCAGCGGCTCGCGCGAGGCCATCGAGATATACCTCAAGGGTGCCGACAAGCGATCGACTAAGGATGCACTCGAACTGGCGGACATTGGGCTGCGAAGTCAAAATCTGCAAATATTTCAAGAAGCATGGATGGGTTCCACCGAGTCTGCGCAAGAGAAATTCCTGGCCGAAGTTCGTGATGATAAGACTGGTGAAGAACGAATAACGGCGGCGTTTGGCGCAAACGTTCTGAACTTCTGGTCTTCCACGAACTCGATCCGCGCACATGATTACCACCAGCATGGTGGCGAAGTGAGCATGGGTACTGTTATCCGAGAAAATAACCGAAGCTGGCTGGGCGCTAATGAGACAGCCATCGAGAATGGATTGCGAGATTTAAGCGATGCACAGCGGAGCATGTATGTTCGTGGGCGGGAGATTGAACGCGACGGGATAGCACCGTTGACCGTGTCTCAGCAAGCTCAATTTAATCGCGGGCAAGACCTGGTTCTTAAAGACAAGCTGTCGACCGACCCTTCTTTAAATGCAGATGAGAAAGCGGCAATTAAACTCTATCAAAAGCGTCATCACGATCAACGTTCGAGCGAATTTTACCACGACACTTTTGAGGCGATGAGCAGTGCCACCGGTCATTTTTCGTTCAATTCGGCAGTTGCCGAACACGGACGATGGCACGATATGGCCATGCGGAAAAGTGAATCGCTACTAGCTCAACTTGGCGGACTGCATTGCGATGTCTTATATCTGAGCACGCAATCTGTCATGAGCACGATTGAGAACATGAGCTCAACTGATCATCAGCGCCTAAAGAAATCTCCTGAATACCGCGACGAGATTCGCACGATGCTCCGGACCATCACGGCTGGCAGTGAGTCGGATCCAACCAGCGAATTGAGTCGAGCCTTCGCGCTGGTCGAGAAAATGAAAAATACAGAGGCTGATACCAGTCGCGGCAGGCAGCTCATTGGCTCGGGCTTTGATCCAGAACAGCTTGGTGAACGCGACCGGAAGTCCTTACAGACGTACGAAGGCTATGGTGCCAATGCAGATAAAGCGCGCATGACTCCGGATCAAAAGTACGAGTATGAAGCCGGCAAGAAGGTTGCTGATGATATAGCTGCCTTCAAGTTCTATCGCCAGTATCAGCAGGGCAAAGAGGCCTTTGATAGAGGGCTTGATCCTGGTAATATTAGCTCAGCGCAAATGACGTCCTTGCAGTCTTTTCAACACTTCGGACCGCAAGCTGACATTTCGAAACTGCCATCGCAAAATGTCTACGAAAAAGGCAAGACGTTGCGCGAAGATCTTGCTGCTCTGGAATTCTACAAAAAAGAGTCGTATAAGGCTTCTCAGTCCAAAGGACGTCGCGATGTATTGAGCGTCATCGATGACAACGTGCGTGTTCACAATAACAATGAGGACAACATCTACGACGCGCTCACACGCATGACTCCAACGGAAGTCTTTAAGTACAAACACAATATCAACAGTTTCAGAAATCAGTTGGATGCCAAAATCGAGAATGTGCTTGATAGCACTAAGCAGAGTACCGCTGAAAGAACAATTGCCAGAGGCTTGCTTGCCCAGGCTGCTGATGGAAAGCAGCCTAAGTTTGATATTTTAGATAAGCTCAATAGACATTCGAGTTTTTTCACTGCAGACCGAGGACAGATCGCGCGGGACATAGAGCAAGCTTTCAGAGAAGATCCAGCGCTGCAGATTCGCATCGCTAAGCCACGTACGGCTTCTGAGTTGAAGAGTCTCTACGATAGCGCGATGTTGCTGCCGCAAGGACTTCAACAACAGCTTTCGAATGCCCAGAGTGATGGATCATTCGATCGACGGATCGGCGAATTGGCAGCGATATGGAAGATGCCGGTCGATCAATTGAAGCAGTCGTTCCTTGCAGCTCAAAAGTTACCGGGCAATTACATTTCCGAAATCAGTGAAGTTGAACGGTTCGACGGACTGCTGCATGACAAGCTGGAGTCTTTGTCCAAGCAGGAATTTGATTTCTCTGGACAATTTAAGTCAGCGGCTAGGGGTGCATTCGGCATTGCAAGCTACGAACGATTTGGCGACGATTTGATTCACCATGGAAAGTTAGAGTTGGCAGAGCGATTGCAGCTCAATGAAGGGATCTTCGACGACAATGAACAGGGCTTCTTCGAGGATGTCTCCCGTTTGTCGCCGGCTATGCGTGAGCAAATGCTCGGAGACGAAGGCCTGCGCGCGAGTGCATTTCGCAATTTGTCGGCAAGTGAGCGGACGATTGCAGGATACATTTTGGAACAGGGCACCATCAAGGCGGAGGACAAACTGCGCTCCTACATGGTTGGTGCCGGCACGAATGAAGCACAGATGTTGGAAGTTTTTGCCAAGATCAAAGACCGTGACAGAGCTCGCGAAGAAATTATGAATCGGGACGGGGTGGTACACGTCTCGGACGAGATGGTATCAGACGAGATCAACTCACGACTTCAGACAATTCGCAATGACTACTTGACCAAGTATGGCGAAACACTGGACGTGAGGATGAAATCCGAGCTAAGTGGCAACAGTTTACGTGATATCGAACTGGCTGCTGCGCGCGAAGGGCGCAATCCTACCGAAGTGCTGAATGATGCTTTGCGGCACTACTGGGCTTCTCAGTCTTTCGGCGCCTGGTTGACAGACGCTGCTGGGTGGGATGGCACCACAGAACAAACAAACTCTATGTTTGCACGAGCAATTGCTGTGCAGGTCGAAGCCGCGATGGACGGCAAAGAACTTACGATGGATGATGCACTCAAAATCAAGGCGGCAATGGAAACCGCAGTTGGCACTTCGATAGATTCTCAGAATCAATTGGTAGATGCCATGGTCGATACTGTCATAACTGTCGCTGCGATTCTGGTCTCTCTTCCTTCCGGTGGCGCGAGTGCGGTAGCCGGTATAGCTCATGTGCTGTCGAAACTCCCGCTAGCCGCCAAGGTCGTGACATATTCCGTTCGAGCGGGTCAGACCATTGCTGCGATACCCGGTGTGACTCAAGCATTACATGCAGGGTCCAAAGCGTCACAGTATGGAAAAGCTGCCTATACAGCCGTTTCAGAGAGTCAGCTCGTTAGTGGCGCAGCGAAGTTGGCAGCAAAACATCCAAATGTAACTGGGGCGATAGCCGGCGGTCTCTTCAAGCCGGCTGTTAAAGCAAGGACGGTGGCAGGTCATGAAAGCCCGGGCGACTACCTCAATTCGACACTCAGTGGAGCCGGTTCTGGAGGGTTCAATGCTGATATTGCCATTGGTCCATTTGCCCGACGAGCTGCGCAACGGGCGGCGGTAAAGATAACCGGTGATTTGCTGGAAGATGGTGGCAAGAGGCTTGTTAGTGCGGCCGGCAATGAAGTAATCGAAGAAAGTCTGAAGCAAGGTGGCGGTAATCTCTTTGAAGCCGAAGCAAACAAGACTGTTAAAGATCAGTTGGCGTCGCTTGTTGATGACGCCGTTAAACACCAGAGTGTAGATAAGGCTCAGACGGCTTTGCGTGGTGTGGCCGAAGCTATGGTGAACAGGAATATCCAAGGTGAAGCACGTGATCTTCTGGTGGATGTTGTAGAACAGAATATTGGAGATGCTTTCGAGAAAGCAGTCCGGGAAGAACTGGAAGACAAAGTCCGTCAGTTCGCTAACACACTTGTCTGGAATGTGAAACAAGGGGGGCTTGCTGGTACAGCCAGCGCGGCCGTCATGATTGATCCCGATGCGTCCATCGAGCAGAACCTGTCGGCCGTCGCCACTGGCGGACTAGCTGGCTCAGCGACAGCAGGTGCATTCACTACTGCAATCAACGGCTCAGTGGCGATTGGATCGCACGTGGTGAAACAAGCTGATCTTGCAAGAGCTCAGGCACCAGAGACCGGGAATGCTGCTGCTGTGGGTCCAACCATCTCTCGATCTGCCGACCACCGCGGCCCCACGCGTGATGGTGCCTTAATTGGTGAAACTTATATTGAAGGTTCAGGCGGCAACGACATTCTCACTGACACCGCAGCGGAAAACGGCATAGTCGGCCAAGCGGTGATGGCTTTTCAAATCAGTACCGAACATGGTGTCAAATCGATACCGGCAGCGATTGAGGATTTCCTTCCGGGGCAGGCGCATGAATTTCACACGCATAAGATCGAAGAAGGAGCTTTGCCCGATTTGACTCCTGAAAGCACCGTTTTCCTTTCGTCACCTGCTAAGGACAATCCAGATCAAGAGGTGTTCAAGTCCGTGCGAACGCAGAAAGTGCTGGAGAATAGCACTTTGCCGGACGGTAGAAATGTCGAGAAAGGCGACTACGTTGTCACTGATAACAACGGGCAAAAGTTCATGGTGAAGCGCCAGGCATTCGACGATGCGTTTTTGCCCAAACCGGTGCACAAATCGGTTATGGAAAGTAGAGCGCTATTCAGAGAAGCAGTTGAAAACGGCGACGTGATCACCACCAAGAAACAACTCTATGAGGTTAGAGTTACCAGGGTCACCGGCGACAAACCGATCAAAGTGGAGACGCTGGAATGCCCTGACGGTGAGATTGCCTATCCGGGACAGTTCATAGTTCAGCGTTTGGACAAATTTGGTTTCCCCGTGATCGAGCGAGGAATGGTAAACCAATGGCCTGTAAGTGAAGCGAAGAAAATCGCTAAAACTTATAACATCGACCTTGCAACGCTAAATGCACTTGATTCGGAACATCCATCCACAGTGGCCAAAACGCGCACCGATGGGCCGCTGGTAAATATGATTCAAATTAAGGCTGAAGGCGGTATCAAGATAAAGACGCCGTGGGGCGAAATGTCTGGCGCGAAAGGTGATTGGCTTGCGAACTATGACTTTGAAGCCGGTAAACCTGGCTCCGACTTCAGCTTAGTTGATGCTGATGCGTTTTCTCGGAATTATTCCACGGATGCTCCTGAGCCTATTTTTGAGCCGGTCGGCAGGCCAGGCGCAGATTTTGCGATTGTCACCAATAAGTCCTTCAAGCAAACCTACGAATCGGCAAATGAAGAGTCGTCCGTGGTGCTAGCTAGATTGAGAGGTGAGAAACCTGCAGAGGTGGCTCAAGTTGAGCAGCGACCTGCTTTGAACAGCTTGGTTAGCGATGTTGACGGTGTGCAGATCTTTGGACCGGCGGAAGTGGCTCGCCGAAACGGCGAAATAACTGTTGAGAAAGGCGCGGTTGTTGCTGCTAGGTTCCTCGGTAATGAGGGTTCCGGGGCAGTTGCTGTGAGATACTCGCATGATGTCAATGGACGGGTTGAGAGCGCCTCGTTCGAAGCAGATGGAAAGAAGATTTTATTGAAGCATGCCGATGGTAAGTGGATTGCCAGCATTGCTGGTGGCAGCTCTGTTGAAGCCGGGATAAAGAGCCTCGAAGTCGATAACGTCGAGCCGTGGCTCGGTAGCTTGACCATTGTCAAAGACGACGGAAGCACAATTCGGCACAATCCCTTCCTTGATCGACTGGACATTAGCAGCGATGATCCGGTGGACTTATTCAAGTCAGGACTTGTTCCACGATCTTTGGACCTCACCACACCGCCTGTGGAGTTCATTAAGACTGCCACTGTTCGCGCCCGCATAATTAGTGACAGCATGACAGTCAATGGGGAGTATCGCTGGAAGAACCCCGATGCGGCAAATGATGCTGACGACATGATTTCACATGCTGGTGATTGGATTATTCATCCGCCAGATGGTTCAGAACCCTATGTGGCCAGAGGAATGAACAAGGACGGTCTGAGCGCGTTCGAGGACAATTATGCGGAAATGGCTGGCTTCCCTGGGCAATATGCAAAACGAGCTGTAAGTATGGCTGTACGCCTCGAAAAACCATCCGTTGTTCAGCATCCACAGCAAGGTGTCACCGCAGGTCTTGCCGGCGATTACCTGGTTGTAGAGCCAAACGGAAATCAGTACATCGTTCCGAAAACGAAGTGGGAGGCGCAGTATGCACCGCGGGCGATGAACTCTGGAGTGATATCGCAACCTATGAGTTTGCCGGAAACAACCGGCAAAAGGATTTTACTCAGTGATACTCCCGAAGGCGGACGAGTCTACGAAGATGAATGGAAAGATGGCACCATCGTCTCTGAAGAAAAATCCGGAAAAATCACTGTCAAAAATGATACCACCGGCGAGACTAAGATCTTCAAACATGGGATTTTGGTCGAAGAAAGCAAAGTAATCGATTCAGCAACAGGCAAGAAGTTTGTTCACCGTCGATATCCATACGAACAGATCGATAAAGTGAGCCAGCTGGTCGATCCCAAGCAGCTAAACGAGCAATTGCTTAAAACGAGATTTGGCAAAGATGGCCCGACAGTTTCACTGAAAGATGTGCGGGACAGAGCTTTCAGCATACCGGATACGATGTCCAATCAAACACTAGAACGGACGATGCTTCAGCACGACGTAACCGAGACCCACTGGGACTATCTTCTGCACCACCAGAGCTTAGATCCAGAATACGCCAAGCTCAATCTTGGTGAACCGAAACAAGAGAAGCATGCGCGGATACTGATGGGGCTCACTGGTTCCGGTAAGACAAGCTCCGGCATGGGCGATCTCAACGGAAAAGGTTACATGGTCATAGAGTCCGACGACATCAAGAAACGACTTCCGGAATATGAAGGCGGAATTGGTGCCACTGCTCTGCGGCGAGAGAGCAACATGCTTAATGATCGGATGCTCGAGCGGGCTATCACGGGCGGCTATAACTTTGTCTTGCCAGGCGTGGGTACGGACGCGAAGTGGATGAAGGAAACAATTTCAAACTTGAGCGAAGCCGGTTGGAAGATCGATCTTGTCTTCGTCGACATTCCGCCATCAGAAGCCATGAACCGCGTGGTAAATAGGTTTAGTGATGAGGGACGATTTGTCGATCCGGGTTATCTGGTGACTCAAGGACATGTTCCGGCGCAAACGTATCGCAACGTAGTTGATGCGATGTTCTACAACGGCGAAGGACTTTCTGGCTTCAGGCATGTTTGGAACCTCGATAGACCCCCGCTAATTCTTGAGGAAGGATCAATTGAGCCAAGGTGATCCGCGAATCGAAAAACTCCTCCAATTAGGCTATAGGCTGGAAGACATTCAAGTTTTGCCTGATGGCGAAGTTATTATCCATCCGCACGATGAATCAAAGAACACCGCCAATGCAGTGAGCAGAGCAACTCGCGGTCAAAGGTTGCAACGGTTGTCCGATGAGCGGGCAAAAATTTTAGCCGACTTGACAAGCGCTGCCAATTCGCCGGAAGTCGTTTCTAAAGCGTGCCAACGATTGACTGACATTGACGAGAAGATAAAGACCATAACGGCTGAAGATTAATCTGCGAATCATTTCCTCGACGTCTGCTGTGTAAGCCGCTGACCGACGGAACACGTGTCGATTCCACGGAAATTCCACAGAACAGTCACTAGTTTGTCACTGTGGGCCAGGATAATCATTACCACGCGTCACCTGTAACTAGTTTCCCATCTCCGTCCGCGTGGAACGTAATCAAAGTGTCCTGTATATCCTGAGCTTTCGATAAGTAGACATGGTCAACGAAACCAAGAAAGAACCAGAAGAATCGAAAGAAAAGAAGGCAGAGCAGCCTGTTGAGGCTGCTAATGATAACGCGCGGTTGCATGATGTCGACGACGCTAAGTCCAAAGCTG
>JADYXS010000688.1 GCA_021772155.1 Candidatus Obscuribacter sp.
CCTCAGCGCTAAAACACTGCTCCGGGCTCATATAATGACAGGTACCCACGGCAAATCCCACTTCAGTTAGCTTCTGGCTGGCAATTCCGTATCCAGGCAAAAGTTTGAGCAAACCGAAATCGATTATTTTTATCAACTCACCCGAAGGGCTATCAGTAAGCATCACATTAGCCGGCTTCAAATCCCGGTGAACGACTCCGGATAAATGGGCACAGCTGAGCGCATCAAATAGTTGCCGCATCAAAGCCACCACTCGATGCGGAGCAATAGGACCTTTTAACAACTCGTCTTGCAGGCTGCGTCCTTCGTGGAACTCCATCACCATATATGGTGACTCTTGCCAGACGCCGTAAGCGTAGACTGAAACGATATGCTTGTGCCTAAGTCCGTGAATCGTTCGCGCTTCCATCTCGAATCGAGCCAACCCGTCGGCTTCTTGCAACAAATTCGAGTGGAGAATTTTCACTGCCACAAATCGCTCGAACTGTTTCTGCCAGGCTTTGTAAACAGTTCCAAAACCGCCGCCACCAAGGGTTTTCACCACCTCATAGCGATCATCAACGAAAATTCCCGATTCGACAGAACTCATCGCGCTGACCCAACAATCCGCCGCTTACTGCTGTTCTTATACCCACTAACGGAAAAGACGTAGTTATTGTAGTGGGGCGTAAACGTTTACGAGAAACTGCCATATCAGCTCCTTCTGTTTACCTGAGTCCACAGTGGCACTACAATATGAGCCAAGGAAACCCATTATGGACAAATTATCACACCAACTGGCAGCAACCACGTCCAAAGTCGTCAAAGAGCGTCGTTTGAGCCTGACCCTTTCTCAAGACGCCCTTTCAAAACGCACTGGACTGGCACGCTCATACATTTCCGATGTTGAGCGAGGCAGCCGGCACCCAACGTTGCACAATCTCACTTTGATAGCCGATGCACTGGATTGGAATCCGTCCGAGTTAATCAAAGAAATTGAGATCCAGGTCACGCTTTTGTTAGACCCGGACAAACTTCAGCTGGAAAGCCCAGAGCTAACTGATCTAGAGCGAGAAATTATTCACTATGCCAACACGAGAATATCCCAGGGCATCGTGATCGCAGACGCACTTGGGCGATTCGTGCTCTACAACGACACGGCAACTCAACTTCTCGGCGTCGGTCGTACTGACGCTACTCCTGATGAGTGGTCGGACCTTTACGGTTGCTTTTGGATGGACCGTGTCACTCCAATGCCAACGCCGGAGTTACCCCTGGTGAAGGCGCTGTCTGGTAGACCAACTGATACCAATCAACTATTTTTGCGCAACAAAAATCTTCCCGCCGGTAGTTGCATCGAAGTCAACAGCAGACAGATCCTCGATCCACTGTCTGGCGCCCTTAAAGGGGGCGTCGCCATTGTCACCCGATTGAAGTGCTGATGCATCAGAATGTGGCAGCATAACTGATTAAATGCCAAGTTACAGTCGACCTCGGGAACTTACGGTAGTTGCATTTCGACAGTTGCAACATCATCCATTGCTTGCCCGGAGGAAAAACCATGTACCGGTGCTTTTCTGCGTATTTAGTTTTAGTATTTATTGCACTTGGCCTTGCACCAGCTAATGCCAAAAGTGCGCTCATTACGCCAGCTGCGATCAAGAAATTGCCTGCCTCAGCGGCTCCATTCTCCGGAAGGGAAGTAGCACCAACGTACGCCGTTCCGCAACAGACAGGCGATGTTGTCAGAACGCAGTCAATTATTGTCCCGCCAAAATCTCACTTCAGCGCTCCGGAAGGTGCGCTCTACACCACCTCTGACGAGTGTGCTTGACCTGGGAATTGGATTTGCTATTTGTTGTAATGCCTGCCCGACGTCGCGATAGTATTTTCACTGCCATCAATATCGGACGGCAACGGTTTCGTGTTTTGATCGTCTACTTCACCACTGCATGCAACTGTTGACTAACAACAGGAGGAAGCTATGGTAGAACTAGATGATGAAGAAATTGACTACTTGCACCCTTTCGGTAAGCTGCCTGAGACCAAAGAGCAAAAACCGACAGAAGGTGACTCGGCAAAACCAGACTATAAGAACTACTGGTACGCCCTGCAAGAAGCCGATGGACACAGTATGAAGAAGGACGATCCTTTCCTGGAATAAGAGCAAGAGCTAAATGCTCAGAATTTCTGCCCGCAAGTACCGCAAAACTTTGCCTGCTTCACCATCAGGGAACTGCACTTCGGACAGGTTATCTTTTCTGGTTGACCAGGTTGCGTTGCTTTCCGTTGAATCCCGACAGATTTCTTGGCCGGCTTAACCGTTAACGTTTGCGTAATGGACTCTACCCACAGCATTTGGTGCAGTTGTTGTGGTAATCCATGCAATTCCGGGTCGAGGGGTAACATGCCACAGTGCATACCTACAACTTCGCCTTTCCTGAACAACGGGCATCCGGCAGACTTGTACGGTAAATTCAAGCTGTGCAATAGGTGATAGGGATCGTTCGGTCGAAGCATTCCCACCAGGCTGCCACGACGCAGTTGCGGACGTCCGGTGGTTGGATGAACTGTCATGCTGATAATCTCATCCCATGGAGATAGCGGCATGTACGGCGCCATTACCAGTGGTTGCATGGGGTTAAGATTTTCGTCACCATGCATGATCTCAACTATTTGTCGCGAGTTACGCATTTCTGAAAGCGCGGCGAAAACTGAGTAATCATCGAGTTTGGTGTTATCCCAAAGCTGGTCCACTGATGTGCCACCATCGAGGTACGGCCAGATCTGCTTGGCATAATCCCGAAACTCTTCTGCTATCAAGGACACATCTAGTGACTCAGCAATCTTCGAATAAGCTGAACCGGCACCACCGAGATGAGAGAGCAGTTTGGGCTTTTCATCCATCCGGCGATGCGCTTCCAACAACAAACCGTCGGTGGATCGCGTCATCGCCTCCTTTACTTGCCAATCCGGTTTTGCTTGAGTGCGAAAATTAAACTGCCCGTTAACATCCTGGCTGAACATTTGATAAATGGCACTTTCGTTCTCGAGCTTGCCGAATTTAGCGTATAGAATTTTGCCCTCACGGCAAAACAACCTGGCCGTTGGACGGTTTCGTTCATCAGTGATGAACAGAATGCCGTCCTTTCGTGCATTTGTCATTGTCTGAATGACCAGAGCCAACCCCAGCTCTTCCACTTCACCAGCCAAACCCTTGAGTCGGGGCAGCGGCGCGATGGCCAGCTTTTTGTTAAAAGTGGTGGCCGCGTCAGACTTGAGTTCCGTTAACTCACGGGACAACTGCAATATGACTAAATTGTGCTCTTGCAGCGCTAATGCCGGAACCGGAGCGCTCAAAGATCTTTGGGCCATCTCAGTAGCGGCTTTTCGATCAAACTTCGGATCGAATTGAGCATCAACTATTTCCCAATCGTGCTCGAATGCAGGAAAGCGGACCTTGAGCCCGGCAAGGAAATCGGCAAACAGTATTACCGAGTGAGCACAGGTTGCAACTTTATCGGTGTCGACGAGCCACACTGTGCCGAACGGAATTTCGCGTTTAACACAGCGATCGATCAGTAGTCCAACAGAACCTGCATATTTCGCGACCTCGGCATAATCAGACGAGAACATCAAATCTCCAGTGAAGTCTACAAATTCAACCACAGTAGGGAACACACTGACAAGCAGCTTGAACAAATAGGCTCGCGAAACGCCTACTGAGAGCTTGAAAAGGTGGCGTGTTACACCACAACCGGATCATAAGTGGGCGGTTGTCGACTCTGGCTTGGCCACACTGTTCTGGACAAAACGTTTGACATCTTCAAAGTGATGATGCAAGCGAATAAATGTGCGATGAATCATACGCCAATTTTCTTGACCGGCGGCCTGCTCCAAAAACACACATAATCGCGCTAGTTCGTCCGCACCAACAGCCCAACTTGCACCCTTCAACTCATGTGCATTCGAGGCGACGTTAGCGGCCTGCTCAGCTTTTATTGATTCTTGTAAGTCAACTACAATTCGCTCGGATGAATTGACGAACAACAACAGCAGTTCAGGGGCTTCCTCTCCATAGGCATCGAAGAATGGTAACAAGTTAACAGGCTCTTCCTTTTGGTCGTAGTGAAGGAATCCGCCATCAAATATTGGTGTTACCTTGTTAGCGCTTGAAATTGCCGATAACGCTCCTGGACTCATCCAGTGCACGAGCTTGCTACGTAATGCATCGTGGTCTATGGGCTTGGTGATGTAATCGTCCATCCCTGCAGCCAGGCAGCGTTCACGGTCGCCAGCCATCGCCAGCGCCGTAACAGCAATAATCGGCACACGGTATCCACGCGCCTCTTCATTCTTGCGAATAGTGCGCGTTGCTTCAAAGCCATCCATCTCAGGCATATGACAATCCATCAAGATCGCGTCGTATCGATTCTTGGCGGAAGCATCAACCGCCTGCTGACCGTTCGACACGACGTGCGCATCGAAGCCCATACGCCCAAGCAGCAGTAATGCCACCTTTTGATTCAGCGGGTGATCTTCAGCCAGAAGGAGCAATCTTGATTTTGCTGCCGGGTCATGCCCGTTTTTTTTCTTGAATGCGCTCATAAATCACATATTAGCAAGCGAGATTCTGAACTGGAGTCCACATTTTTTACATCAGTGGCTGTAAGAGTAGCACAGCATGCCGTTTTCAACCGCCTCGTTCCGGAAAATACCAGCCCTTTCAGGAAATCCTTAAAATGATCATGGCTAGCGCTAGCAAGCCAGAATTCGAATCACTTCGGTTTGAATCGGCTGGCCACCGATCACAACCTCATCCGGTCCGATATAGACATCGATTTCGCTTCGTATTCCGAACTCAGGCAGATAAATGCCGGGCTCGATAGAAAAGCACGTATAGGGTATCAGTCGTCGCTCATCACGAGTTTCGAGATTATCGATGTTTGCACCATTTGCATGCACCTCCAACCCAATTGAATGCCCTGTGCGGTGCACGAAGTATTGTCCATAACCACGTTCAGAGATGTAGTTGCGGGTTACGTCGTCAACCTGCCAACCATGAATAGTCTGTTTAGATTCGACTGCATGTTTTACAAAACTGACTGCAGCATCACGACCACCAGCAACGATGCCGAAGATCTCTGCGTGCTTTTCAGGCACAGTGTCCCCAACAAACCCGGTCCAAGTGATGTCTGCATAGACCGCGTCGCACGGTTGAGCAAGCTTGGCCCAGATATCTAATAATACGAAATCGCCCGCTTTAATTTCGGAATGATTAGTTGCTGTCGGTTGATAGTGTGGGCGTCCACTGTGTTCGTTCACAGCAACGATGCAAGGGGAATTGGAAGTCATTCCCATGTCAGCGAATCTTTGCGAAATGAACTGTTGAATCTCGTATTCAGTCAATCGTTGATTCGAACGCATATGCTGAGCGATGCGCTCGAAGGCGTCGAATACGATGCTGCGCAAATTGCTGACAGCGGTGATGTGTGTCTCCAGTTGTGTGGCGCTCCAACGAGCTTCAAACATTTGCACGAGGTTGGCGGACGATACGACTTCGCATCCGAACGAACGCACCAATTCCATAGTTCCGGCATCCACACGCGATATGTAAGGAATGGCGTTGTTTGGCGAGTATTGCATAGCCAGTTTTTTGAACGGAGTGAGCAGCTCCTTCAATTTCTCTTCCAATTCGCGCCAGCCAAGGTAAACATTCTGCTTGCCTGGCACAGAATCGAGTGCGTCCATCTCGATTCGATGCACTAATTTCTGCGCCTCGCCTTTTGCGGGAATCAAATAGAACCATCGGCGCGACACGAAGTGACTTTCGGTCAATCCAAGTATGTGCTTAGCCAGAGGATCATTGTCATGGAAGAAATAAAACAACCAGCCATCAAGGCCTTCCTCAACTAAAGCCTTTTGAATGGCTCCGACGTTCAATCGCTCTTTCGTTGTCTGCATTCTGCGTCCTTCTTCGGTATGCGCATATTCTACAGCGTGTAGAATTCCCCAATGCAAACCAGATGCCCTTACCCAAAATGTTCATTGGTTTTCACTGCGCCGGTCGGGCGAGTGTGCCGCTGTCCAGACTGCAACCAGATGCTGACGGTACGCCCACTTGACGTCATTTTCGAACTCGACCGCAGAGCTGAGTTGAATACGGTATCTTTGAAATCACTGGATACTAGTAAAATGAGCTTTATCGGGCTCATGGATGATGTTCGCAGCCTGTGGAACGTCGGTTCGATCTTCCGAACAGCAGACGGAGCTGGAGTCGATACGCTGTTCCTGTCCGGCATAACCGGCACACCTCCGCGCAAGGAAATCGCCAAGACCAGCCTTGGAGCAGAAGATCACGTACCTTGGATTTATACATCCAGCTCAGCGGCTCTGTTGCCGACACTCAAGCAGCAAGGCATCCTGATTGTCGGGCTAGAGTTCATAGAAAACTCTCAGGTGCTACCAAACAGCATCCTGCTCCGCCAGGCAATCAACGAACGCCGAATCGCCGAGCCTCTTTGCTTGTGTGTCGGCAACGAGGTAGCCGGGCTCTCGGCCGAAACATTGGCGCATTGCGATGTGATCTGTCATCTGCCTATGCGCGGCTTCAAGGAATCGTTGAATGTTGCCGTGGCTTTCGGAATCGCCGCATACGAAATCGCTGAACAGTTACAATGAACTGAAAAGGGGACCTCGATGTTCAGCGGCGCACCACCTACTCACCTTATGTGGTCGAGCATGTTTCGACCAGACAAGCCAAAGGTGGAAAAACCCGTGCAATGGCGCCGCATTCTGGCGTTGTTTCGCCCCTATTGGAAGCAAGAGACACTAGTCCTTGTGACAATTGTGGTGACAGCTCTTCTTGGGCTAGTGCCACCACTTTTGACCATGAAGCTCATTGACATCGCTATTCCCAAACATGATATGAATATGGTGGCATTGCTGGTCGGATTCATGGTGGCATCAGCGCTCATAACAGCGTTGATCGGCGTCTGGCAGGGATATCTCAATGCCTACGTCTCGGAGGCAATTCTCCGCGATTTACGCACAGATTTGTTTTCCCACATGCACCGGCTTCCCTTATCATTTTTCACCGGCACGAAGACCGGCGAGATTATGAACCGCGTGTCTAACGATGTCGATAACGTCGACGATGTGATTTCCGGCACAATGTTCTCCATCGCCACCAACATCTTCACGCTAATCACCACAGCCATCACCATCTTCATTCTCGATTGGCGGCTTGCCTTGATGGCGATAATGGTATTGCCAATGATGTGCTATCCGCTGTTTCCCGCTGGACGCAAGATGTATGAGATAAGGAAAGCGACTCGTAAGCAACGCGACGAAATCGGAAGCATGAACCAGGAGACGCTCTCAATTTCCGGTATGACGCTTGTCAAATCTTTCGTCCGCGAAAAGCATGAACAAGCACGATTCTATAAACTTTCAACCGAGCTGATGTCCAGCGAAGTAAAGCTGGCCATGACTGCCAGATGGTTTGTGGCAGTGATTACAGCGATGGTCGTTATCGGTCCGGCAGCGGTTTGGCTTGCAGGCGGCTGGCTCGCGACAACGAATAGCATCACAATCGGCACCATAGTCACCTTCGTCGCTTTGCTTGGACGATTGTACACACCAGCTTCTACTTTGGCAGGCATCCAAGTGCAAATCATCGCAGCACTGGCTGTATTCGAAAGAATTTTTGATTATCTCGATATGCAGGAAGAAGGAGACCCGAAGAAAGAAGTGGCGGAATTAGCCACTGTCCGCGGTGAGGTTTGGTTCAACGATGTCTCCTTTGCTTACAGCGAAGATCGCCCTGTTCTCTATAGCATAAATGTGCTGATAGAAGCTGGTCAGTTAGCAGCGTTCGTGGGCCCATCAGGAGCCGGCAAATCAACACTGATGCAGCTTCTAACAAGATTCTACGAGCCGCAGGAAGGCAAAATTACAATTGATGGAGTGAATATATCAGAGCTAAAGTTAGCGTCGCTCCGCAGCCATATCGGAGTTGTGACGCAGGAAACTTATCTGTTCCATGACACCATCGCCAGTAATTTACGATATGGCAAATTGGATGCGACCGATGATGACGTTGAACGCGCTGCCCGCGCGGCAAACATTCATGAGTTCATCTCTTCGTTGCCGGAAGGCTATCAGACTATAACTGGCGAGCGCGGGCACAAACTCAGCGGCGGCGAACGACAGCGGCTGGCCATAGCTAGAGTATTGCTAAAAGATCCGCGGATCTTGATTTTGGACGAAGCGACAAGTTCGCTGGATTCGGTTAATGAAGCCTTGATCCAATCAGCACTTGTGCCTTTGATGAAAGGACGGACAAGCCTCGTCATTGCCCACCGCCTTTCAACAATACTTGCAGCTGATGTAATATTCGTAGTTGAGCACGGTCGCGTCATTGAAAGCGGCAAACACGCCGCTCTGCTAGCTAAGCGCGGCTTGTACGCGAATCTATACAAGGAGCAGTTTCGTGAACAAACGCTCAACCGGCAGATCCATTCGCCTGAGTGAGGCATCACTTGGACCAAAATGTGGGCGCGCACTGCCGCTGATCAATTCTTTCTGCACGTTGCCCACTTGGAAATTACACCATCCGCTTGACAGTATTTAGTCGACACGTGGGTTGGATCTCATTCCCGTGTCATAATTGAACGTCATGCACTAGCACCATGGCAGTGCTCAAAGGCGTGCCCGACTACTTAGGTGGTTTGTGAGTTTTAATGGGAGTTTGTATGAATAAAAAGCACTTGCTGCTGCCTGCAACCATGTTATTGCTGGCAGCTTCGGCTCCGATGAGCCTGGCAGCTAAAGACAGCAAAGCGACAGCGCCGATCCAGACTGCCGAACGGCAATTGAAGGACCTGAGCGAATGCATCCATCGCGGCCGTCACGCTGCTGCAGATCTGGTCATAGAATGTCAGCAGGTCAACGAGCTGATGGGCGGCGAAATCGATTTTGTCGGCACGGACATCATTCCTATCCTTCCTGATACTGCAGAAGGTATGGGCCCGGATTCTTATATCCCGCCCCGTCCTAAGTACATCAATTTGCACATGGCTCAGCTGACTGGCATTTTGCCACTGCTGCAAAGCGAAATTGTCGGCATCAAAGCACCGGACCCGTCAGAAGCCGATAAAATTTCCCCTTACACAGCGGAAATGCAACTCATTTGGGCAGACGTGCAAAAGCACTTTGCCAATCTTGGACCGCTAACGAGCAACCAGCCTTACGATAGCACCGGAATCGTAACGGAAGCTAAGGCAATCGATAAGGATCTGGCCCAGATCGACAAGCTACGCAAGTCCGTCTATGAGTCATATCGTCACGACAAGAACCCAGCGCCAACCGCTGACGCAAAGAATAGCTCCGTCCCCCCAAACACTAACAACGCCACCAAGTAAGCTCAACATCAGAACAAGAGGGCGCGGTCATCGACTGCGCCCTTTTCGTTGGCCGGCGTGCAGCCGTGGAGACGATCATAACTTCAGGCCTGTTCGACCGCCAACTCTTTTGGCGCCGTAGCGCCGCAAAAACAAATTGCAACTATAGTCACGTTGTCCGGGGCACCACCGGTCAATGTCTCTCTAATCATGTGATCGACCATCTCTTTAGGATCTTCGTAGAGACTAGCAATCTCGCCAATGTTTTCATCGCCAAGAACCGCTGTCAGTCCATCCGTGCAAAGAATAATCCGATCATTCGGCTGGATTTCGACCGGCGTTCGATCGATTTCAACCTTGTTATTGTGCCCGACACAACGGGTTATGTAGTGCCTGAATGGACTGGTCTTAATTTGTTCAGCCGAAATTTTGCCTTGAAGCAACAGTTCCATCACGACGGAGTGGTCCTGGGTCAAAACAATAGTTTTGCCCTCGCGCACCAGATAGGCGCGAGAATCGCCAACATGAGCGATATACATGTTCCCTTCGTCCGACTGTACTGCAACGACAATCGTGGTGCCCATACCAAAACAGACCGGATCATTGGCTGAGGCCTTCCAGACGCAGGAGTTGGCGTTGGCCACTGCCTCCACTAGCCATTGCTGAAGCGCCTCGCGATCATCGGTTGGGTGCTTCTGCTTGGTCCAAAATGCTTCTACCGATTCAACGGCCAATCGGCTAGCTGTCGCTCCGCCGCGTTCACCGCCCATACCGTCGGCAACGACGAAAACTCGATCATCGGGGCTGATATAAAACCTGTCTTGGTTCTCGGATCGCCTACAACCTGTATCGGTTGAGGCGGCGAAATGCCACTTGATCCCTGACATTAAATTGAACCTCAAGCCCAATGGCGGTGCTTCTGTTGGGCACGCCACCGGCGCCAACTGCCTGTAGTAGTTGTGCCCCGAATTTCTTAAATCCATGCTTTCACTAGAAACATTTGTCGTGTTTGAGCTCGCTTTTGAAAAATGTGGCGTTCTCTGAGCTTTTAGGGGGTTGCCTGCAGCAGGGAGATGACATGCTATGAATTGGCAATCCATCCAACGATTATTTGTCAGGAGACAACCAATGACCAGAATGCTGGAAGACGTGAAGATTTCGGGCAAACTCCCCCCGGAATTCAAGAAGATCCTGACCCCAGGGGCGCTCCAGTTTTTGGCCGAGCTACACCAGCAGTTCAACCCAATGCGCGAGGAACTGCTAGAACAGCGTCAGCGACGCCAAGTGGAGATCGACGCTGGGCGTTTTCCGGACTTCCTGCAAGATACTGCCCAAATACGCAACTCACACTGGCAAGTGGCTGACGCTCCTGCAGATTTATTAGACAGACGCGTTGAAATTACTGGTCCGGTAGAGTGCAAAATGATGATTAACGCGCTCAATTCCGGCGCAAATGTATTTATGGCGGACCTTGAAGACTCTTGCTCGCCGACATGGACAAATGTCATTGAAGGGCAGATCAATCTGAAAGCAGCTGTTCGCCGGGATCTTTCCTTCACCAGCCCTGAAGGAAAGAATTACAAACTCAACAAAACCATTGCCACACTTTTAGTCCGACCGCGCGGTTGGCACCTTACAGAAAAGCACGCAACCATTGATGGAAAGCCTGTTTCCGCAAGCCTATTTGATTTTGCGCTCTACTTCTTTCACAACGCCGAGGAGCTGATTTCGCGCGGAAGCGCTCCCTATTTTTATCTTCCCAAAATGGAAAGCCACAGTGAAGCTCGTTTGTGGAACAAGGTCTTTTATTTCGCACAAGACTGGTTGAAGATTCCGCGTGGTACCATACGCGCCACCGTTCTGATTGAGACGATCCTGGCTGCATTCGAGATGGATGAGATCCTATTTGAACTTCGTGATCACGCATCTGGTCTAAATGCCGGGCGTTGGGACTACATTTTCAGCATCATAAAAAAATTTAGCAGCCATC
>JADYXS010000689.1 GCA_021772155.1 Candidatus Obscuribacter sp.
CGCTCCGTATTTGGTGGCAACCAGAAAATGAAACCGGTCAGATCATTCTTGTATGCTGCTATCGTATTTGGTGACAACCCACGGTCGCGGTTGAGAAAATCAAGATAGCGGCGAGCGCTTTCAATTAGCACACTGTCTACAGTTGAGCCTTGAAGCAGGCCGTCGGCAATACGTACCCGACTTGATCGAACAGCCTGATCTTTGATTAATTGATCTTGCAAGTCTTGACTGTCCATGTACATATACTACACAGATTTGATCTGAACGCAAGAGGTAATCATCACCGTAGGCGATACCAGCGAGATCAAAGACCAGGAATCGGGTGCGCTGATGCGTTAGGCTTGTTGGGCAGCCATTTGAACGACTTCTCAATCGACTTGCTGACAGCATCAGGCGACGTCGAAGCAGCTGCAACTTTGAAAGTAAAGGCTCGCGGATCATCTGTGCCGATGTCACCTAAAATTGGAAATGACGGCAGATTCTCCAATTTGCGGAACGTCATCACCCGGATCGCCTTCTGCAACGTCAGAAATCTTGTAGCTTCCCCGACTGCGCCGGGCAGTATGGATGAAGCCACCCGCGGAATATTGCCGGCAACGTCTAAAGCCAAACTATCGTTGGAAAGATTCCATTCACCGGCCGCGCGCAGGCGTAAATCGTTTCCATCAAAGTTAAGGCGGTCAATATTCACCACACCGTTATCGATGTCGAAATTCACGCTCACTTCTCGAAACTGCCCTGTCTTAACAGGCACTACCGAACGCAAAACATTGTTCAGGTTGAAGCCAAAGATCCCTTGCTGCAGCAAGTTTGACGCGGATAACTTCCCATGGAGTTGACCCAATCTCGGGGCATTTCCCTTATAAATCGATAATTTTCCGTTACCTGTCAAATTGGCAATGGTGTCACCATTTGCGGTGCTACTCAAAACGATCTTTCCGTCAGCCAACCCACTTAACTCTCCGGATGGTTCAATCATGTCGGCGGCGAATTGATCGACCTGGAGTTTATCTAAGGACAGCTCCAGACGCCATTTTGCGTTGGGCGGAAGATAATAGCCATTCATCGAAACGCGACCACCGGCAACCGCTGCAGTGCCATCCTTCAAACTGATTCTTGATTCGCCACCACTGTCGACCTTTAACGTGGCACGAAAGTCTCTGGTATCTACGCCCCCAATCAAAGCGTGGGGCAGCACAACGCGCATTTCCGAACTACCCTTTTCTGCAGCTCCATCGGCTGACACCAGCCAACGAGGAGAGTCGATTTTGCCGTCGACATCCTTAAGATTCATCGCCGGAATAGACACTTTGCTCAGGTAAAGGTCACCATGGGTGAGCAGGCGACCAGGTTCTCCCGATGCGGCAAAATCGCCTTTCACGGTGCCAGTACTACCGGTCGGGTCGATAAAGGGCATCAGCGCACCCACAGCGATCGCCGTTGGCACCGGCCGTGGCATGCTGATAATAAAGTCCAACAGTGGCTTGTGCCCTTCTTCGGCAGTCCATCTAGCTGAACCTTTTATGACCGCTTCTCCCAGCGCTATGTGGAAACTATTAAGGTCAAAACTCTGATTTGTTCCAACATGGCTGGCGGCTATCGATCCTTCAATGGTCATTGGTTCTCCGGCCGGTTGCTGGAGACCTAGAGCGTCGCTCTTAAAAGTAAACTGGTCACCAACAGCGGCTTTCAAGCTAAATGTGCCGGTAGTTGCCCGCCCATCGTCGCTGACGCTACCATGCACCACAACTGGTGCCTGCGAACTCATTTCAATACCGGCAGCAGAAGCTTGAGTCGGAATTATTTGCTGTAAATCCCTACCACGAGCCCGTCCATTGAACTGCACCGACCAGGTCGGTGATTGCTGAAGACCATTGATTTCGCCGTTGAACGTGAAGCGGCCGCCAGCCGATTGGACCATCATGTCCTTCAAGGAGACGTCATCGCCGGAAAACGCCAGCAGCCCAGAGAGGTGGTCAAAAGGCGTCGACTCGCCCAACTTGCCACTGACGTTGGTTAGCCCAACTACCCCTTCGACAAAATGCGGCGCTTTCTCTTTCATGCGTACAGTCAAATCACCGTAAGCTTTTCCCTGGATCGACTGCGCTTTCAGTGCCAAAAATGCATTGGACAGATTTTTCCGAAACGGCTCAGGTACAACGTCTGTGCGCAGGAATTGGACAATTTCGTTAATTTCCACCGCGCGACTTCGCACATGCACGAGCTTGGGCATCACTGCCTCGCCTTTAGTTTCGCCGCTTGCAGTGACTATTAGCTTGCTGGCTCCGAGACTGACCTCAACGTTCTTCAACTCTAAAACATTGTCGGCCAATGTTACGCTGCCACCGGTTGCCCGAACGGCCTTGACGGTGCTCGACGCTGGTCCTTTCAGATCGTAGCGGATGTCTGCGGGCATCAGATTCATGGTCATTTGAGGTCGGTCCGCTTTTCCAAAAAGGCGAATATTAAGGTCGCGCGCTAACCCATGAATATTGTTCGTCGCTTTGCTTGGTACTGGCAGATGAGCTGCCTGAGCAAAAGCCAGTAGTTGTCCAATATCTACTGCCTGACCGGAAATTTCCAGGTTGGAGGCTCCGCCGGCATTTGTCTGCAGAGTCCCGTTCAATTGCAAGGCACTGCCTTGCTTACCTTGATTGGCAAGATATCCTTTGATGGCAGCAAACCTTATAGTTGTGCCGTCAAAGCGGATGTCACCGACAAGATCCCTTGCCAAAACTTGAGATTTTGCCGTAGATATGGATGCGTGACGAAGCTGGGCATTGAGATCAACGGCTTGCTTTTTATCAGAAGTCAGGTGCGCTTTGAAGTCCACTTTGCCGGAAAGCATCAATTGTCCGCTTGGGCTACCTTTAACCTTCTTGCCGGAAAGCTCGGCGGTGTCGAATCGATCCAACGACAGGTCACTAGCTTCGAGAAAGACATCGTGCTGGTGCTTCTTCGCATCGACAAAACCGCGGATGATTAAGGTGGAACCTTTGGCCGGAATTCGCACATCGTGCAACAAAATGCGCCCATCTGCCTCGATGGCTATCTGCCCTTTGATTGGAGCATCAGGCTCAATCTGGAACAGTGACAGTAGCGGCGCACCACCAGCGGTGCCAGGAGTGAGCAAGTTGGCCAGCGGCACATTGTTGGCCTTCAAACTGGTGAAGACATGCTGTTCATCACCTTTGCCTTCGAACTCAACTGTCACAACCGCCGAACCTGACAATCCGTGCTTCGCGCTGCCTGCACCGGGAAACATTTGACCAAAAGAAGTATCGGTAAGCGCAGCCAGATTTTCAAGATTGGCAGATACCACCGCAGTGTAGCTTGGTTTAGGCTTATCCAGATCGCACAGATGCCCTTCAGTTTCGAGCTTAATACCGCCCATACTTATGGTCGTTTTCGACCACGATGCCTCGTTGCCCTTAATCTCAATTTTGGCGACACCGGCAGCTTCTGGCGCGCTGAAAATCTTTTCCTTGTTATTGAAGAAACTAATGTCTTTGACTTTATAGTTGATGTCGCCGGCAATGCCGGTGTCAATTTTTCCTTCGCCTTTAAAGTCGAAGGAAAGTAAGCCATTAAAGCCATCGGGAATGCGCATAAATGGACGCCAATCATTTGGGTTGAAATGCTCGGCGCGCAGCTCAATGTTGCTCTTCCGTGACGTCCAACCGTCCAAGGCACCGTTATTCAGCATGGTTAAACTGAAGTCTGTCGTGTACTTCTTGCCGTTTGCATCTCGAGGCAGTTTGAATGAAAGGTAAAACGGCCAGGGACGTTTCTGAACCCGGCGAGGAAAGATCAACTTGAGATTAACGTCCTCAAAGTCGTAAGAACGCCAGGCCGTATTGCCAAAGGGCCCCTTTGGGGATTGACCGACTAGCTGGCTCTCTGTCAGCTCATTGCGCAAATGAAGCCGACCATGCTCGACCTGTACAAAACGAATCTCCGGTCCTTCCACAAGCAAATCGCTGAAGTTCCACTTGCCTGGTGCCAACTGAGTGGCGAATACTTCCGTATCGCGAAACTCGACGTGTTTAATGATCACCTGTCTGCTAAACAGCGGCGTGAACGCAACGCCGATTTCCGACTTGCCCGACAAAATGAACGGTTTGCCGCTGGACTCAATCAGCCACAATTTGCTTGTGGAAATGGCCAAGCCATTCAACCCGAGCACCCAAGACAAATGCCCAAGCTTTACCTGACGGTGAAAGGAATTAGACATCGCATCCTGAATCTTCGGGCGTGCCCATTCAAGATTGTTGAGCAAAATAATAGCGAACAGCACCAAGATGGATGCCAGCCAAGAACTGATGAAGCGAAAAATCACCCAATTTAAACGCTTCTTACCAAGGACCGCCGCCACTTCTTGCTGATTATGCAGGGTTGCCTGGAACTGCGTTTCAACGGCAGCAGCGTCCGCCACTGGCAACCCGTTATCAGCGGGTGCCTCTGCTTGGCTGGGGCTGTTATCCTGCGTATCGATTTCCACGTCCTCGAGCACCGCTAGTCCGGACCACCAGGTCAGCATGTGCGCACATCGGGCACATACAGCCAGGGGCAGACCAAACCGCTCCCTTTTTGCCTCAGCAACTAAGCATTGTGACACTTAATCGAAACGACTGCGAATGAGCCCTTGTGTTCCGGGCGGAGCTGCCGGCTGTTCACAAACCTTCAGCTGGTTACTGGGGCACGGGCAAAGCCAAGAGGATTGGGAATGAAGGTAATAGAGTATTCTTAATATCACTTGCGCGAGTGTCTAGTAAGGAATCCCATGGCAGAACCAGACTCGCTGGCGAACAAAAACTACCCTCGAGAAGAGCTCGATAGTAAGTGCTGGCCAATCTTCCAGCGCTTGATGGAAGAGCTGGGCGTTCGTTACGAAAATTGGATTGTCGTGATCGAACCTGATTCAGGAGATTATTTCCTCGGGTTAGATGATTACGAAGTGCTGAATCGGGCAAGAAAGAAACACCCGCGTGCTCAGTTCTTTGCATATCGACTAGCTGATAACCCGGCCGTAGACACCTTGGCCTGACGAGACTTACAGTTTCTTTGGAAAAGCATCAACTACATCTTCAG
This sequence comes from Candidatus Obscuribacter sp., assembly GCA_021772155.1. GTDB lineage: Bacteria > Cyanobacteriota > Vampirovibrionia > Obscuribacterales > Obscuribacteraceae > JADYXS01. The sequence goes on from JADYXS010000689.1 coordinate 5,092, forward strand.
GACGGCACCATTCACGGTCGCATCGACGAACAGGGCCGCGTCCTGTTGCCGGTGATTGTCATTGCCGCCGATGGGCTCGAGCTTGAAATCGAAGCGGCGATCATTTTGCAATTTGCCGGAGCGATGGCATTACACGAAGATGTAGCGCGGCGCCTGGGCTGGCGTCGCTTAGGCACAAGACGAGTGTCCATAGGTTTTCAGACGGTTTTGATGGATCACTACCTTGGCACAATCTCGCTTGGTGGGCGACTTGAGCCTTCTCAACACGTCGTTCTGGGTGGGATCAAAGACTCGGCGGTGATCGGTCAAAAGATGTTGTCCGGACGTTCATTGCGCATCGATTTCGGTAACAGCACAGTCGTTCTGGATTAGCTTTAACGTCGGCAATCGCAACCCTGGAGAGCGCCGGCGTCCCGCCGGCATGTTTTGTAGTGGCAGCATCTTATGCTGCCATCCATTTAGATCAAAACCGCGGGACGCCGGCGCTCTCCCAGGATAGGCAAAGACAGCTACTGGCGGCGGATTCACTTCGCTTAACTGAACTGTATTGGGCGACCGCCCCTACAGTCCTTTGGCACCTTCAAACAATTAAGAGATTACTTGCTCAACGTCAACGTGTAGGCACCACCAGGGCTTGTCCGCGCTAGAATATACGGCTGCATAGAGGTGTATATGTCGGACCAACGTAAATCCGTGCTGGTAATTGGCGGCGGGCTTGCCGGTAGTGAAGCGGCCTGGCAGCTGGCCACTGAAGGATTCAAAGTCGATCTCTACGAGATGAGACCGAGCAGGCGTTCACCTGCCCATCACACCGATCGGCTTGCTGAGCTTGTTTGTTCTAACTCTATGGGCTCTTTTGACGGCGGCGCCGCCTCCGGTTTGCTAAAAGAAGAGATGAAGACAATTGGCGCCAAACTTCTGAACATTGCCTGGGATTGCCGCGTTCCGGCTGGCAACGCGCTGGCAGTAGATCGCGAAGGATTCGCGCAGGCTGTCACTGATGAAATCTACAAACACCCGCTCATTACCGTTCACCGTGAAGAGTTCCCCCACGTACCGGAAGATCAAGTGGCAATTATCGCCACCGGTCCGCTCACCTCAGACAGCCTGGCTGCCTCCATCGGCGAGATTACCGGCGCGCAGTCTTTGCATTTTTTCGATGCAGCTTCGCCTATCCTCACCCGTGAATCAATCGACGAAACGATAGTCTTTGGCGCCAGCCGCTACGGCAAGGGTGAAGGCGTTTACCTGAACTGCCCGATGGACCGTCAGCAATACGACGCGTTCTATGATGCGCTGATCGCCGCTGAACGCATCGAACTCAAGGATTTTGAAAAGAGCACTCCATTTTTCGAGTCCTGCTTACCAGTTGAGGTTATCGGCTCGCGCGGACGCGACACCCTTCGTTTCGGGCCCATGAAACCAGTCGGGCTCATCGATCCGCGCACGGAAAAGCGTCCATGGGCGGTTGTTCAATTACGGCAGGATAATGCTGCTGCCAACTTGTTCAACATAGTTGGCTTCCAGACTAACCTCAAATGGGCCGATCAAAAACGCGTCTTCAAAATGATTCCCGGTCTGGAAAATGCCGACTTTGTCCGGCTTGGAGTCATGCATCGCAATACTTACTTGAATAGTCCTTTGGTGCTGGAACAGACCTTGCAGCTCAAAGCGCGTCCCAACATCTTTTTTGGCGGACAATTGACTGGGGTCGAAGGCTATACAGAATCCATGGGTACCGGACTGATTGCCGCGAAAAATGCCGCGCGTCTGCTTAGGGGAGAAGAGCTCCTGGTACTTCCTGATGACACCATGCTCGGTGCCTTGATTCGATATATTACACATCCGGACCAGAAGAATTTGCAACCGATCAACGCTAACTGGGGAATCATCAAATCGCCTGCGGACGTGATGTCATTGCCCAAAGACAAAAAGCGCGCAGAGCTTAGAGCCCGAGCGCTCAAAAGCATTGCCACCACGTTTGGTTGCGCCGTTCCGGTGTAAACGTCGGCACGCAGCGACCTGGGAGCGCCGCCGTCCCGGCGGCTTCTGTTCAATCGACACATTCTAAAGCCGGCGGGACGCCGGCGCTCTCCCAGGGCTTTAAACCGCTGGGCAGCTGGCGAGGATTTTGACCGGGTGACGAGCTCGCTGAATGTAGCCACTTTGCAGTGTTGTGTGCGCACACTTTTTTACGGTCGATATGTCAAGCGTGTATGGCAGCACCTGTGGGTTTATCTGAACTTTGTCGTACCGAAGTCCTTTTTCGTCTTGGAACTCGCCGCTTATCTCGTAGTGATGTTCTGGGTACATCTCAATGACGGGATTCACGAATTGGCCGACGAACTTGCCGCCAGGAGTGAAGACTTTTACGACCGGCTGTTGACTCATGATGTCTCCTTGCACTTTGGAACTTGGCACGTGCAACCGGATAGCA
>JADYXS010000690.1 GCA_021772155.1 Candidatus Obscuribacter sp.
CGAGCCATGGCGACCATGCCGTCCCAGTCTTCGCGCTCGAGCAACTCTTTGAACTTGCGGCTGCCGTTGGTGTTCGTTCTTTCACCGACGATCAAAGGGGGCAAATCGAGTGTCAGCGGTGCTGAGGTGTACAAGCTCGATACAGCAGAAAGCAGTTTTACGTCGCGACGCTTTGGCTCCAGATTGCCGATCAGTTCGCAAACCCGCTTCATGTGCTCGGGGGTGGTGCCACAGCAGCCACCAACTATATTGACACCGACTTTGCGGGCAAAGTTGTTCAGCGAGCGCGCCAGTTCATCGGGAGTAAGCTTGTAGACGGTTTCTCCGCCGACGTTCTCCGGTAGGCCGGCATTCGGCAGCACAGACACTGCCCGGTCGCTGTTATCGCACAGAAAGTGCACGGGGTCTAACATCTCTGCCGGGCCGGTGGCGCAGTTGATGCCGATGACATCGATGCCGAAAGGGGAAAGAGCCGTCAGCGCTGCGGAAATGTCCGTACCGGTGAGCATCGTGCCCAAAGGCGGGGCCTCAATAGTTATCTGAACGATGATCGGAACGCGACGCCCGATCTTCTTAAAGTAGTCTTCCATAGCCACGATTGCCGCTTTAGCCTGGAGCAAATCTTGCCCGGTTTCAAACTGCAGCACATCAACCCCACCATCAACCAGGCCAGCAACCTGCTCGTAGTAAGCGCGGCTCATGTCGCGGAAACTGATGTGTCCAAGTGAGGGTAACTTTGTCGTTGGCCCAATTGAGCCGGAGACATAGCGCCGTTGACCCTTTTGCGAGAAGTCCCGAGCCACCGTACAAGCCAGCTGTGCCGCTTTCTTGTTAAGCTCGTAAGCGCGTTCGGCAAGGTCGAACTCGGCCAGCACAATTGGCGAACCGCCGAAGGTGTCCGTCTCCACGGCGTCACAGCCCGCGGCGAAGTAGGATGAATGGATCTCAGCAATTACATCAGGTCGGCTCTCAACGAGAATTTCAGGGCAATTTTCTCTACCTTGATAGTCATCGAGTGATAAGTCATATTTATGAATGGAAGTGCCCATAGCCCCATCAAAGATGAGGACCTTGTGCTTGAGGGCGGTCAGAAAATCGTTCGTCAGGATTAAACCTCGGGATGCCATTGCCCTGAGCGCGCCAAGTGCTTAAGCGCCAATTTGGGTCAGGTACCTATGTTAGCGCGAAGTCGCGCAGATTCGCGGCATACAAAACCCATTCTAAATTTCCCTTGACAAGATTTGACCGGTCCATGAAGATCTTAGGTTGAGTTCATCTTTACTAAGTAGTAACTCCCTTCTCCCTTCCGCTGGCTTCCCAGTAGGTATATATGGCTGACAAGACAGATCAAGAAGACGCGCCAGCTACAAAAAGCGCGCAACCGACAGACAAAGTCACGACAACAGACAGCACTACCGGTGCCCTGTCGGCTTCCGTTTACCAGGAAGCAACCAACCTTGTATCAAATGTCGCAAAAAATGTAGCCGAGCAATTTCAGCAATTCTCGGCCAGCATAGCCAGCCTGGATATGAACCGGCAGGGCTTGATTGATCCCAAAACCAAGGGGCTCTACGATGTTCCTATTGTGAACCAAGAGAAAGTCGGTGCGCGTCCGCTTGAGGTAGGAAATGCACCCAGGACGTTTAGCGAAGTCGGCAAACCAGGGGCGGCAAACCCGGCTGAGGTACCCAAGCTAAAAGTCGCCGCCAAGCAGCCAGAAGCGGCCGTGTCAGACGGCACAATCAATATTAAGCCCGATGTAACCCAGGAAGTAAGCGCGAAAGTAAAGGCGGACATAGCCCAAGAAGTAGCCAAACTCAACCAACACCTGAAAGATGATGCCAAAGATGGTCGGCATCATCTATCTGAAGATCAAAGGGCAGACCTTGAGCTATCTGCCGAGCGGCTCGTAAGCAATAAGAATCCGGACGGAAGCCCGCGCAATCCACCGCTTGACGCAGCAGAGATTGCCAAAGTGCTGCATCAAGCAAATCGCATGTTTGACAGAACAGATTCAATTCTCGCCAATAAAAATGCCAAAGGAGAGCCCCTTACCAAAGAAGAACGCAATCTGGCCGTGGTTGGCATGATTCACGACATTGCCGATCCGCTCCATGCCGGTCAAGGATTAAACAACGCCTGCGCCAGTAACGGTGCAGCTAAAGCGGAGATGTTGATCAAGCCCGGTGAGCAGGCCCGGCGAATGGGGGACGCCTATACCAACGAATCAGAAGGATCCCCGAACGTCAAAAACGAAGACAAGAACGGCAAGTTCATATTGATGGACACTAGCAAACCGGCAGCCGCCCCAGGTAACAAAGTTTATTACGACCTAGACAGTATTCGTCCAGACAAGGAAGCCGCCTATGCGGCAAAGCATAATGATGGCACCTTTCGTGATGGTTACATGCAGGGACTTACCCATATCTATGCCAACAGCGAGACGCAAAAGCGTGGCGAATTTTACAAAGAGGTCAGAACGAAAGAGCCCGGCGATACTGGCGAAAGACTAATGAAAGGTGGCTTTAACGGCCCGATGTTGATGGAGCCAGTACCGAAAGATGCGCCGCCTGGCACCAAGCCAAAACCAGTAATGAATCCGAGATTGACCGGTGACGACGTTGCCAATCTGAATGAAAGATTGGGCATCGGAAAGCTGGCTATAAACTTCGAGGGCATGGGAATTAAACCGCCACATGCCGGAAATATGAGGGATGTCAAAACTTCCACCGGGGCGGATCTGGATCTGGCGTGGAAAGAAAATGGTGGCAAGCCAATGGTGATTGCTGTCGACAGTAATGCCGCCATGTTCATAGACGCCGCCGGCGGCGGTAAAGGCGGTGGTCACGTCGTCATGGTGAGCGCCCAACGCTACAATGAGAAGACTAAAGAAAATGAATACTTCTTACACAACTGGGGCGAAAAGAATAGCGGCTGGGTCAGTGGCGATGCGCTTGCTTCCAGCATGAACCCGGCAAAAGGTGATCGGTCCGCAGCTGTCCCAATCGCTGCCAGCCAGGAAACCACATCAATTAGCACGCAAGATAAAGTTCTCACCAGACCACCTAAAATTGGCACCCCCGGAACCCCTGGAACCGGCGAAACAAGCGACTACGAGGGCGGGAATGGAGCCAAGCGTGATCCAAACGGGATCCTCATCCGTGAACAACGTGAAGCCGAGCTGTCACGCCGTGAGCAACTGAAACAGCAGGACCAGGAACAAGCACTCAAGCGCGACGAGGCACGCAAGAAGGAAGAAGACGAGGCACGTAATCGAAACGAGTCCTATAGAAAGAAGATGGACGAGGACGAAGCTAAACGCCGAGACGAAGCCGCTAAAAAGCAGAAAGAGCAAGCCGCCAAGCAGCTTTTAGAGAACGAGCAGAAAGCAAATGATCCTAACAATCCGGATAACAAACGGAAAAAGCGATAACTTCGCAGTCAGGCTTGCATGAATGACGGACGGTGATCATAATAGTGTCGCTCGCGCTGAGCATATTTATCAGCCGAAAATCAGACATGAAAAACGCAATGAGCGCCCAAAAGTCATGGTGACAAATCAACCGACTCATCCAGAAATAAGGGACTTCGGCTCACTTAAGCGGATCGTCGGTCCGCCGGCATGGCTTAAGGTTGAAGAAGAGTCCGGCGGCATCGGCGCACGCCAGTCTCACATTTTTCGCACACCGGAAGCTTCGGATGTCTGCATCAACGCCTTCTATCGCGGACGGCCGGTAGACAAAGAGACCGCCGTTTATTTCGCGAAACTACTTTCATCCAAAGTGCCAGAAGGCACAACCTCTGCCCTACGGCCTGAACATATTCGAGCACTACATGCGGTGCTCGGATTGAATACAGTTGGTGACAATCAATTTACCAACAATGCACCAAAAGGCACCAGAAACTATCCAGTTTTTCACGTAACCAGCGCCGAACTGACACGCCTCAACGGCAGAACAGTGCTGCGCGTTCTTGGTAATTTTCAAAACGAAGAGGGTCTTGCAGGTAACGAATACGCGGGCATCCTGTATCCCTCGAAAACACACCCGGACGAGATCGAAGAATTATTTTTTCAGGCACCAACTCGGGCAAAGTATCTGCGCTATTTGAATGCCTTTGAACAAACACTTAAGACTGTTGAGTGGAAGTAACGCTATCTTCGGGGAGCCAGCCTTGAACCGTCTTTTGCAACTGTTCGACCGTAAACGGTTTGCTGATGTAATCATTCATGCCGGCATTCAGGCACGACAGGCGATCTCCTTCCATGGCGTTGGCCGTCATAGCAATGATCGGAACATTGGCACCATTGTCCATTGAGCGAATCATGTGCGTCGCCTGAATGCCATCCATTTGGGGCATTTGCCAATCCATCAAAACCAGATCGAATGAGTGATGCTTCATCGCCTCAATAGCCTCCAAGCCGTTTGCCGCAAGCACCACGGCATAATCGAGGCTTTGCAATTGATGGATAACGATGCGTTGCAAAACCGGGCTGTCTTCAGCCACCAATATCTTGCACGGTCCAACCGGACCACGATTGCGGGTGCTGAGTTGTGCCGGGGTCGCTGGTGCAGCCTGGGGTTCCGACTGCGCCGTATCGAATGGCAACACGAACCAGAACTCTGAGCCCTTACCGCTTTCACTTCGGAAATCTATGTTACCGCCCATCAGATCGATCAGCCGCTTACTGATTGAAAGACCAAGTCCGGTGCCACCAAATACTCTGGTGGTGGCACCGTCGGCCTGAGAAAAGGGTTGGAACAGCCGTGAACGACCTTCTTCCAAAATGCCGATGCCGGTGTCTTTGACATAGAAGCCAACCTGTTGATTTGCCTCTTGATCTTCTGCCTTCACCAACAATGTGACGCTACCTTCTGATGTGAATTTGACAGCATTTCCGACCAGATTGAGCAGTACTTGACGCAAGCGGAACGGGTCTCCACGAACGACAGCAGGCACATCTTTGTCAATTCCGACAATCAGCTCCAAACCCTTCTGCTGGGCGGAAGAAGCAAGTACATCCAGCGTTTCTTTAACAACGTTCCGGACGGAAAAATCGACGGATTGAATGAGCAACATCCCGGCTTCAATTTTGGAAAAATCGAGGATATCGTTTATTACCGTGAGCAGCGAACGCGCGGAATCGTCCAACATTTGCACCAGTTCGCTTTGCTTGCTATCGATACCGGTGTCTTTGAGCAAACCGATCATGCCTAGCACTGCAGTAATAGGCGTGCGAATTTCGTGACTGATGTTTGCTACAAATTCGCTCTTCAGGTGAGATGCTTCGACAGCCTTATCTTTTGCTTTCGTCAGTTGTTCATTGAGCTCATTGAGCTCCACGAGCTTGGCATGCAATCCGCGGTTTAAGCGATTCACTTCTTGATCAGCTTTGATGCGCTCGTCTATTTGCGTATTCAGCATTAAGTTGGCTCTTTCTAATTCGCGATAACGTCGGCTAGCTGTCCCGGCCAGCATCGTCATCACCGAGAGCATCAGCAAAAAAAGAAGCATTACGGCCAGAGCGACATTCGGATGATTGCTGATCTCCTGCGTTACCTGCCTGGCAACGGTCTCAATTACAGAGCGCGGCAGCAGGTCTTTGTCAGCGACCGCTGGGGGCAGCAAGGCGATGTGTCTTTTGCCAGAACTGGGGGCGGGCAGAGGGCTCAGATCGACGCCTGGCTTAACAGCCGCTGCCTTCGCCTGCGGGCTGGCGGCAAAGCTAGTAGTTTCAGCCTGGCGTTGCTGGCGTGAGTCAAGCCCTTTGGCTTGTGCGTTGCCGACTGGCCGAAAAACATTAGTTGGAGATTGAACTTTTCTGGAAAGGCTCGCCGCTCCAGTTGGGGTCTGATCAACGCCCACTATCGGGGCAGCTACAACTGGCGCTGGTATTGTCGCGCCTAACATCACAGCAGCAACCGGCACGATGGAGTTTGGTGCCCTTTGATTTGTGCCGGACGGCGCCATCGCCGGCAGTATCTGTCCTGATACCACGGTTTGTGTTTCCGCGATAGCTGGTGGATTAAATTGGAATCCATGTTTATTACGCACATGTTCCAGTGCAGCCGTCATCTTCAAGATTCGCTCACCGAGCTTCCTCTCGTTCTTCGAACTTGGATTTGTGATCAGCTTGGCGATGGATCTATTTCGATTCAGCATGCTTGGCAGGTCAATTTCGCTAATTCCAATTGTCCCGGAAATTTTGCCATTTCGCCGGGCGATACCATCTGCAGGCTGCAAATCAGCCATGTTGAGATTGTCTTTTCCGGTCACAAGTTCAGTGCCGGGGTCCAGAGAAATACTGTTTGCGGCCTTGCCGTTCCCGTCGGTGGTGGCCAATCTTACTGAGTTGCCCAGGCCCGTCAGGTTGGTGATACGCAACTTGCTTCCGTCTTCAGTCACCAGAACATCGGCGCCCCGGTTTACTAGTAGCTGGTGCCCAGACGGGGTGTTCAGTACCGCAGATTGAGAAGAGCCGATCAATGAAGACGGCAATTGCGGCGAGCTTGTGCTAATCGGCGGCTGAGTAAAGGGCCTGCTTGCCGGCCCCGACACTTGCTCAAATCGCACGCTGAAACTGTTCGATTGATGATGGCCATTGTTGTTCTTATTGAGGCGGTCGTTCAAATTGCTGAATTGCGGCGACAAGGTATTCAGCGCGGCAGCAGCAAAGTTTCCAGTTGGCGAAAAGGGCATCGTCACCGGAATAGAGCTTGTCGGCAGTTGAACGGGCACTTGCGCCTGAGCGTTAATTGCCGGTCTTGCGCCAACATTGGTGAAGGACGCGGAAGGGCTGCCGAAAGAATGCCCCCGTCCGTTTCCGTTTCCGTTGCCCAATCCCAGCCCCTGACCGAGCCCGCCGATGATCGGCAGGTGGAGATTCTCAGAGCGAACTGATGAGGCCGTGCATAAAGTCACAGCCAGAGCGGTCACCAGTAATGTGATACGTACTCTCACTCTACTGTGATAACTCGTCGGCGGCTGGGGAAATCCCCGGCAACTCTCAGGGAAAACGCCAGTTATCAATAAAGCTTTATAAACCGGATTGGCGTCAATTACTCGTCTATCGGTGGCGGGAGCAGCATTATGCCACCGGTGACGGTTTGATTTTCCCGCGGCGGTTCTTCACGCAACTCTTGCACAATTAAGTCGACAAGCTTGTCTTGGGCCGTGTCCGCGGCCAAAGTTATGTGCTTGCCTCGACCACCTTTCCATTCCCCATCAACTGGCCAACCAGTGGAGTAGTATTCGATTCCTGACGGCGTCAAATAGACACTGAGCATCACCGATTCAGACTCGAATGTACGCCACTTCCTTATTCCCAGCGTATCGAGGACAGCGGAGCCCGGCTCGTCCGCTTTGCTGGGCGTTGGCACAACAGGATTCGTCTGTGACAGGGCCGCGGCAATATGACGCCGAAGGTCAGCATCATTTTTGGTATCACATACAGTGACCGGTTCCGAGTCCATGTAGAACCCTTCCTCTGCCTGGACAACGGTAGGCAGGATTAGTTGCTCTCGATAGCGATAGAATCTTACGAAACTCATTGGGCTACCGCGGTAACGGCTTCATGGTCGGAAAAGCGATGACGTCTCTGATCGAAGCAGAATCAGACAACAACATGCACAAACGATCAATTCCGATACCGATGCCCATGGTCGGGGGCATGCCGTATTCCATAGCCAGGAGAAAATCCAGATCGAGCGGATGTGCTTCTTCGTTCCCGGCAGCACGCTGTCGGCATTGATCTTCCATCCGTTCGCGTTGATCTTCTGGATCCGTCAACTCGCTATATCCATTTGCGTGTTCTCGGCCAACCACGAACAACTCGAATCGTTCGACCAGTCCAGGCTTGTCGCGATGCCTTTTGGTCAAGGGCGAAATTTCCACCGGATAATCGATTAAGAACGTTGGCTGGATCATTGTCGATTCGGCCTTCTCTTCGTAAATTCGATTAACAATGGCACCAATGCTGTCGGCGTGTTCAATCTCGACACCAAGGGACTTGGCGGCCTGCTTGGCCGCCTCAAAGTCTTTCAATGTGGTGACATCAAGACCGGTAACTTCTTTTACAGCATCGTACATGGTCACACGACGCCATGGCTGGCCAAGGTCAATGTCTATTCCTTGATAAGTAATTTTGCTTGAACCGCAGACCTTCTGGGCGATGAAATTGACCATCTCTTCGGTGAAAGTCATCAACTCATTGTAGTCGCCGTAAGCGCAATACATTTCCAGCATGGTGAATTCTGGATTGTGCTTGGTGCTTATTCCTTCGTTGCGGAAGATTCGTCCAATCTCATATACTCGTTCAAAGCCGCCGACAATCAACCTTTTCAGGTGAAGCTCAGTGGCGATGCGCAAGTAAAGATCCAAGTCCAAAGCATTATGGTGAGTGGTGAAAGGACGCGCATCGGCGCCACCAGCTTCAGTTTGAAACACAGGCGTTTCTACTTCGTAGAAGCCGCGATCATCGAGAAATTCCCGCATGTAGCGAATAACCAAACTGCGTTTGCGCAAAGTTTCCCGCACTTGCGGATTCATCAGTAAATCGACATAGCGATGACGATAGCGAGCCTCAACATCGGTAAAACCGTCCCAGCTGTCGGGCATCGGTTGCAATGTTTTACACAACAATTCCAGTTTGCGCACGCGGACGGAAAGCTCACCGCGAGGGGTGCGGCGAATTGTGCCTTCAATACCGATGTAGTCACCTTTGTCCAGCAACTTCAGCTGTTCTTCGCTCCAGCCTTCCGGTAAGTTTTGTTTCTTATCGCAAAATAGCTGAATCTTTCCACTTTCATCAAATAAATCGATGAACTGCCAGGTGTTGCGTTCGTTCATGACCTTGCCACATACGCGAACGATATCTTCGGTCTCTGTCCCGGTTGGCAAATCTTTGTATTTGTCTTGCAGTTCCCCGGCTCTTGCTGTCCGGTTAAAGCTATACGGATAGGGATTGATGCCCTGCTCACGCAGAGTGTTGAGCTTACGCACGCGGTCTCCACGCAGCCTGCCGCCCTCGTTTTCCAACACCGTTGCAACCTCACTTTTTGTCACAGTCGCCACGCTCCTCTATGCAAATCCGTCATTCAAGACGACTTATTATACGCTCGCCAGAGCACACGTCATGCGGGTTTGGAGAGCGTGCAGCCCAGCGTGTTATAATTAGTATCAGGTTTTTAGAGGGCGCGAACCGCATTGCAACAGTGCTTTCAAGGCTCTAGCGTTAATAGCTAGGAGTGGAAAGTGCAGTTGAAGGTTAGCTCCGATTTACTTAAGCAACGTTCACGATGGAGACTCAGCCTTTGAGTACTGAAAGAATTATTGAGGTAGAAGTCGGCACAGAGATGAAAAAGTCGTTCATCGACTATGCCATGTCTGTCATTGTCAGCCGCGCAATTCCTGATGTCCGGGACGGTTTGAAGCCAGTTCACCGGCGAATCATCTTCGGAATGTACGAGCTGGGTCTGTCGCCCAACGAGCGTTACCGTAAAGCGGCGAAGGCCGTCGGTGAAGTCATGGGTAACTATCACCCGCACGGCGACTCGGCAATTTATGAAGCAATGGTCCGTTTGGCTCAGCCACAGGCCAGTCGTTATACGCTGGTAGACGGTCACGGAAACTTCGGTGACTTAGATAATCCACCGGCTGCCATGCGATACACCGAAGTCAAGTTGACCAAGATGTCGATGGAGATGTTGTCGGACATTGATGCCGAAACTGTTGACATGCGTGACAACTTCGACGGCAGTCGACGCGAGCCGGTGGTATTGCCATCGCGCGTGCCGGCGCTTTTGCTGAACGGCTCTGCCGGAATAGCAGTCGGTATGGCGACAAATATTCCGCCGCACAATTTGAGAGAAGTGATCGAAGGCACCATCGCCAAAATTGACGATCCGGATCTGGATTCCAAACAATTGATGCAATGGATCAAAGGTCCTGACTTCCCGTCGGGCGGAATTATCCAAGGCACCCAGGGGATAGAAGAAGCGTATACAACCGGCCGCGGCTCGATTCCAGTTCGCGGCGTAGCTACGATTGAAGAAATTCCTGCCACCGGCAGTCGCCAGGCAAGAATGGGAATCATCGTCACCTCGCTTCCTTATATGATTGGTCCGGAAGCTTTCACCAAACGCGTTGCGGATCTTGTCAAGGAAGAGAAGATTACCGGCATCAGTGATGTCAACGATGAAACAGACCGTATGGGTCTGCGAGTGGTGATTATTCTCAAGCGCGACGCTCATCCGGATATCGTACTTAACAACCTGTACAAGCATACTCAACTGCAGCAGTCGTTCCCGATGAACACGCTGGCACTTGTGCGCAATCGTCCAGCCACGCTCAAGCTGGCAGACATGCTGCAAGAATTCATCGACCATAGAATCGATGTCGTTATCCGCAGAACCCGTTATTTCCTGCGCAAGGCAGAAGAGCGGGCGCACATCCTTGAAGGCTATCTCAAGGCTCTGGAAAACATCGATGAAGTGATCCGAATCATTCGGGCAGCTGATTCAACTGATGAAGCTCGTCAAGGCTTGATCTCCAAATTCGGTCTCAGCGAACCTCAAGCCAACGCAATTCTAGAAATGCAATTGCGTCGATTGACCGGATTGGAACGCGGCAAGATTCAGAAGGAGTACGACGAGCTGACTGCCAAGATCGCCGAGTACAAAGCCATTTTGGCCGATCGGCAACTGGTTCTGGACATCATCAAAATCGAACTGGGCGAAATCCGCGATAAGTTCGGCGACGACCGCAAATCGCAAATCGAAGGCACCGGTGGCGGGCTCGATATGACGGACAAGGACCTGACGCCGAACGAGCCGATGGCTGTGTTCATCACCAAACAGGATTACATCAAGCGGGTCCCGCTGGATACATTCAAACGTCAGCGGCGCAATACCCGTGGCGTATCCGGCGTTAAGACCAAGGAAGAGGACGATTTACAGCATTTCTTTACTGCAAATATGCACGACAGATTGCTGGTCTTCACAAACCGCGGTCAGGTTTATTCCCTTGAAGTGATGAGCGTGCCGGAAGCTAGCCGCAATGCTCGCGGACTGGCAATCATCAACCTTGTTTCAATCGGACAAGACGAGACCGTAACTACTGTTATTCCGGTTTCGACTTTCGCTGAAGATGAGTACTTCGTATGCTTGACTCGTCAGGGCAACATCAAGAAAGTATCGATGAGCGATTTTTCCAACATTCGCAAAAGTGGAATTATCGCCATCAGCTTGCAAGACGGCGACGAACTGGGCTGGGTTCGCACATCAAATGGAAAGTGCGACATCATCC
>JADYXS010000691.1 GCA_021772155.1 Candidatus Obscuribacter sp.
GATCAGCTTTACCTGGCATTTTTACAAGCAGCAGCCGCTGCGCAAGCTGGAGGAAATTCGTGCCGATATATTGGCATTGGAGAAAGAAACTGAAGGTCTGCTCGGCGAAATTATCGGCGGAGGCCAAAGTTGAGCATGGCGGGCCACAAGGAAGGACTTAAAGCGGCCCGGTTGCTGATGGTGCTTAGCAGTGTATCGCCGCTATTCATCCTCTGGGCAATCCGGGGCACTGAAATCGTCCCGGACATCTATTTCCTGACGTTTTGCGCGCTTATGGTGCTTGCGCCCAATGCTTTTCTTTGGCTTCGAATCGAGACTGCCAAGAAGAACAAGGACATGCGGGAACTTGTTGTCGGTGTTGCGGAAGACCACCGCGAGCATCTGCTTGTATATCTGTTTGCCATGTTGTTGCCGTTCTATGCCGATACGCTCGCCAATTGGCGTGCGCTCGCGGCGGCATTGGCCGGGCTCGGTTTCATCATCTTCATGTTCTGGCATTTGAACCTGCACTATATGAATATCCTGTTCGCCCTTTTTGGCTATCGGGTATTTTCAATTTACCCCCGTGACGACGGTAACGCGCTTAGCGGCAGGCTCAACTACGTGGTAATCACTCCCAGGGTTTCTCTATCTTCGGGTGAGCGAATCACTGTGCACCGTCTCAGTGACACTGTTTACTTTGAGGCGCGCCAATGAAACTCCAGTTTGATTTGACCGCTGTGACGCTCGCCGAATTCGGCGTGGGTAAAGACAATGACGACGGGCGCGTTTACGTATATGTGCCTGCCGATGCCAGTGTGCAACAGGCATTACGCGAAATGGCTGTAGAAACGTGGAATGCTATGTCGGCAAACAGCAAGGATCCCGATCAATACGATCCTTCTGAAAAACATGGTGGTATTGAGCACCTCTATTTGCCTTTGACTGACGCTATGGGTGCCGGCATGAAGGCGTTGCACGAAGCGGTTAACTTGACGCCTGATACGTCCGTTCTTGCGGATCCTGCTGCGGTGTATTGCTATTTTGCACGCTTCACGGACAAGAAAGGCAATCGACTGACGGCCGTCCGACGCGCTACGCAGTTCAAAGGGGTCCTGGCAAATCACCTTATTCGTTGGGTCAACGATGCACTGAAAATTATTGAAGACAACGTATTTAAACTCGACAATGACTTCGATTTGCTGATTGATGGTTCCAATATCCACATTCTTCGTCCCAGCGGCTTCGAGTTTGTCGGTCAAATGCAGTCGGCCATTCTGGAGGCCGTTCCAATCAATATCCACGTTATCCAGAAAGATATAGGTTTTGTCGATTTTGATGCGATCGGGACATATGCGGCAAAACATCCACGCGCCGCGAGGTATCTTGCGTCGATTTGCGCCCAAAAAGAATACAGAAATATTGACAAGCGGAATCTTAAGAAGCTCTGTGGTTCAACAGGGGTCGAGTTCAAGGAGCATCAAGGAAAGCTTGTTTTCGAAAAAGCGCATGTCATGGGGTTTCTGGAGGTACTGGATCGCAGGCGCTATGAAATCGAGCTCGTTAAGGATGCACCTGAGCGGTATCGCGCAGCGAGTCGGCAGCGGATAAGAAAGAGCGCCGGAGGTTCTTAATGGCCGAACGCCAGAAACTTCTCGAATCAATTGCCGCGACAACGGCGGACTATCGAAAAGGTGAGCTAGCCGCGCCTACACCTGCGCATGTAGACCGCTGGGTCAGGCAATTTGATGAGTCTGTTCAGTTGCCGATGCTTGGGGAGCTAGATCATGTGCTCAAGCAAACATATTTCTCTAAAGACATAATTTCACAATGGTTTTCTAGACAGATTCAGCATGAAGGTTTGGCAGGCAAATCTCCATGCGACTTTTGGAACTCCGCGAATTTCTTAAGCATCCAGAAGAATGGAAGGAGCCAGGCTGAAATCTTGGCGCTTTTCAGTGAATCACTTAGTAATCAATGTGGAATATCGGTTGGTGACTGCGGTGCTGAAGGTGATGTGTTTGTTTACTTAGATGATGTGCTGTTTAGTGGTGGGCGTGTTGGTGCTGATTTGAAATCTTGGGTTGTCGACAGTGCGCCACGAGCCGCGACTGTACATGTGCTCGTAATCGCGACCCATCGATTGGGTGAGTGGCAATGTACGGAAGGACTGAAGAAGGTGGCGACCAAGGTGGGTAAAAAAATTGAGTTTAAAGTCTGGGCGGCGTTTCGATTAGAGAATCGCCTCAAGTACCGGAACCAATCGGAAGTGCTGTGGCCTGCAGCAATACCCGATGATGACCGCTTGAATGCGTATCTTGCAGAGCAGAAGAAATTTCCATTTCAGCCTCGTGTTCCGGGTGATAAAACCGAACACGAGATATTTTCATCGGAGGGTGGGCGGCAAATTATGGAGCAAGAATTGCTGCTGGCGGGGATTCGGATTCGTGCTGGATGTGCGGATCCCAAGCCTTCAATGCGCCCGTTAGGTTTCAGTGCTTTCGGATTGGGTTTTGGTTCAACTGTTGTCACTTATCGCAATTGTCCAAATAATTGCCCATTAGCGCTGTGGTGGGGTGATCCGGACGCAACTTCTGGTCCATTCCATTGGTATCCGTTTTTTTCCCGAAAAACCTATGCGCAGTCATTCGACTTTGATGCAATCGAACTCTGACCGGAGATCGGAAAGTCATGCCCGCACCTACAGTCGTGCTGAGTGTGTCGTTTTCTCTAAAACCAAGGAGGGTTTCGGTGGGCTATCTAATATGGCAAGTGGATTTCTACTGCGTGTTAATGGTATTCGCATTCTGACTTCAGAGGCACTTTATCAGGCGTGTCGGTTCCCGCATTTGCCGGAAGTGCAGCAATTGATCATCGGGCAGAGCAGTCCGATGACAGCCAAAATGAAAAGCAAGCCCTACC
>JADYXS010000692.1 GCA_021772155.1 Candidatus Obscuribacter sp.
CCCAATTGCAATGCATCGCATGCCTGTTCCGCATACTTTTGGGCGTCCGGCAGCACGTCCTGGAGTATTGCAATCTTGCACAGAGCACTAAGACAAAGGCCACGCGGGACGTTCATCATGGGACTTCCATCGAGCGTGCTCAGTTTCGACTTCAAAAATGAATTCAATTCGTCCAATCGCTGATTCTCGAATGCCGAGTCTACGTTGAGCGACAACGATTCCCAGGCACTAGCATAAGAGCCGGTACGCAGGGCCCGGTCAAGCTCCGTGGCTGTTGCCTGGTTCAACGCAGCAATTTTATTTTCGATTCTGAGAGTCATGGATAGAAGGCGGGCGATGTTTGATCGCTGTACCTCCATTGTCGGATTGGCATCACAAATTTTGAGTGCTTCACGAAACTGTGTTTCAGCGGCCGAGAAATCGGCAAGCCGTCCGAGAGCTATGCCGAGATGCTCATGACCATTGCAGATGCGCTTCTGGTCCAGCGGCGTGCTTGTTTTATATGCATCCAGAGCTGCCGTAAGACTAGCAATTGCGTTTTGCGTATGCTGGGCCGAAGTAAATTGTTCTTCAAAAGACAATCCGAGTTCGTACTGCGCATCACCGTACTCGTTGCAGTGAGATCCGAGCACCCTGCCGAAAAGAGGAACAGCTCGCAGCAGCTCCCTTTGCTGAGTCAGCGGCCCCCGACGGAGGCAATCGGCATTGAATTGATTTGCAAGCGATAACATGTTGGTCTTGTCGGTGGTATCACTGGCACTGCTAAAGCTTGCCAGAATAGCGTCTAAATCTACGGCATCGGCTTGAGAAGTCACCACTGGCACAGAAGTTTTGGATTCCGCTCCAGCCAGCTCGTTGTCGTACATTTTTTCCCGCTTACGATTCCCTTGTAATCTCGCAAGGACTGCATCATAAGCGTGCGTCACCTGCAAATTGAGAGGAGAGGAAGTAGTCGCCACGGACGCAAGCGCTTCATCAATATGCCGCCGAGCTCCGTTCAGGTTTCCAGTTCTCATTTCCTGCAACGAGGAACGCATTGCGTTTCTCCATCTCTGTTCTGGATTTGAGCTGTTGATCACCAGATGAGCAATCTCAAAAACAGCAGCTGCAGAAATTACAACCGTTGCCACCACTGCAATGATCTTCTTCGGCACTGTAGGGATCTTAATTGACTTTCCCCATGGAACTTGGGTCGGCACTTGCTGTGCACGCTCAAGCGCCCGTAGCAATTCAGCTCCAGTTTGAAAGCGATCGCCTGGTTTTTTCTGCAAGCAGCGCATAACTATGCTCGCTAAAGCAGGCGAAACACACGCAGAGGTTTCCACAATATTGGTCGGCGCGGAGGTGGACTGCAGAGCCATGACTTCGGCAGGCTCAAGCCCTTCGAACGGACAGTGCCCCACAAGGGTCTTGTACATGACGCAGCCAAGCGAATAGATATCGCTGCGCACATCAAGCTTCTTTCCTTTCCATTGCTCGGGACTGATATACGAATAAGCGGTTACCGATCGGACTCCCGCCAGAATCCGTTGCTCCTTCAGTTCATAGGCAAAAAGATTTCCGGGGATAAAGTCGGCAACTTTCACCGTTCCATCTTCGGAACTGAAATCGCCAACTATATTGGTGGGCGTCAGATCGCCGTGGACGATTTTATGCGGCTCCATGCAGACCAGCGCCTTGGCGCATTGTTTGAAGACCGAAATACTCACGCGTTCCGGTATCGCCAGCCCGGCGTCCAAAAAGTCGGATAACGTCTGCGCTTCCAAGTACTCAGTGACAATGTATGGCTGGTGCTCATTGATGAAGCCAGCTTCGTAAACTTTGGCGACATTGGCATTTTCTATTTGACTAAGAAGTTGTCCGTCCCTGACAACGCGCTTCACGTCCGCACCACGTTTAGCAAAATGCGAATGCAGAATCTTAATTCCGACCGGGTAATTCAGCGTCGCATGCTTCGCTTTGAACACCTCACCCCATAAGCCTTTGCCTACGGGAACAAAATCGATGTAAGGAGACCCAGCAGAACCCATAGACGGAACCGCGTCGACCAGCTTAATGCCGTCGTCTTCGCAAACGTCAGTGTCTTCCATGTAACGTGCCGAGCATTTCGGACACTGTTTTTGCGTCATATTCAACAGTTCCTGGTCGCAGGAAAGATCCCTTGCGGCCAGTATTGTATCTCAAGTTGCACTCTTGATGAACCGTAATCAAGACCTGTGCCGACAGTAGGCACTTTAGTATCGCCTCCCCAAACGTCCACGCACAGCAATACGCTGATGGCGGCTAGATTACCGATTCTTGTCGGTGGCAATGGGCGGTGGACCTTCGTCGCGTGGAGAGGGATTTGCCGCGGTCTGCGCTCGTTCTGCCGCAGTCATTGGCGACCCACCTTCACCCGATACCTTCGGTGGCGGCTCGGACTCGCACACCCGAGCCCCTTTCATTTCTTTCACCAGTTCAGGTTTGCCGTCTAGCCAGCCTTTGACCGGCTCAATTGGTTTGACGCCCCACGAACCTGATTTGACTTCCCATGAGCCAGAATTTACACCATAGGATTCGGACTTCACACCCCATGACTCTGGCTTGACGCCGTAAGACTCGGACTTTACGCCCCATGAGCCGCTAAGGTTCGTAGAAGGTATCCTCGGAACATTCCAGCTGCCTTTCTGGACGGCCCATGATTGTGCCATGGCGGGGATGGTGAACAGCGTAGTCAACAATACAGCCGCGGTTATCGATCGCATTACAGCAAAGCCCTCATAGACAATGTCGATATACCCAACAAACCAAGGCCGAATATTAGGTGCAAACCTCCACAATTGTGAAAAAGAATGGGATATTGGGTTGGTAGTTTTTCAAAGATTACCTAGAGAATGGCGATCAACCAGGAACTGAGCTTTGAAACCGCTCATGCTCGAATCCAGCACAACGATAACTATCGACTCTTCTCGATCGAAGGCAGTCAGGATGCGCATCGCTGTTGGATACAAGGAGACGATACACTGTCGAGACGGGGCAGCTGACCTATTTCCGTACAGGTCTTCATGAAAGAAAGAGCATCCAGAATCGTTCCATACATGGCCTTCGTAGCAGTCCTTTTGATCATCGCGGCATTCGCAACGAAAGCTTTCACACACACTGATTCCAAACGACTTCTCATCGCCGTTGTTCCGATGGCGACCACCGACGAATACTGGAAATCCATTCACGCCGGAGCAGTAAAAGCGGCAAAAGAAATTGGTGTGGATATTCTTTGGAAAGGTCCGCTTACTTATGATCGAAATGCACAACTCGACGTAGTTGAGAATGTAATTCTCAGAAAACCAGACGGGATTGTTCTAGCTCCCATCGATCGCAATGCAGCCAGACCGGGCGTAGAGAACAGCGTTCGCAGCGGTATTCCGGTTATCATCGTTGATTCAAATCTGAACAGCAATCAACAGGTCAGTTACGTGGCCACCGATAACTACAAGGGTGGACATCTTGCGGGCGAGCACCTCGCACATCTGCTGCACGACCAAGGCAATGTTCTGTTGTTCCGTGGCATGGCAGGTAATGCGAGCGTCGAAAACAGGGAAAATGGCTTCTTGGACGCGTTGAAAAAGTTTCCTCAGATCCGATTGCTCAGCGCAAATCAACGCATTGGAACCTCGTACGAAGAATCTTACAAGTCCGCAGAAAACCTGATCAACCGATTCAAGTCAGCCAACGGTAAGCCGGGCATAGACGGCGTGTTTTGCCCGAACGAAACGTCCACGTTCGTAATGTTGCGGGCGCTTCAAGACAGCGGGCTTGCCGGCAAAGTGCGATTCGTCGGATTTGACACATCGCGCAAGCTCAATGACGCTTTGTACAAAGGGCAAATTGATTGCCTTGTTGTTCAGAATCCAGTGCTAATGGGATATTTGGGCGTCCAAAAGCTCGTGGACCACATCAAAGGAAAGGTGATACCACGGCAAATAGACACTGGCGTAACTCTCGCGACCACAGAGAACGCTCAGGATCCTACAGTGCACGAACTGCTCGAACCTGATTTGAAGAGGCTGCTGCAATGACGGAGAATATGGATGTGCACGCCAAATTGCAAGCAACGGATATAGAAGTTTCGTTCGGTGCCACGATTGCATTGAGTGGTGCAACCTTTTCACTACGTCAGGGCGAGGTTCATGCACTGCTTGGAGAAAACGGTGCTGGCAAGAGCACACTGATGAAGGTGCTGGCTGGAATTGTCAGACCGCAGTCCGGTAGCCTTTCTTTAGATGGTGTCGCATATGCACCACAGACGCCACTCGACGCACGCAAAGCTGGCGTGGCGATGATCCACCAGGAATTGGCTTTGGCGCCACATCTGCGTGTAGATGAAAACGTCGCGCTCGGTGCCGAGCCCATGAATGGACCATTCCTTGATCGACGACGTATGGCTGACAGCGCCCGCGCAGCTCTTGCGATGCTGGGTGATCACAGCATCCAGCTGGATCTTCCGGCGAGTCAACTCTCGGTGTCTGCGCGCCAGCTCGTCGAGATTGCACGCGCGATTGCATCAGGTTGTCGTGTGATGATCATGGATGAACCGACATCGAGTTTGGGACGGAAGGATGTCCTGGCGCTGTTTGACCTGTTACGGAAACTCAAGTCGGAAGGCTACGCCATCGTGTATATCTCGCATTTTTTAGAAGAAGTCTGGGAGATTGCAGATCGATTCACAGTACTTCGCGATGGCAAGACTGTCGAGACGCATGCTGTCGCGGCAGTTTCCGTGAACGAGGCGATTCCAATGATGATTGGTGCCGAGAGGGCGCAGATGTATCATCGATCCGAACGAACATCCGGTGAACCACTACTCGAGCTGGCGCGAGTGAAAGGGGCAGACAGCAAGCTCAACGAAGCGACTCTCACACTACGCCGCGGCGAGATTTTGGGAATCGCCGGTTTGGTCGGAAGCGGTCGCTCAGAGCTTGTCCGATCTATTTTTGGACTGGAGGCAACCTCCGACGGGACGATTAAATTCGCAAGTTACTCGGGGTGGTTTCCTCCAGCTATGCGATGGCGGCAGGGCGCGGGATTACTTAGCGAAGACCGCCGCGATGAAGGCTTGTCCATTGACATGACTGTGGGCGACAACTTAGTGCTGCCGGCCGTTGAAAGAGTAGAAACGCAAGGTTGGCTTATGCCGAAGGCCAAAAATGACGCCGCCAATGAATGGATTACCAAGTTAGAAATCCGCTGTCCCGGGCCTCAAGCGACAATTCGGTCGCTATCCGGAGGGAACCAACAAAAGGTTGCTTTGGCTCGACTGATGTTTTGCGATGTTGAATTGCTTCTTTTGGACGAACCAACTAGAGGTGTGGATGTTAAAACCAAAAGTCAGATTTACAAAATTATGGATGAAGTGGCTCTGGCAGGCAAAGCAGTTCTGATGATAAGCAGTTATCTTCCCGAATTGCTCGGCACCTGCGATCGGATTGCAGTCATGTATAGGGGACGACTAATTGTTTCCAAAACGGTATCCGAATGGACCGAAGAAGAACTCATGCTAGCAGTGGCTGGCGCAGCGGATGACACGGCGGAAATAGCATGATCAACAAGGTCAAAGAGGTTTTTGCAAAGTCCATGGCGTTCCGCGAAGCCGGTCCTTTGCTGGCTCTGATTATCATCTACTTCCTGTTTTCGATTGCCGCGCCTGACACCTTTCTGACCTGGACAAACATGCAGGCGATTGTTCGCCAAACAGCAATAGTCGGTATAGCGGCAATTGGCATGACCATAGTCATCATAGGTGGTGGCATTGATTTGTCGATAGGATCGATCATAGCACTGGTCACCGTAGCCATCGCGTTATCGTTGCAAAATGGTGTGCCGGCGGTGGCAGCGGTGTTTATCGCTTTGGCTCTAGGAACTCTATGCGGCTTAGTGAACGGAGCTCTGATCAGCCGACTGAGAGTCGTGCCATTCATCGTCACGCTCGGCACATTGCTGATATTCAGAGGGATCGCTAAAGGGCTGTCCGGCGAGCAGAAAGTGGATGCGCCTATTTCATGGCTAAACGAGTTGGTCATCGTTCTCAAACCGCAAGATTCCTGGATGATCTTTCCGCTCGGTGTTTGGCTGATGGTGTTGCTTGCGGTGATCGTGTTTGTTGTGCTTCGGTATACGAGGTTCGGCCTTCATACGCAAGCAGTTGGCTCGAATGAACAGACCGCAATTCTCTGCGGCATCGATGTCTCCAAACTCAAGGCATACCTATATGCGATAAGCGGTTGCTTCGCGGGAATCGCAGGATTGATGCAGTTTTCTCGTTTGACCGTCGGTGATCCGACTGTGGCGGTTGGATTAGAGCTAGACGCCATTGCCGCAGTCGTAATCGGCGGAGGCAGCTTGCGCGGAGGAGAGGGCTCAGTGCTTGGCACCATTTGCGGTGCACTCATAATGACAGTAATTCGGTCTGGATGTTCTCAGATGGGACTTCCCAACTGGGTTCAAGAGATTGTGGCTGGTGTAATCATCACAGTTGCAGTTGCATTAGACCTGCTAAGGCGACGCTCACGGACGTAGAATCTGCAACTTGTGTTTAACTTCATCGCACAACCATTATCCGAGTCGAGCTCTGGTCCTTCAGTTGGCGGTTAAGGATTTGCTGCGTCGGAACTACTCTTCTTCACGCCCGTCGCACGCATTGCATTGTAGGCTTCCATAAACGGTGAATCAATTACGTTCTCGCGCTCAACCCAACTCATGCGGAACTCTATACATTTTGTGCGTGCTGTTTGATACCACCTTAGCGGCAGTACCTTCCGGAAGCTTGGACACAAGGTCTTGAGACATAGCCGCCACAAGTCGCTGGCTCGCTTCTAGTTTTTGGCCCGGAGTTCCGATGTGCGTGTCGAGTTGATAGCTGATATTTTCCTTTTCCGGAGAAAAATACACGCCATCCTTGCGCGCTCCATGCAACACGCATTTACGTGCTGGTACGGGTTCTAAGCCATGCATCAAGTTGTAAACGACTAGGTTGGTGTTACACCACCAACCTAGTCCAAGCAAACAGAGTACAAAAATTACACGGACCATAAGTGCAACTTCCGGGAAAGAATCTACACGGACGCCGAGAACGTTGTACCACAGATGGCTCAAACGCTCCGCAGTTTCGTTTGAACTTCGACGCACAACCACTGTCCGAATCCATCCAACTGGTTAAGGCACTCATCGCTGCTGGCAGGAGCCCCCTTCGAAATTCGCAAGACATCTTCAATTTGAGCAGCCCACTCGGGGTAGTATTCGGAAAATATGCTCGCACACTCATCGAGATTTCCAGTCCAGCAATTTGCTTCTTCCATTGTGAGACAAAAAGCCGTTCTGACCATCTTCCTTGAAATCGTACGAATCGTTCTATCTGTGTCGCGCGCAGAACTATCCTGTAAGACACGCTTAGCTCTTTCGATTTCTTCCTGTACATCGCCATTTAGTCCGTAAGCCACAGCCTTTGTGGGCTTAAACTTTGGGAACCGTTCCCCCAGATCGTCACCTGCCAGACACACACACAAATGCTTGATGAAACACCCCCATCCAACAGGATTGTCGCCTTCAAAAACTTCAGCTATGGAAGTAGCTTCCAGTCCAACTTCGCGCACGTCAGCTCGAAAGTCTTGCGACAGCTTACCCTCAAGTTGAGTAAGAGTTCTTCTCACTTGCAAAGACGGATCGCCATTGAAGACTATGAGAATATCGAGATCGGATGTGATGGGCTTTGCCTGCCCCGAAGCAACGCTACCGTATACATAGAGACTGTGCACTTGCGCCTCAAACGAAGCGACGATCGCGCACTGGACTGTCTCTACCAGGGCTCTGAAACGTGCCGTAATTTTGGATAATGAACCATCAATGCGAATATAGCCATCCTCATCGAGCCCATGGCCTTCTATCAAAGAACACTTCGTTGGGTCTTCTGATATTCATCGATTTTCTGCTGCACTTCATCCGGAGTTTGCGTGTTGTCGTTGAAATAGTCCAAATAGTCGAATTCAACGCTTTTATCTTGCAAACGAGGTTTTTCAAAGGCAGCAAATATCGCCTCTTTATCAGGATGTGCCGATGCGTGCTTTTCGAGAAGTCCCTTCACGTAGGTTGCGTTAGCTGCACTCTCCTCCGGTCCAGAGACAGGCGTCTTCTGAAATGGACTATTCATCAAGGCCAGCAGCTGGCGATATGGCGAAGCGATGGCCGCAACTTCCTGCCTCTTGTCGTACTCCTTGCCCGCTTCGTTCGGCGTGTATAGGTCCTTCCGTGTTTTCACCTGTCCTTCTTTGGAATAAATCACAAGGTCTATGTCGAGCACAGTACCCGTTTCCTTTTCAATTGCAGGATCAACGAAAATTGAGTCATTCGCTTTTAAGTTGGCGTCAAATGATGGTTGCCACGTGCTGGTGCCGAGATCTTTCATAAAGGCCAATTTCTCGTCGTTGGACAGGCCATCAATCTCATCGTGAAATCCAGTGATGTCCTCGCCACTTTTGACCGCATCGGAAACGCGATCTGCCAGGTCTTTAGTCCCCCCTTCTTGAGCAGGCTTTTGTCCCTCAGCCATTGGATTCACCTCACAAAATGAGCCACAGTCCACAATGTACCCACAAATGAGGACCATCAATCGTTACGTAGCGCTTCCGCAAAACAAGGACGGAGCTGCATTCGATAGCTACTTGCCCCACCGCCCGCTCCGTGGTGGCATTTTCCATGCGCTAGAACGATAAAGCGGGAGGGGACAAGCCCCCCTACCAGGCCAACAAAGTCGAAGATATCGCGCATGGCGCACGGCCATACAATAAAAACAAAAGGGCGCCGCATTTCTGCGACGCCCTTCATTACTAGCAGAAATGGCAGCATTAGATGCTGCCACTACCAAGCTCTTTTGAGCCCTGATAACTGAATAGCCAAAACGACGCTAGTCTAACCTCTTCTCACCTGGTCTTTTGAGTAGATTGTACTTACCAGATGAGCGTCGATGGTC
>JADYXS010000693.1 GCA_021772155.1 Candidatus Obscuribacter sp.
AATGCCAGATAACCAGCAAGTACCCAGAAGTATTCAACTAATTTATAGCGGCACGAGAATGCTCGATGCGAAATCAACCTGTGATAGCCAACCGTCACACCTAGCGAGTGAATTACATAAGAAACCAGGAACACTGTGATGAATAACGTCATAACTCTTTCTCCTCGGGTTCCGCCCGCTGTGCAATACATCGCCACGGCGGCGCCGGTCTTGCCAAACAAGACCAATGAAATACTTACTGCTCTTTTAGAGACTCAGCTGCAAACTAGCGATAGAGAGCCGATTCTGAGCGACCGCGACGGATGTCTTGGCTCTTTTCTGATTGATCAATAAACTTGTCTTTCCATTGATCAGCCATTAGAAGATCCAGGAACTGCTCCATCGACTCTGGTACATCGATTGGTTGCAAAATCCTTCGTCCATCGCTATCGGGATTAGGATATTGATTCCAAACGAGGCGGTCGATTTCCAACCCTCGCCGATTGTAGTAGTTAAGCAAAGCCAACCCTATCTCTTTCGAGGCTGTTGCCTTGTCTTGAACCTGCCAGTCACGCAGAACGGTTCGCGCTATTCCGATCAAATAGTACGCTCGCTCTTTTTCGAACTTTGGCTCATCTATAAAGAATGCCCAAGTTGTTTCATCGACATTGTCGAGGTGTGGTTCGCTACGAATCTGGAACAGCCGCCCTGTTGATGAGGTAATCGATGTAGGACCGAAACCTGAGTTCATCAAATGGATTTCAAACACCCTAAGCAAGTGGGCGTTCAGGCTGATTGCCTTCTTGTCAGCCTGAACCTGCAATACCTTCCGATATTCTTCGGGTATCCGGAGGCTGATATTAGTAGTCTTTTGTTTATCTTCGCGCATATTGTAGTTGCGTGAGTGCAATTTGTAGTTACCTCGCTATCGTACCGCTCGCGTTGCGTTTACGCAAGCTGTCCAGCAGGGATTGGCAAACTTTGCAATATTCCACACCAGTGCGTGTATTGCGCCCTTTTTTCGAGAAAGCCTCTTGATGACTCTAGCCGTCTTAGGCTCTGGGCCCAAGTCGACCGAATTCAGCAGGCAGCCCCATTGGTGAACGGAGTTGTTAGAACGATGCACTCAACAAATTCTGTATTAAATTCTGAACCACAACGAAATTCCCGGATTTTGGGTTGAGGCATGGTTCGTGACACTACTGTTGGTGGCATCGATGGAAGTGGCTGCGAAGATCGGGCGAGCCTGTCGTAGATATTCGGCCGGGACAGGTGTAGGGGAGGCGCCATGCGCCTCCCTTTGCGACCACCGGCCGATTGCCGTGAGTTCTCGACTTGCGTATGCCGGATTTCTCCTCGGGCTGGGCGGCACAAATGGCGCCGCAGCCTACGCCATTTGTGCCAGTATTGGTCGAATTTGTAGGCGTCGGGAATCAATGGCGGTGGCTTGAAATCGGCACAGCCGGCTGCGCAGGTGATACCATCAGCCACTGGAGCCGGGAATGACCAATTCTACTGGCACGATCTCTTGAGATTGCCCTGCCCGGCGGTTGTAAACCTGTTTCAATAGCCATGTTGTCCAGCCGGGAGGATCTTCCTTTCAATGTGGCATCCTGTTGTTTTATGGGAATAGTGAACCTATAATCCTCAACGCTGGTACCATTGTTGACGATAACCACTCGGTTGGCTCGCTCTGCTATCGTGCTAACATCGTTCCACTTTACAGTTCCAGCTTTGACCAAAAGTCCGTACCATACATCAGGATCTGATAATACAGCTCTGTACTTCGAGGACCTAGCATGACGATCGCAACAGCTTTCAAACCTGAGTACATCGAACACAAGGAAATGGGCCCGGCCCTCATGAGTTCCTGTCTCAGCCCGGCGCTTGATGACGCTGGTTGCACGGAGAAGCAGATCGACTTTAAAGCACATCGCATCTTGGCCAAGGCCGTGTACGGGGACTATAAAATCGTATGCTGGTGGGCAGCCGAGCAAGAAGAAACGATCAGCGACGGCAAGCCGATGCATACCATTGATAAACAGAATGCCACCCTGCTTGGCGTCTGTGCATTTCCTCGGACCGGCAAAAGCGGCGATGCCGATGCTATTGCGCGGCTGAATGCCCGGCTCAGAGAAAAGATTGAGCATCATATCAACCGACACGGCAACGAAACTGCCTAGATTGCCGGTCTGTGTGGATTAGGCGAGGATCCCGTGCGGTCCTGCTCACTGAGCAGAATTTAAAGCCATGTCGTGCGCATACAATTGTATGCGCACGACATGGCTTTGCCGTTGATCGAATTCTCTGGCTATGCCAGTGAGCCTCTGGTGATTGCCTGAAGGCGCCGCCATCCAGGCGGTTCATCGAGCAAGCATTTTAGTTTGCGCCGGCCGGACGGTACTGGTATCGCATATGGTGCTGTGTACCCCAGCATTAGTTAGGAAAGAACGAATTGCTTATTGCTCTATTGACATCCTAATGCCATCTCAGATCTCGTAGAACAGGCAAGCAGAGCAAAACGGTGAGCGTTATGACATTCGGTATTCAAAACGAAGTTTCGGACTACTATCAACCAGCTCGTCCGGTGCCGGCAACAGGTTTGTCTGCAGCATATATGGAACGAGTCGAAGTGACGCAAATGCGTGAACGCTTGCTTGGTCACCGCCCCCAACAATTGAAAACCCGGTCTGCTGCTGATTTTCTGAAAAAGCGTCATCCGTCAGCCGCGCAAGCATAAGCCTTCGCAGCTTGATTGCCCCCTGATGGATTGTTGCTTGCCGTTAGCACGGCCGACTTTTCAAAGTGAGCACATCATCTGCGTTGCTGGTCCCGCCGAAATTGGGTAATGGGCACAGCTGGCGTGATACGATCGAGTACTCCTAAATATCCAGATTCGCTCGTTCACTATTCGTTCGGAAGATTTACCGAGGTTCGTTCATGAAACGTTTTGCTGCTCGTACTTTGCTTGCTATGTCGTTCATATCTTTTTCTGTTGTTGGAGCTTCGGCCGGCACGTCGGCATCTCTAGAAACTAGCGTGCAATCGGCGCAAAAGTCTTTGGAGCAAAGATCGTACAAGCGAGCGGAAACGACGCTTCGCAAGGCGCTGGATGCCGCTGCTACTGCCGGAACTAAAGACGCCGCTACCGCTGGCGCACAACTACTTTTAGCCACCGTTTTGCGGGAGGCAGGCAAGGCAAGCGAGGCGTCCGAGGCGCTGGCTCAGTCATATGCTATCTACAAGTCACTCGGATTTGTCGATCCGAAGTATGTTGAAGAATCGAAAAGTTTGGCCGACAACTTTCAGCGGATAGATGTCGCTTTATTGGGGTCAGCTTCCAATGTCCTACGAAACAATGCTGCGGAAGTATCAATCACCAAATCCACTGCTGGTGGGCATGTTGAAATAAAGATAGCAGCACCTTTCGAAACTACACTGAACAATCCCAAGGTAGACGGAGTGCAGCTCGAAAAGTTGGTATCATTCGACATCGAGTCATCACAACCTGGTGCTATTCACGTCAGTAACATCAAAGGCTTTAAAATCCATTCAATTGAAAAGAACACTTGGGCTAACTTGTTAGACCTCAAGACCGGTGCTGTGGATAGCGAAGGCAAGTACGATGCCGAGGTAACTGCTGGCAAGGCCGGGTTCACCAAAACCGTCGCTGCTAAATTGCCTGGAAAGGTTTATGAACCAGTAGAGGCCCTTTCGAAACAGTTGAGTGCGTTCGGTACAGTGGTCGCCGTGGATCTTCCAGTGGTGTCACCAACGGCAGCTACAGTTGCAACACCCGCGACTTCTCCTGTAACTGAGACGCCGAATGTCTTGCCAGTAGCAGAAGCGACGTCAGCTAGGCCAATTTCGGAAGCAGTTAAGCCAATTGTGGAGCAACCGGCGCAGCCAGTTTATGTCGAACCGAAACAAGTTGCAGTCGAACAGCCTCCAGTAGTGGAGGCGCAACCGGTTGTCGTCGAAGAGGTCAAGCCGGCAAACGTTGTTCAGTCCAAGCCCGTGGTGGTCCAGAAGCAGCCTGTCGTAGACCCAAAGACCAATTCAGGTGAAGAGACTAAGCCGGTCGCTGCGGAGAAAGCCCGCGCATCAGGGGACTGTTATCGGCACCAGAAAGTGAAGACTTCCGGAGCGCATCAAGACAACGATGGTGATGATGACGACGACGATGATGATGATGACGATGACGACAAGAAAGATGTGAATAAGAAAGACTAAGACCGACTAATCGACGCTCTTGTTAACTGAAGGTTGTATCGGCTTTCTCGCACAATTGCCAGCATTGGCAAGTGCGGCTAGCCAGACTGCGAAGCTGCTCACCCAGAAGTAAAAACCAATTCTCAGTGGTGCTACACGCAAATGTTGTACGCTGCCTTCGTCCCGCAGCAGATAAAGCCCAATGCAAGTGAAGCTGGTGAGCGATAGTGCGATTGCTATGGCGGCGAGAATACCGCACGCCTTCCACTTTCGAAACCAGACGCAAGCTAACAGCGGCAGTATCAGAAAGTTAGCCAGCCATGCCGGTTGCATGTAGAACAATCCGAGCCAACCGAGGATGAGTACTTCTTAGCCTCTCCAAATATCCGGAGGGTCTTTGCTTTCGACCTGAGTGAATTGCAATGCGGGCAGTGCCAATGCGATGGTGTATAACACAACCCAAGCTATCGCCAAATTTCGTCTGGTTACGAGCTTGGAAAGTGCGCCACCTTGCCCCATTACTTCGTGCCGGCACCTGCTGCTACACGGAGCATAGCTTTCTTCTCTTCATCATCTTCGACGTTGAGGAAAGGACCGACGACCAGTGCCACTGCGATTCCTGAGCACATCAGGCCCCACTGAGTCCAGCTAAAGCCAAAAGGCCTTTTCAGCAATTCATCAACCCGTGCATTATCGGAGACGCAATCCAGTAATAGGAATGCAATGCCGATACTCACCAACATACCCATTGTCGCAACTACGGTCATCTGTGCCTGTTCTTGCGCAATAGAGATACCAGCTGCCGCCATGCCGAGCATCGCAACTATGCATAAAACTAAAGCGAGCATCATGTAGGTCTGCGCCCAAGT
>JADYXS010000694.1 GCA_021772155.1 Candidatus Obscuribacter sp.
AATAACAATACATACATGACTACGTTACAACTGCCAAAACAACATCTAACGCTAATGATCGCAGCAGCTTACGTCAAATTCCGTGGGGGAAGATCCGTCAGGCTTCGCCGTGTGCCTTATTACCTATGGCTTTCGTCGGGCTTCGCCCGCCGGATCAATCTTCAACTACCGTTTCGAGGTCGAAGGAAACTTCAGTTCTAGGACTTTCTTATCAGTTTAGGACTTTTTGATAATAGTACTAATACTTATTGCCTTAAGTTTAAGCTTCGACCTCGATGTTTCACGAACATACAACTCCAAAATCAGTTAAAGTACTACGTCCCGATCCAGCGTAGAATCATTCTAAAACATTGCAAATAAACAACTTAAGATCTTCGTTAGGTAAGTTCAATTGTAGCTCTGTAGTACTAAGCAAGATTGTAGTTGACTAGGTGACTCGGCATAATAGGTCGTACGAATGAGGCGACAAGATGAATTCAATGTCAGCCTCAGGAGGAAAGAGGGAAAAATGCGAAGAATCTTTTTGACTGCTTGCTTGTTGGCAAGTCTGGCAACCGTTGGCGCAGCAGCCACCGTTTGGGATGTACAAGTGGGGGATGCCAACTTGACCGGCAGCCGGACCACTCCTGACATCGTGATTACCGCAGGGCTTGTCGCAAATCCCAGCCCATCTATTTCGTGGAGCATCGTGCCCATCATCAATACGGCTAATTACACCTACTCGTATACTTTCACAGGATTTGCGAGCCCCGCTATTAGCCATTTTATTCTGGAGCTCAGCACCAACTGCACCACCATTAACAGTACGGCCGATCCTTGCTTCGTTGAGAGCGAGGCTCGCACGATCGAAGGAATCAAAGAGTGGGGAGTTGAGTCTGGCAATCCCGGCTTTCCAGTCGGTAGCAGCATTTGGGGTGTGAAATTTGATTTTGGTGGCGAATCCCCATTGGTCTATAGCTTTACTTCTAACCGCATTCCGGTTTGGGGCAACTTCTACATTAAGGGCGGTAGCGACGAATGGGCCTACAATGCAGGACTCGCAATCGTAGACGTGAATGGCGACTTTACATCGGAGAAGATCAGCGACTTCATCGCGCGCCCCGACTCCGAAAAGCTGCCGCCAAATGAAACCGTTCCTGAGCCTTCCACCTATGCGCTCATTGGTGGTTCATTGATTGGCTTGGCAGCGCTCCGCAATCGCAAGCGCTAACTTCGAATCCATTCCTACATACTGACAAAGTGCCCACGAGCTAGAAGCTCGTGGGCCTCTTTTGTTTGTCAAGATTGTTTCCCCACCTTGCTCAATAAAGAGCTCCGGATCATGTTACCCTGCCAGTTCGTGATTGAGTATCACCATTCCCAGCTATGAGGGAGTCAGGAACCTAGCTGAATGCCTTTCGGCCACGGTGTTTGAGCGCTAACGATCGCTACCATCGTAATTATCCACGTGGAGAGGCAGATTGCTGCCGCCTTCCATACGTTTCAGCAATTGTAAATCTCTCCTTGCTCTGGCATTGTGGACAAAGCTTTAATAATCAACAAGATAGGGATTTTCTGTGAGCCTGAGTACCATTACAAAAGCGGTCCGAACCAGTACCAAATGCCATAATCATTTAGTCGATTCGCTGCTATGTTTAATAAAACGTCAATGTCATACCTAACTAACATCTTCCGCTTCGCACTTATGGCCTCTGCGCTCAATCTTGGCGCCGCGACACTCTATACCTACGACAACGGCGAGACAGGAAACACTGCCCAAAATGCAACCGTTTCGTTCGATTTCGGCAACGGAACTCTCCAGGTCATCATCAATAACCTGATTGCGAATCCAAATTCTGTTCTGCAGGGTGTCTCGGGAATCAAATTCACTGTCATTGGAGGCCTTACAGGTACGTTGAATACACAGGCTGGCCAACTGATCACGATAGCCGACAACGGTACGTTCACAATGAATGCTGGAACTCCGGCCTGGACACAGCAAACTGGCTTTGAGACTTCTGTTTTTGGGGGTGGTCAACCTGAATTCGTGGTCTTGGGCGCTCCGGGCCCGGGTTTGCTCTACAGCAATGCTGGCGGTAGCATCACTGGAAATGATCCTCACAATCCCTTTGTAAAGCAGACGCTGACCCTGAACTACCTGATTGCTGGCGCCACTTCTTCGACCTACATCAACTCACTCTTCATCAACTTCAACACTTCAATTGGGTACGTTGAAATTCCTGAGGGCCGCATTCCTCCCAACGAAACCGGGGTACCTGAACCCAGCACCTACGCCCTAATCGGCGGAGCGCTCATAGGTATCCAGCTGCTACGCAAGCGCAAGTAATCTTTTAAACCAAGCCGAATTATTCAACACTGGCCCGACGAGCATATGCTTCTTGGGCCAGATCCGTTTTGGGAGCAATCCGTTACCTTGCCCAATCCGCTGCACGCGACCCCCGCGGAGCGCTGAGACATTTTGGCTGCCAAGTCTTCAGAATCAAAGGAGACGTTTGCGTAGTCCTCAGAACCGATTAGTGTCTGCGAGTGGAGCACTATCCAAGCCCTGATCCGACAACTTTTTACTTAGCTCGTTTTGGGGAATTGCCTTGCAGCCCACGGAGGCAGTATTGTACTGTTCGACTGGTCAGACTGGAACGCTTATTGGTTTGGTGATCGATGCTGGCTTCGTTGCCCACGATTAAAACCCTTGTGCGATTGGAGATCTGTCCTGAGACGCTGGTGCACTTGGTTCCAAGACCCTTCTCGACGAAAATGAAGACGAAGACATTTTTTCGCTGTTCTACCAAGGCAGCGTCGTTATTGGCATCGTAGGCAATACCTTCAGTCTTGGCCGTGACCTCAATAACGATAGTGGCCCGCAGCGGTTTACCGAAGTCGGTTTGTAACTCGACAGCGCGGCCGACCCCCTGACTTTCTTGTCGAAGCAGGTTTGACCAGGAGATGCATTCATTGAAGCCGTGAACAATGGCAGCGGCAAATCAGACGTGAATTTTTCCGGGTTCGACTTGATGGGAGTCAATTCCACCTTCTACGTCAGGTTCTTTCTCGATACGCCTGCATTTCCCAATGGCACTCCTGCAGTGAACGATGGCCGAGAAGTCTTGTTCCTGGTCAACGATGGCGGTCTTCCCCTCGAACGAAACAGTTCCCGAACCTGGCACCACGCCCTCATCGGCGGAGCGCTCATTGGTATCCAGCTTCTACGCAAACGCAAATAACCTTATCGACCAAGCCGAAAAACAATTCTGGCCCTGTGAGCAAGTGCTCACAGGGCCAGAATCGTGATTGGAGCAGAGAACTAGCGGTAGACCAATACGGCTGCCGAGGTTGTGCTGTTTCCCGCGGCATCCGTCGCGCGGCCCTGAAGTGAGTAGGACCCCTTGGCAATCTTGTTCGTCTGCCAGCGGATTGTGAATGGAGCGGAGGTTGAAGTTCCGGTGGTTTTGCCGTTTACCAGCAATTCCACTTTGACCACGCCCTTATTGTCTGAAGCGGCGAAGGAAACGCTCACGTTTCCACTCAGATAGACTCCGGCGCGGGGCGAGCTAACCGAGATGCTAGGCGCAGTTGTGTCGGCGGGCGCTGGCGGTGCGACAGGAGTGGGGGTCGGCGTCGGGTTCGTCGGCGTTGTCGTTACAGGTGGAGGCGTGTATGCGAGTTGAACCGCCTTGGCGGCATTCACGCGACCATATCCGAAAA